>JBFHXF010000044.1:0-15288 GCA_041599115.1 Acidimicrobiia bacterium
CACCTCCCCATCTCGGCCTGCGGCCTCGCCCCCTCCGTCACTACGTGACACCTCCCCCAACGTCGCTTCGCTCCTGGGGGAGGAAACGGGGGGGAGTACCGGCGCAGCCGGGGAGGAGGGCAGTCAGGACAGGCTGATTGGGTTGACCACATCGAGAATGATGGCGACAAAACCCAGGAAGGCGAACAACACGATCACTGCCGCTGCCACCGGCGCGAGTTTCCTGACATTCGCCTCCCGACCAGTCAGTTTCTCGAACACAGCCACGGCAAAATGCCCCCCGTCCAAGGGGAACAACGGCAGAAGATTTATCGTCGCGAGGATCACATTCACCAGTGCGAGAATCCCGGCGAAGGCGGCCAACGACTGTGTCTGCGACCCGATGTTGACCAGTCCGATCGGGCTGACCGGCCGGATCTCCTCATCGATATTGGTGTTGCCCGCGAAGACTCCCACGTATTGGGCGAGGCTGGAAGGCTTGATCATGTCACCCATGGCCCGGAAGGTGAACCCGATCCCATCCCAGACGTTCTGACCCGCGAGCCCAACCCCTTCGAGGGGGCCCGGTCGATATCGGGGATCGAACGGGCTGACACCGAGAAAGCCGACAACGGTCCCGTCGGGAAGGGTGCTCTTGACGAGATCGACGGCGACAGCCACCGCTTGGCCATCGCGTGAGATCTGCAGGACGGTTGGGCCGGGACCAACCGACTCGAAGGCGGTGGTCACGTCGGTCCAATCAGCGATGGTGTATTGGCCAATGCCCGTGATCACATCACCCGGCTGGAGACCTGCCCTGACCGCCGGACTCGCCGTCTCCACGCCATTGACAACGACCGTGGGCACCAATTCGGCGACGACAGGCTGGGGGTCGGGGATTCCGCTGGAGAGCAGAATCACGTAGAAGAGCACCAGCGCAATTGCGTAGTTCATCCCAACTCCAGCGAGTACGACGATGCTCTTCTCCCAGAACTTCTTTTCCCGATAGGTCCGACCCATGTCCTCGGGCGACACTTCTTCGAGCGGATTCATGCCGACGATGCGGACATACCCCCCCAATGGGAGCCACTTGAACCCGTATTCGGTCTCACCGCGGTGGATTGACCAGATCCTGGGTCCAAAACCGAAGAAGAACTGCGTGACCTTGATTCCAACGGCCTTGGCCGCCAGGAAGTGGCCCGCCTCGTGGGCAGCAACGAATAAGACGATCGCGGCCGCAGCGGCTAGGCCCTGGAGCATCCGGTCACGGTAATCGGAGGCCTCCCCTAGTCAGCAGACACTGGCAATCAGAGAGGCCGCAGCAGCTCTCGCCTCCCGATCCACCGCGATCACATCATCGACCGTCTCGACCGATCTTTGTGGCACCATTTCCAGCGTCCTGCCGACCACATCTGCAATCCCGGTGAATCCGAGGCGCCTCTGCAGGAAGGCTTCGACTGCTACCTCATCGGCTGCATTGAGCACGGCAGGAGACGACCCGCCGGCGCGCCCCGCCGCGAATGCCAGGTCGAGAGACGGAAAAGCCTTCCGGTCAGGAGCCTCGAAGCTGAGTTCACGGCCGGCGAGATCGAAAGGGGCGCCGAGCCCTACGCTACGGCCCGGTGTCGTCAAGGCGTACTGAATCGGAATCCGCATGTCCGCATGACCCAGATGGCCCTTCCATGATCCGTCGACGAACTCCACCGCCGAGTGCAAAATCGATTGCGGATGAATCACCACATCGATGCGGTCAAATGGGATGTCGAAGAGGTGATACGCCTCTATCACCTCCAGTCCCTTGTTCATCAAGGTTGCGGAGTCGACCGTGATCCGGCGTCCCATGTTCCATGTGGGGTGGTCGAGTGCCTGATCAGGAGTCACTGTTGTCATTTCGGTTCGGGTCCATCCTCGAAACGGACCACCCGAGGCCGTGAGGATCATCCTTGCCACCGATTCGACAGGTTCGCCCCACAGGCATTGATAAAGGGCCGAATGCTCACTGTCGATGGGAACCAGCTCTCCACCGCCCCGTTTCATGGCAGCTTTCACCACGGGACCACCGGCGACCAGGCTCTCCTTGTTCGCCAACGCGACCCTGTTTCCAGCTTCCAAGGCCGCCACGGTCGATCGCAGACCGGCTGCCCCTACGATCCCGTTGACGATGACGGCACCGGGTGTTGCTGCCGCCTCGATCAGCGCCTCCGTGCCGAAACGGGCTCTCGACCCCAGTGCCCGGCCAAATTCGTCCCGTTCTTCGCTCGATCCCCCGGTGGCGATCACAATCGCCTCGGGGTATCTCGAGGCGAGAGCAATGAAATCAGGCGATGGTGTTCGGGCCGCGATCGAACTGACCTGCGCCCCGAGATGATCGACAACCTCCAGTGTCTGTGTCCCTATCGAACCGGTCGCGCCGAGCACGACCACGGAGCGGTTCACAACAGCCCGAAACCCCGAAAAAGGAGATAGACGGCCGGGATGACCAGTATGAAGCTGTCGATGCGATCGAGGATGCCGCCATGGCCAGGTAGCACCGATCCCATGTCCTTGACCCCCAGCGACCGCTTGACCATCGACTCGATCGCGTCTCCGATCGGTGAGAAGATCGATACCACCAGCGCCACAGCCATTGCTCGATTGAAGCCGATGGCTTCCCAGGCAGGAAAAGTCGAGAGAACGGCGGCTGTCGCAAACGAGATGGCCGCGCCACCGAGAAGACCCTCGAGGGTCTTGTTCGGCGAGATTTTCGGCGACAGTCTCCTCCGCCCGAACGAGCGTCCAACGAAGAAGGCGCCGCTGTCGTTCATGGCTACCAGGAGCACCACGAACATAATGTTGGCCACGGGGGACGGACCTCTCGCAATGAGGATGGCGAAGGAAAGGAGGCCCACCCAGGCGAATCCGGCCACGGTAACGGCTGCATTCTCGACGGCCTTTCTCCGCGAAGACAGCGAGAAGAAGAGCACCGTCAAACCGGCGAAACCTCCCGCCCATCCGGCGATGGCACTCGCTCCGGATGTCTCGGCGCTGACAGCCATCAACAACACGGCAAGCAGACCGAACAGGGCAATGGGGCTATAGCCCCGAGTGCGCACGGTGGAGTAGAACTCACCGGTGGCCACCACCATCACGAGACCGATGAACCCGGCGAACCACCATCCCCCGAGCAGAAGGCTTCCAACGAACATTCCAAAAACGATGAGTGCCGAGGCGATTCGCATCGTCATGTCGGAGCTGGCGGCCTGCTCGGACGCCTCATATGTCTCTTCGGGGTCGAGAACGGTGCCGGTCACATCCTCGAATCCGACCAGACCGGTGTCGACGCCGGGCACGGTGGCTGCCACTGCCTGGAGCTCCCATTGCTCTGCGGCTGCCCGGCTCACGTCCTCGGCGAGCCCCCGGTACTCCTCTGTGGTCGCCGACGAGTACTCGAGGGAGGTGAACTCGTCGAGTTCGCTCGGCTCGGCGGCCATGGCATCCCAGTCCTCGAGATCGACGCCGTCGGCGGCTTCTCCCGGATCGAGGCCGAGGCCGGGAAGCGTGAACACCTCGGCGTCCGACCCCTCGTCTTCCCAGGGGCGTCCAAATGACTTGCCCTTCTTCGAATCTCCGTTGTCCATTAGACCTCGAGCAACTCTTCCTCTTTGTTCGACACCAAATGATCGATGCGCTCAACAAAGGAATCGGTCAGTTTCTGAAGTTCATCTTCGCCACGTCGAATGTCATCGTCGGAGATCTCTCCGTGAAGTGCCTCCATGTCGGTCTTGGAGTGACGACGCACATTGCGAATAGCCACCCGCCCCTCCTCGGCCATGTTCTTGACGAGACGGATCAGATCTTTGCGGCGCTCTTCGGTCAGCGGGGGGAAGGCGATGCGTATCACCGACCCGTCGTTCGAAGGGTTGAGGCCGAGATCCGCCATTTGAATGGCTCTCTCGATGTCGGTGATCGTGGAGCGGTCGAAGGGCTGGACGACCAGCATCCGGGGCTCGGGCACCGCTATCGAGGCAAGCTGTTGTAGCGAGGTTGGCGATCCGTAGTAATCGACACTGATTCTCTGCAGAAGCTGGGGATTGGCGCGTCCGGTCCTCACCGTCGAAAACTCGGTGGCGACATGATCGACTGCCATCTCCATCTTGTGCTCAGCTTCCGTCAAGAGGTCGTCGATCATGGTCACTCCTCGCTAATGGATCACAGTCCCGAGGTCTTCGCCGCGAACAGCCCTGACGATGTTGCCGGGGGTGTTCATATCAAACACGACGATCGGCACGTTGTGCTCCTTGCACATCGTAACGGCGGTCGTGTCCATCACCCTGAGTTCGCGAGCAATGAATTCCATATACGAAAGCTCTTCATGACGCTGGGCGTCGGCGTTGGTAGCGGGATCGGAGTCGTAGATCCCATCCACCTTGCTCGCCTTGAGCAACACATCGGCGTTGATCTCGATCGCTCGCAGGGCAGCGGTGGTGTCTGTCGTGAAGAAGGGGTTGCCGGTGCCGGCCGCGAAAATCACCACGCGGCCCTTTTCGAGATGCCTGATCGCGCGTAGCCGGATATACGGTTCGGCCAGTTCCTGCATGGTTATTGCGCTCTGAACCCGAGTTACCACACCTTGCTTCTCCAGGGCATCACGCAGGGCCAGAGCATTGATGACCGTCGCCAACATGCCCATGTAATCGGCTGATGCCGGATCCATCCCCTTCGCCGCCTGGGAGACGCCTCGGAAGATATTGCCCCCGCCCACAACCACGGCCACCTGGGCGCCGCCATCGAGAGCAACGGCTATCTCCTCAGCCACCCTGTGGACCGAGGCCGAGTCGATTCCATATCCGACCTGTGGGTCGGCGAACGCCTCCCCTGACAGTTTCAGCAGGACCCTGCGGTCTGTGGTGTCGGACACATTCCCCTCCTATTCGCCAATCGCCAGTCGGGCGAAGCGACGCACCGAGATGTTTTCACCCATTCTGGTTGCCAGATCGGCGACGAGTTGGCCCACGGTGCCCTCGAACATCTCTGAGTTGACGAATCTCTGGTCGTAGAGCACATTCTCGCCATACCAGGCCTCGATCTTGCCATCGACGATCCTATCCATGACATTCTCTGGCTTGCCCTCGTTCACAGCTTGTCGCGAGATCAAATCCCGCTCCTTGGCGAGGGCGACTTCTTCTACCTGATCCCTTGTCACCCAGGTGGGGTTGCCCCAACTGATGTGCATCGCTATTGCGTCGGCGATCTGGCGGAACTCTTCGCTCTTGGCGACAAAATCGGTTTCACACACAAGCTGGACGAGCACCCCGAGGACCGGTCGGTCGTTCTGCATGTGAAGATAGGTGCCGATGGCACCTTCGGCTGCCTCACGGTCAGCCCGTTTGGCCATCTTGGCCTGGCCACGCTCGCGTAGCAGTTCGAAGGCTCGGTCCAGGTCCCCCTCGGCGTCGGCCAGTGCAGTCTTGGCATCCATCATTCCTACACCGGCGTCCTGCCGCAGCTTCTGGATGTCTTTTGCGGTGAAATCAGCCATATCTCTCCTCGGTCAAGACTCTTCGGCGTCGCCCTTGGCAGCCTTGTTCCTGGCGAGTTCCCGACCCTCGTTCGCAGCGTCCGCGATTGCTCCAGCGATCAAGTCGGCGGCACGAATGGCATCGTCGTTGCCGGCGATGACATATTCCACCGCGTCAGGGTCACAGTTGCTGTCGAGCAGGGCGATGATCGGCAGTCCCAACCGGGCGGCCTCGGATACCGCGGTCGTCTCGGCATTCACATCGATGATGAACACAGCATCAGGCACGCGCTGCATGTCGGCCACACCACCGAGGTTCTGCTCCAGCTTGGCCAATTCGCGGCGTAGACGAAGCCGTTCCTTCTTGGGAAGGGCGTTGATCTCACCCGACGATTCCAGATTGCGAAGCTCGCGCATGTAGAAGATTCGCTTCTGGATCGTGGTCCAGTTGGTGAGCATCCCCCCCAGCCATCTGTAATTGACGTATGGCATCCCGGAGCGACCCGCGTTCTCGGCGACGGCATTCTGAGCCTGTTTCTTGGTCCCAACAAACAGGACCGTGCCGCCCCCCGCGACCAGGTCCTTTACGTACTTGGTCGCTTCCTGGATCTGGGTGACTGTCTGACGCAGATCCATGATGTGGATGCCATTGCGCTCCCCATAGATATATGGGCGCATCTTGGGGTCCCAGCGCCGGGTCTGATGCCCGAAATGTACGCCGGCCTCCAAGAGCTGTTTCATTGTGACTTCAGCCACAACTGCTCCTTCCTGGTTGTTCCTCCGCGTGCGCGACCGGTGTCGCACTCTGAAACGAGTGACCCTCTTTCGGGACGTGCCCGACCAGCGAGGGTGCGCAAGCGTGCGTGATGCCCCGATTGTATGACACCGCAATGTTGTTGGGTAATCGAGCAGGCGTACTGTGAGGTCATGCCACAGCGACCTCCGGTCACCCCAGCCGTGAGGATCCTGCGCGCCGCCGGGATCACATACAGCGAACACGTCTTCAGCTACGACCGCTTTCCCGGGGCCATGGGTGCTGCCGAGGCTTTAGGCGTCGACCCGCATCAAGTGATCAAGACGCTGGTCATGGAGACCGATGACGGGAGCGGGGTCATAGTGTTGATGCACGGCGACCGGGAAGTGTCCATCAAGTCCGCCGCGCGAGTTTTCGGAGCGAAAACGCTCAAGCCTGCCCGGGCGAGAGAGGCACTGAGATGGACCGGCTATCAGTTCGGTGGCACGTCGCCGCTTGGGATGAGGACCCAGCTTCCCATCCTCGTGGAGCAACAGATCGCATCACTTTCGCGGGTATATGTCAACGGTGGGAGGAGGGGCTTCCTGATCGGGATGACGACCGGCGACCTGCTGAAACTGTTCGAGCACCGTCTGGGAGACATCGCTGTAGCACCATGACCCGGGCGGCACCCTCAGACATGTCAGGAGGCCCGAGCCTTGCTCAGCCCCAGGAAGGCTCCCCGATCCGGTTCCTCAGCGACATCATCGTCTTGGCATGGATCTGGCACACCCTGGACTCGGTGACACCCAAGACCTCCCCGATCTCGGCCAGTGTCATGCCTTCGTAGTAATACAGCGTTACCACCAGGCGTTCGCGGTGGGGCAAGCGATTGATGGCATCGACCATGCCGCTTCGGGTCTCTTCGGCCTGAAACGCAGCCTCCGGGGAAACACCTCCCGGGTCGGCGAGCATCTCGCCGACCGATGTCTGCGAGTCGCTTCCCACGAATTCGTCGAGGGCCGAGATCCCGGACCGACCGATTTCGGCAAGAGCGCTCTGCAGGTCCTCGACTTCCATCTCGAGGGCTTCGGCCAGTTCCTGTTCATTGGGGGCTCGTTGAAGGGTGTGCTCGAGTTCAGCGATGGCTGACTCGATACGGCGAGCCCTCGAGCGAACCGACCTGGGAACCCAGTCCAGGGCGCGCAGTTCGTCGAGAATGGCGCCCTTGATCCGATTGATCGCATAGGTCTCGAACTTGAACCCGCGTTCCAGATCAAACTTGTCAATGGCGTCGATCAATCCGAAGAGGCCATAGCTGGCGAGGTCGTTTTGGTCGACAGACCTGGGAAGACCCGACCCAACCCGACCGGCAACATATTTGACCAGTGGCGAGTAGTGCAGAATCAGGCGCTCGCGGGCGTCGGCCTCGCCCGACGATTTGAAGCGCTCCCAAAGGGCGTCGACTTTGCTTGTCTCAGGCCCTTGGGTGGCTCCGGTCATAGGTCCCTCTCAGGTGTTGGCGGGTGACGGCAGTGTAGATCTGAGTCGTTGCGAGATCGGTATGACCCAACATGTCCTGGACCACTCGAAGATCCGCACCGCCCTCGAGCAGATGAGTGGCGAAGCTGTGTCTGAGTGCATGGGGGAAGGTCGCCACGGTCTTCCTGACGACACGTCGCACCCCTCGCTGACCCAATGGACCTCCCCTCAGACCGACCCATAGGGCGTCGCCGGCGGCCGTCGAGACGAGCGATGGCCGACCCGACTGGAGATACCGGCGTACCGATTCCTGGGCAGGGCGGCCAATGGGGACTCGACGGGTCTTGCCTCCCTTCCCGACGACGGTCAAAAGGTCACCTCCCACATCCCCAACCGCAAGTGAGGTCAACTCGGAGATTCGCAGGCCCGTGGAATAGAGCACGTCGACGATCGCCCGATCTCTGAGGCCGACCGGGGTTGCGGTGTCGATGGACTCGATGGCGTGCACGACCGTCCTCGTCGGCAATGCGTGAGGCAGAGGCTTGTCCAGACGGAGCCGGCCCACACCCTCGAAGGGGTTGACATCGGTGACCCCGCGACGACCCAGGTCGGCGTAAAAAGCTCTCACCGCCGAGGCCTTGCGGGTGATCGACCGGCGTGCGTATGCCCCGGAGTCGAGAAAGGCGAGATAGCGGCGCGCCAGTCGCCGGTCGACAGCATGGATCGAGTCGATGCCAGCGCTGTCGGCAAAGGCGAAGAACTGGGCAAGGTCGCCGCGATAGGCCGCGATCGTGTTCAGCGAAAGGTCACGATGGAGGCGGAGGCGGTCCAGATACTCCGATACCTCTGATTCTGCCCAAGCAGGCACGACGGGACGGCTCACCTCACTATGTTATTTGCCCCGAAGCTGCTGACCCGGGACATCCCGGCTACGCCCCCTCGGGCACAGCCATTCCATCGATCTGCCTCACCTGTCCCGAGGCCTCGAGCCTTCCCAGCCGGCGAAGGGCATCCCCCACCGAGCAGTCCCAATAGGAAGCAAGGTCCTCCACGGCCACACCCTGTGGCGGCAGGAGACCAGCCTCATGGTCGATCACCCCGGGCGCCGGGCCGAGCGCCAACTCGAGTTCCTCGATCAGGTCAACCACACCCAAGACCGGATGAGCTCCGTCCCGGATCAGGCGATTGCATCCAACCGATGCCGCGCGATCTACGTCACCGGGAACAACGAACACAGGCCGCCCCATCTCTGCAGCCAAACGCGCCGTAATGAGGGCACCGCCCGTCTCTCCTGCCTCCACGACCACGGTGGCCGACGCCACTGCAGCGATCAGCCGGTTGCGCGCGGGAAACCGCCAGCGATCGGGGGGCGTTCCCAACGGATACTCGGAGACAAGCGCTCCGCCGCCATCTAGTACGCCTCGATACAAGGGCCGATTCTCCGCCGGGTACCAGATATCGAGACCCGAAGCGACCACCCCGAGAGCGTGGCCGGACCCGTCCAAGACCCCCCAGTGGGCGGCCGCATCGATCCCGCGGGCCAGACCGCTCACCACCGACCACCCCGCCTCAGCCAGTCCGCGTCCGAATGCCCGGGCCAGATCGACACCGTATCTGGTGCATCGTCGAGTTCCCACTACCGCGATAGCGGGGGCCACGACCATCGTCCCCGTGACAAAGACGGCAGGAGGACTCTCGAGGTCTCGCAGCCCCTCCGGGTAGGTCTCCGCGGCCGGGTCGAGCAGGCGCGGATCAACTCTCACCCCAGTCACCTCGCAATCCGATCGCTTCGGAGACATGGGGCTCTTCGACGACCTCCGATCCGTCGAGATCAGCAATCGTCCTCGACACTCGACGAATTCGATCGGCTCCTCTTGCGGTGATCGTGAACGTGGACAGGGCGGTTCCAATAAGCCTCCTCGCCGGTCCCCCGATGCGAAGACGATCGGGCTGGATGTGGACGTTGAGACCGCCCCTTTCTTTCTGGATCTCCCGGGCGGCGACCACCCTTGCCCGAACTCGCTCGCTGGGCTCGCCCGGCGGACCGTCGAATGATTCCGCACTCACCCGCCCGACCTTGACCACGAGATCGAACCGATCGAGAAACGGCCCCGATACGCGGGACCGGTATCGCTCGCGGATCGCCGGCCGACAATCACAGGGCCGCCGCCGATCACCGAAGAAGCCACACGGACAGGGATTGGTGGCCCCGACCAACTGAAACGCCGCAGGGAACTGGAGAGACGCACCCTTGCGCGCCACGGACACATAGCCCTGCTCGAGAGGCTGGCGGAGAGTGTCCAGATGACCGCGTGGCAGCTCGGCCAATTCGTCCAGGAACAACACGCCATGATGGGCCAGCGAGACCTCTCCCGGTCGGGGAATCCCCGAGCCGCCGCCAACGAGAGCAGCCTTCGAAGCGGTGTGGTGCGGGGCTCTGAAGGGCGGTGGGGCATTGATATCCCGGTTTCGCCCGGCAGCGGCCCACAACAACGAGACTTCGATCGATTCATCGGACGCCAATGGCGGGAGGATGCTGGGAAGGCGGCGGGCCAGCATCGTCTTGCCGCCCCCGGGCGGTCCGTGCAACAGCAGATGATGTCCGCCGGCAGCGGCTACCTCGAGCGCCCTTCTCGCGACCGATTGGCCCCTCAGGTCAACCAGATCCTCCAAGGGTTGAGAATCACTCGAGGGAGTTGGATCTGCGGGCCTGGCCCGGTCGAATCCTGTGCGGAGAAGGTCCACCGCCTCCGCCAGCGATCTCACACCGAACACCGTCGCTCCGGGCACTGCAGCCGCTTGCCCGGCCGACGTGCACTCAACCACACAGGGCAGTTCGAGCCGGGCGCTGAGGACACCGGCACCGAGGGCGCTGGATCCCGGCCGGACCGTCCCGTCGAGGGCCAGTTCGCCTGCGACGATCGCTCCACCCGGGTCGGGTATCTCCCGACTGGCGGCGAGGATCCCGAGGGCGATCGGCAGGTCGTAGTCGGTGCCCCCTTTAGGAATATCCGCTGGTGCGAGATTGACGGTCAAGGTTCTGTTGGGAAACCTGATTCCTGCCGATGCCACCGCTGCCCTGACCCGGTCCTTCGCCTCCCTCACTGCCGTGTCCGGCAAGCCGGTGAGTTTGAAGGCCTCCTGCGGGCGCCCGACGTGAGCCTCGACCATGACCGGGGTCACCGATCCCCCGACGAGCGCCACAGACATGGTCGCTGCGTACATAGCCACGAAGCTACGGCCCTTTCACGACCGGAACCAGGGGTCTGGCTGATCAGTCGATCAAGGCCACCGCGCCCACACGCCGCTTGTCGGCGTAGGCGGTCAACTCGGAGCCTTCCAACGCCGCGCCGGCCACTCCGCCGAAGTACATGTGTCGTGAGTCATACCTGCGCACCTCGTCGGGGAGGTCTGACAGACCCAGGCCGGGCTCGGCTGCTGCACGGACACTCGATCCGAAGAACTCTGGATGAACCCTGGGGTGATCTATCGCGGCCACCAGGTCGTCACCCGCCAAAGCCGTCCTGGCCAGAGTGATCGCCAGCGCGGAGGTGATCCGATCCGCCCCGGGAGATGCCAGAGCGATCGCCCGGTTCCCGGCATGCGCCACCGTGGGCGCCATGTTCGAGAGCATTCGCTGACCTGGTGACTGCGATTCGACACCGCCAGGCAGCAACTCGATCTCACCCACCGAGTTGTTCATAAGCATCCCGCTGCCTCGGGGCACCACACCGGATCCGTACCCAGCGGAGAAGCTCGCAGCGACCGCCGATCCCTCGCTATCTACTGCCGCCACGGCGATGGTCGAGGACGAGAGAATTCCCGCCCTGGCCAGCACCTCCATGACGGTCGCTTCGCGATCTTTGGCCGGCTCTATCAAACCGGTGCGGATCACGAAGGCATCCCGGAGGCACTCGAACCAGACTTCTGCCGAGTCGGGCCGGACCGAAGCAGCCATACCCGCCAGGGCCAGAAGCAGGGTCGCTCCCCCGACGGCAGGGGGTGGATTGGTCAGGATCGTCCAGTCGCCGACATCCGCTCGAAGTGGTGGCCTGGCAATCGCCCGATAGGAGGCCATGTCCTCGCGGGTGAGACGGCCGCCCCTGGCCGTTATGTCGTCGGCGATCGAGTCACCCAACTCCCCTCCGTACAGCACGCCAACCCCGCGGTCCCCTATCAGCCGCAATGTTGGCGCGAGATCGGTGAAGACGACCGTCTCACCGTGTTGAAGAAGGGCATTCCCGTCGAACAGCGCTGACCGTGAAGTCGGGTCCTGAGCAAAGATCAGCTCTCCAGCATCGAGAAGATAGGTGTGTGCTGTCTGGGAGAGGGGGAAACCGTCTTCGACCAGGCCGGCGGTGAGATGCATCAGTTCGCGCCATGGCAGCGATCCGTAGCGCTCATTGGCCATGGCATAAGCGGCGAACGCTCCGGGGACGGCCACCGATCCGGCGTCGACGCCGGTGGTAACACCACCCCCGTACTCCATTGAAACGGTCCGCGTGAAGGCATCGCCATCAAACCCGATACCAGGGAAAGCCATATACCCATCGATGACGACCGCTTCCTCACCCGGGATTTCAATCGTGATGAACCCCCCGCCGCCGGGGGCGCAGATTCCGGGGTCGGTGCAGGTCGCGGTGAGCGCGGCCGCTATCACGACATCAACGAGCGAGCCACCCGCCGCCGCAGCTAGAGAACCGGCGGCGACCACCATGTCGGATGGACCGGCCAAGGCGATACGTGGCATTGTTCGAGGTTAGGGAACCGGGCTAGTTCCCGGTCCAGTCGGGATCACGACGCTCGAGAAAAGACATGACTCCCTCAGCGGCGTCCGCTGTCCCCAATGCAACAGTCTGGGCCTCACCCTCCCATGCCAGCATGTCGGCAAGACTCGAGCCAACCGAACTGTTCAGCATCTGCTTGCTGAGCATCTGCGGGATGGGTGCCGCGGCAAGAAGCTGGCCGGTCAAGACCTGAACGGCATCATCGAGGTCCTCAGCCGGAACGACCTGTGTCACCAATCCGATGCTGAAGGCTTCGGCGGCGTCGAGGATCCTCCCCGTCAGTGCCATCTCTTTCGCCCGCTGGAGACCGACTATGCGAGGCAAGAGCCAAGACCCACCGGTGTCCAGCACAAGACCCCTGCGTACGAAGATCTCGGAGAATCGGGCCCGCTCGGTGGCTATGACCAGGTCGCAGCCGAGAGCGAGGTTGAGTCCGGCGCCCACGGCCACACCGTCAACGGCAGCCACAGTCGGCTTGGACAGGCGGTGCAACGTCATGGCAACCGAACCCACGAGTTTCATCCGGCGGTGACGATCGGGAACCGATCCCAACTCGTCGAGACGTTCCGGAGCCAGGTCGATCCCGGCGCAGAACTCCCCGCCCGCACCAGTGAGTATCAGGACACGGAGCTCGGAGTTGTCGAAATCTTCGAACGCTTGGCGCAATTCTGCCCAACCGTCCATCGGAATGGCGTTCTTACGATCGGGGCGGTTGATGATCAGCCGTCGGACCCGGCCACGATCCTCGGTCAAGAGCCAACTCATGGGATTGACGGTAGACGGATCGGCACCGGGTTAGCGTTCGGGCATGGGTTTCAATCCATTTCGCGACTCGGAGAACAACCGGGCGGACATCGTCATGCTTGTCGCGGGTCTGATCGTCGCCGTTGCGGCACTGGCATGGGCGATCTTCTCGGGGTGACCGTCACACCGGTGCAGCCTTACGCTGCCACCAAGGAATATCTCTGCCCTGGGTGTGAACATCCCATCCCGCCGGGGACCTTCCACCTGGTGGTCGTGCCGGAAGATGCCGTCGATCTCAGACGGCATTGGCATCACGGGTGCTGGCACAAGGAGATGAGACGCCGGCTGGGATCCGATCAAGCGTCGCTTCTCTGAAGACCCCACCAGGTCAGTGCAACTCCAAGCAGGCTCCAACCCAGGATGATGGCAATTGCGTGCCCGTGGGTGAGGTCGCCACCCGGGATGAAGGCTCCGATGAAACCGCCTAGCTCGGTGGGGAACAGGCCGGTGCTGGCAGCGGTGAGCGAGACGTTTTCATAAGGGCCCCACAGGGAGAGGATGCTCTCGACAAAGGAGAAGGCGATGGCGACGCCGATCGCCGGGCCTATCGATCGAAGCATGGCAACCGCCCCCATGCCGATGGCTGCCCAGGCCAATTCGATCAGCCCGATCTTCCAGATCACTCCAAGCCATTCGCCGGTTCCCGGGCCGCCGGAGCCCTCGGAGACGAGCAACACCACAACGGCCCAGCCGGCTATCGCCAGCAACATGGCAATCCAACTGGCTATGACGTAGACACCGAGACGAGAGGCGACATGGACCGATTTTCGGGCATCCCGGGTGAGCGAAGTCGCCCAGGCCGTAGTGCTCAGCTCACCGCCGAGAAGGACCACAGCCAGGATCAGGGCGAACCACGTCTGGCCGGCGATCTGCTGAACACCGACCATGTACGCCGCCGGTTTCTCCAAGACGGGAACACCCTGAGCGAGGTCCGGCGCAATTCGACCAAAAACGAGGAGAAAGAACGCCGTCAGGCCCACGAGAACTCCCAGGATCCCGATCATCGCTGGATAGATACGCCGTCGACTCAGCTTGAGATACTCGGCATGGAGAAGACTCATCGGTCCTCGTCTCCGGTCATTCCGAGGAACACGGTCTCGAGTGTGCTTCTGGCCGAGACCACTTCACTGGGGAAGATCCCGTGCGCAGCCAGGACGCCGACGATCCGGGACCCGTCGTTTTCATGTACCAGGAGCTTGCTTCCGGCCAGGTCGGTCCGAATTCCCTCGGCACCGAGAGCAGACCGAGCACCCTCGATATCACTGACCACGATTGTGGTAGCCCCACCATCGAGAAGACTCTCGAGGGGACCCTGCGCGACCAGGCGTCCGTGATCGATTACAACCACATAGTCGGCTAGTGCCTCGATATCTGCGAGATCATGACTGGATACGACAACGGTTCTGCCATCGTCGGCAAGTTCGCGGAGGCGAGCGCGAAACGACCGCTGTCCGGCCGGATCGAGTCCGTCGAGTGGCTCGTCCAACAACAGAAGTTGGGGTTCTCCGAGCAGGGCCGCGGCCAGTGCCAGCCGCTGCCGCATCCCCTTGGAGTACTCGCTCACCTTGCGGTTCGCGTCGTCGGTGAGCCCCACGAAGACAAGCAGATCCTCAATGCGCTCATGGCCGAAGCCCAAAGTGTCCGCGGCCACGGTCAGATTGACTCTGCCCGTGAGAGCTTTGATCAGGCCCGGCTCTTCGATGATGGCCCCGATCTGCTTGGTCACTGCCTGGAGCTGGCGGGGAACCTCGTGGCCCAGGATTTGGATATCGCCACCACCGATAGGGGTGAGGCCGAGCATGGCCCGGAACGTGGTCGTCTTGCCGGCGCCGTTCGGGCCCAGAAACCCGGCGATGACTCCCCGAGGAATCTCGAAATCGAGACCGTCCACTGCCCGAGTCTTCTTGTAGTGCTTGACCAGACCGACGACTTTGATTGCCGCATCAGGACTTGGCATGACCGTCTTTCATGTTCTAGGCGTCGGGAAGCCAGTGTATGTCGACGTG
>JBFHXF010000045.1:0-15200 GCA_041599115.1 Acidimicrobiia bacterium
CCATCCCACAGCACAAAGGCATTTCCTCATCGAGCCATGTGGTCCAATGAGGATATTCGGTATTAATCCAGATTTCTCTGGGCTATCCCGATCTGTGGGGCAGGTTGCTCACGTGTTACTCACCCGTTCGCCGCTCCGTCATACCAGTGGGTTACCCCTCCGATATGCGTCGCTCGACTTGCATGCATTAGGCACGCCGCCAGCGTTCGTCCTGAGCCAGGATCAAACTCTCCAACATACATTCAAGGCTCGCATCAAAAGATGCTCGCCAATCCTGTCAATGAAGTGTTTGCAATTGGGTCCAGGGTCATGAGTGACCCTAGAGCTGATTGCTGTACTTTGACCGTTCTCGACCATTCGAGAACGTCATCGTCTATTTAGATGCTCACTCCTTGCCGAACTAGTCGACAGCGGGAGTGTGCATGCTGGCTTTTGGCACATTGTTCAGTTGTCAAGGAGCCCAAAGCTCCACCCCTGATATGTCAGTGTCAGGCGGGCCGACGATCATACCGCGGCCCCGATACAGATAACAATCCCGTCTCGGCGCGAGTCAAGCGCCTCACCGGTTGGTGGGTGATCGGGAATCGTTTCCCGGTCGGATCACGAATAGTAACGAGGGCGGGTTGCTAGTCAAGTCAATCGATCAGCCGGGCGAATCTCCTCTTGCCGACACGCAGCACGCTTCCTGCGAGAACCGATCGTGGTATTTCCGGCTCAGTCGCCACGGTTCCATCGATACTGACTCCCCCTTGACCGATCAGACGTCTTGCTTCAGAACCAGAGAGCCCGAAGACTTCCCGTATCAGCGTCGGCAACTGGGCAGGGTCGTCTTCTGGGAGGTGAAACGCCGGGATGTCCAGGGGGACTCCCCCATCTTTGAAGACACGATCAAAGGCGGCCTCAGCTTCCCGGGCTTCGTCTTCCCCCCAGTACAGGGCCACGACTGAACGGGCCAGCTTCCTTTTGGTCTTGCCGGGGTGGAGGTCACCTGACGCCAGTCCGACCTCGATGAGGTCAGCCTCATCCGGATCGAGATCGGCCGCCAGCCTGAACCATTGGGGCATCGACTGATCGGGAAGACTCATGGTCTTGCCGAACATCTCAGCGGGCTCCTCCTCGACCCCGATGTAGTTGCCCAGGGACTGCGACATCTTCTTGACTCCGTCGGTCCCGACCAGAAGCGGACAGGTCATTGCCACCTGGGGCGACTGCCCGTATCTCTCCTGCACAACGCGGCCCATCATCAGATTCCACAACTGATCGCTCCCGCCCAGCTCCACATCGGCTTGGACTGCGACGGAGTCGTAGCCCTGCAGGAGTGGATAGAGGAACTCCATGATCGAGATCGGGGAACCGGCCTCGTAACGATTGGCAAAGTCCGAGCGTTCGAGCATTTGGGCAACGGTCGCGGACGAGGTGAGCTCGAGAAGACCGGCCATGTCGAGTTCGCCGAGCCACTCCGAGTTTCTCCTGATCTCGAGGTTCTCCCCGATCAACACCTTGCGGAACTGGCCAAGCACATCTTCGGCGTATGCGTTGACCTCCTGCGCTGTCAGCCGGTTGCGAGCACTCGTTCGATCGGATGGATCGCCCACCTGTGCAGTGAAGTCCCCGACGATCAAGACGGCCGTGTGCCCGAGTTCTTGAAACTGGCGGAGTTTACGGAGGACGACCGCCCATCCCAGAGTCACGGCGGATGCTGTGGGGTCCAGCCCCAATTTCACACGAAGGGGCCGGCCCAACTCGAGCTTGACCGCCAGTTCTCCCTCCGGGACCACCCGATCAACGTGGCGAAGCAGCCGATCCAATTGGACTTCGAGGCTCATTGTCGCTGCAGGGTAAACCCGATGCGGGCTCCCGCCGTATCTATGCCGACGCGAGTGACGCGGCCACGAAGCGCCATGGGCGATCCTGAGCCTTGCTGATTCCGATCCGGGGTGTGGCCATCACCAGTTCCGGCGACCGGCCCGGCTCGAGCCTGATGTCCGAGCCGGAATCGAGTAGATAGGCACCGTCGTAGCTGCCATCGAGGCCTAGTGCCTGGGTCAGCTTTCCCGGGCCATTGGCCAGATCGGTATCCCGACCGCGCCGCCGTCGAACAACCGGTGTTCCTTCCTGGATCTCGCCACCCCTGAACAGGATCGCCCAGCCGGTCCCTAGGGGCCCGGTCGCCACGTTGGCACACCAGTGAATGCCATATGACCGATATACATAGAGGGTTCCTGGACGATCGAACATCGACCGGTTCCTCGCTGTCGGGCCGGAGAAGGCGTGGGAAGCCGGGTCTTCGTCTCCCTTGTAGGCCTCAACCTCGGTGAGGCGAACCGAAACCTCCAGACCGCCGATCCGTGAGACGAGTGTGGACCCGAGAAGCCGCGGCGCGGCCTCTTCGGGCGTACCAGCAAGCAGTTTGGCCAGGTCCACCATGCTCTCACACGCCACGGAGCATGGCACCCAGCGCACCCGCCGCGTCGATCATGGCCTGACGCACCGGTTTGACCTCGTCGCTGGAGAGTGTTCTGTCGGCGGCCCGCAGCCGATAGCGTATCGCGACGGCCCTCTTGTCATCCCCCATGGTCTCATCCCGGAACTCGTCGAACACCGATTCGTCCTCGAGGAGATCCCCGGCCGCGACCCGGGTTGCGGCAACCAGCTCCGCCACCGGCATCACGTCGGGAATGACAAACGACAGGTCGAAATCCACAAAAGGAAAGACCGAGGGAGACACCGACTCCGCCGGCCCTCCGCTCGAGAGGAAAGGAGCGAGATCGAGTTCGGCGATCGCCACCCGATCGGGCAGGTCGAAATGACGGCCTGCAGCCGGGCTCAACTCCCCGACATGGCCGATCTCGACCCCTCTCATCGTGACGAGCGCCGCCCGGCCCGGATGAAAACCCGGTGCTGTGGATTGACGTAGGTCCACGTCCTTCAGCAAAAGCGAATCAGTGATCAGCCGAAAGATCGCAAGGGAGAGGTCGGCATCGGCTCGGCGGGCGGGGACACCGAGTATCTCCTGACCAAAACCTCCGGTGATCGCCCAGGAAAGCCGGATTACTTGTTCGGGGAGCCGCGGGTCGAACTCGTAGGGCAGGGCCCGGAAGACTGATCCCGTCTCGAACAACGCGGTCGATTCGTTTCCGTGGGAGATGTTGTACCGCACTGCTCTGAGGAGATTCGGGAGCATTGTGGGCCTGAGTCGGCCTTCCTCGTCGCTCAGAGGGTTTTTCACCCTGACCAGCTCCTGAAGGCCCGATCCACGCTCTAGGGCGACCAAATCGTCCTCCCTGACAAAGGGAAGGGTCACCGCCTGACTGAGCCCGGCTCGCGTCAGGATCTGGTTCAGGGCACGCTCTCGTTTTTGCCCAACCGTGAGCCCACCCGCCACTCCTAGGGGAACGGTCGACCCAAAATTGTCGTACCCATGGATTCGAGCCACTTCCTCGACAAGGTCAACGGGCCGGGTGACATCGAGTCTGTAGGAGGGCACATTCACATGGAGAGGCTCATCGCCGCTCACCTCCATGCCCAGTCGCGTGAGAATCGTCCGAACCGACCCGGAAGTGAACCCGGGGCCGAGCAGTCGGGTCAATGAAGGCAACGGCAGGGTCAAGACCGTGCTCTCCTGTTCCTTTGCCACCACGTCGATATGCCCTTCGAGAACCTCCCCACCTGCCAACTCGACCACCATCGAGGCCGCCCGTCTATTGGCGAGATCGGTGAGTTCGGGGTCAACACCCCTTTCGAATCGGGTTGAGGCCTCCGAGCGAAGACCGTGGCGCCGGGACATGTACATGATCGTGGGCGGATCCCAGGTGGCGGCCTCCAACAGGATGTCCCTCGTCCGTGAAGAGACTTCCGAGCGGGCCCCGCCCATTGTCCCGGCCATCGATGTCGGCCCGTCTGCGTCGTAGATGATGAGGTCTCCCGTTCCCAATCGCCTCTCGACGTCATCGAGAGTCACGAGGCTCTCCCCGACTTTGGCCCGGTGGATAGAAAGATGCCCCCCTTCGATGGCGCCGGCATCAAAAGCGTGCTGTGGCTGGCCCAGTTCGAGCATCACATAATTGGTCACGTCGACCACATTCGATATCGATCGAACGCCCGCCTTGCGTAGACGATGCCTGACCCAGAGCGGCGATCGGCCGATGTGGACCCCTCGAATCTCGCGGGCCGTGAATCGGAAGCAATCTTCGGGGTCTGCGATCTCGACCGTTATCCCGGTTGTTCCGGGCACAGTGCTCATGATTCGTTCCGGCACAGCAGCAGAGACGTTGAAATAGGCTGCCAGATCGCGGGCAATCCCCAAGAGCGACATCGCGTCTCCACGATTCGGTGTGATGCTCAGATCGAAAACGACGTCGGGAAGCTCAACCAAGTCTCCAAAGTCAGTGCCGATCTCGGGAGTCGCATCCAGGACAAGGATCCCCGCGTGGTCCTCGCCGAGTCCGAGCTCTTTTTCGGAGCAGATCATCCCGTGCGACTCGACTCCCCTGATGGTTCTCCGCCCGATCTCGACGCCTCCAGGAAGTATCGCCCCGGGACGTGCCACCGCCACATGGGCGCCTTCCCCGAAGTTCCAGGCACCGCAAATGATCTGCTCCGCTCCAGATCCTGTATCGACCTGGCAGACGCGGATCTTGTCGGCATCGGGATGATCGGCGATCTGTCTCACTTGGCCTACGACGACGTTCGACCACTCGATGTCGAGAATCTGATACCCATCGACCTCGTGCCCGATCATGGCGAGGGTTAGCGAGAGGACTTCAGGGTCGCTGGTGGGGAGATCGATGAATTCCTGGAGCCACCGCAGCGATACCTTCATCAGAACTGCCTCAATGATTGCCGGCCGACTTTGCCCTCGACCAACCATGGCGGAACCCCAACCGGGCCGGTACGCGTCGGAACAGTCGAGGCCAAACAGACGCCGGTCGGCCGGAGCTGCCGCTCAAAAAGAACGAATCTCATCGGAACTGCCTTAGGAAACGGAGGTCGTTTTCCACGAAGTGACGTATGTCGTTGATCCCATGTCTGACCATGGCAGGACGCTCCACCCCCATCCCGAAAGCAAAGCCCGTGACGGACTCGGGGTCGTAACCGACGGCTTGGAACACATTCGGGTCCACCATTCCGCATCCCAACATCTCGAGCCAACCAGCGCCTTTGCAGACCCGACAACTTGCCTCTCCCCCGTCGCAGGCGAAGCAGGAGACATCCAACTCAGCACTGGGCTCGGTGAAGGGGAAGAAATGGGGTCGAAAACGCACATTCGTCTTGGGCCCGAAGAACTCTCTCGCGAAGTGGGCGAGGGTCCCTTTCAGGTCGGAGAACGTGATGTTCTCGTCCACGGCCAAACCCTCGATCTGATGGAACACCGGAAGATGGGAAGCGTCGATGCTGTCGAGCCGGTAGGTCTTCCCTGGCACCACTATGTACACCGGGGGATCGTTCATCTCCATCCACCGCGCCTGCATCGGCGAAGTGTGGGGACGAAGCAGAACCTCATCGGCCGGGTCGCCGTAGTCGAGGTACATGGTGTCCGATTCGAGCCGACTCGGGTGGGTGGGAGGAGTGTTCAACGCATCGAAGTTGTACCAGGCCAACTCTGCTTCGGGGCCGGTGACCATCTTGTAGCCAAGGGCCATGAAGATATCGACGACCTCATCGATTGTCTGTTGGATGAGATGGAGCGATCCGGAGGCCAGTTTCACGCGCTCGAGGGTGACGTCGATTCTGTCGGCCTCGAGGCGCGCTTCCTCCTCAGCGGCTTTGAGTTGAAGGCGTCGCTCGGCAATGAGAGTCTTGATCACCTGGGTGGCATGATGGAGAGCGGCCCCGGCAACTGGGCGCTGCGCCGGCTCCAGCGCACCCATCGATCTTTTCAGGGTTGCCGCGGCCGATCCCGGGCCGAGAAGGGTCGAATCGACCATTTCCAGCTCCGCCAGCGACCCGGCTGCAGCGACCATTTCCGGAGCCCTGGCGACAGACTCATCGAGTTCTCTGTGATCGTCCATGTCGGCGGCAGGTTAGACCCGGCCCGGGTGATCTCACGGACCCATGCCGAGTGGGTCGCTCGCGGCGCCTGGGAGAGCCGCCCTCACCGCGAGAGCTGATAGACGACCAGGGCTGCGGCAATGGCGGCGTTGAGACTCTCCACTCCGCCGGGCAGCGGGATCGTCGTCACATGGTTGCATTCGGCCACGATGGACTCGGGAAGGCCGTGAGCCTCGTCGCCGACGAATACTGCATACTTTCCGCTCTTCAGTTCGACAGGGTCGACACCTCCCCTGGCGACAGTCGCCACCGAGAGGTATCCCTCGCCCTCGATCTCCCTGGGACCGGCCACTTCACTCACCGTGAGCCGAAAGTGCGCTCCGGCTCCCGCTCGCAGAGCTTTCGGGGACCATGGATCCGCGGTGTGCGGGCCGTAGCCGAAGTCCCAGTCAAATGCCGCGGCCGTGCGAATCATCGTTCCGATGTTTCCCGGATCGCCCACTCCCCAGGGAACGAGCATGTTGCGGCCGCCCCCTCTCATCCCTGCTGGAATTGATATGACGGCCACCGGGCCGCGGGGGTTTTTCGTGCCGGCGAGACGCTCGAGCCCTCGTTGATCGACCTTCACGAATTCGATGTCGTTCTCATCGCAGACGGCCACGCTCGAGGTGTCTTCGGAAAGGCCAAACACGACCTCGGGTTTGAAACGGTTGCTGACCGCTTCAGCCAGCAGACTGGGGCCCTCAATCAGGGTTTGGCCTCGCTCCCGGCGCGTCTGCGCCTTATGCAGCCGAGCCGTCTCGACCACACGCGGGTTGCGATGACCTCGGATCGGAGTCATATCCATGTCTCGACTGGTCGTCCGGGATCAGCTCTGTCGGGCGACCTCGACGAGCTGGGCGAAGGTATTGGGATCGTTTACCGCCATTTCGGCGAGCATCTTGCGATCGATGTCGACGCCGCTGCTCTTCAGGCCGGCAATGAACTGGGAATAGGTCATCCCGTTCTGACGGGCGGCAGCGTTGATTCTGGCGATCCAGAGACGACGGAACTCGCCCTTGCGAGCGCGTCTGTCGCGATAGGAGTCCTGCATCGCATGCATGACCTGCTCATTGGCGGTCCTGAATCTCCGGCTCTTCGCGCCCTTGTAGCCGCTGGCTCTGTCCAGGACCTTCTTGTGGGATTTCTTGGCGTGGACAGCTCGTTTCACACGTGCCATTTCATACCTCCTGGGCTTTCAGCGACCGAGTTGCTTCTTGAGAACCTTGGCGTCACCGGGTGCCAACTCGACTTCTCCAGAGCGGCGGCGGAACGTGTTCTTGCCCTTGGCCAGACGGAGATGGCCCCTACCGGATTGGCGACGCATGTACTTCCCAGATCCCGTGACCCTGATTCTCTTCTTGGCACCGCTGTGTGTCTTCATCTTTGGCACAGCGTCCTCCTTGACTGTCTAGTGCTGCTCTTCGCTTCTCTGAGCGGGTTTGGGGTTTCTGACCGGCACCAACACCATCGTCATGCTCCTGCCCTCGATCTTCGGAGTCTGCTCGACGACTCCCACCTCCGAGACACCGTCGGCGAGACGATCGAGCAGATCCTTGCCGAAGGCCGGCCGTTCCTGCTCGCGGCCGCGGAACCTGATGGTCACCTTGACCTTGTCGCCATCCGTGAGGAAGTCCCGGGTCTTTCTCTGAGTGATGTCGAAATCGTGGTCGCCGATGCGAACCTTCATGCGCAACTCTTTGATCGTTGTGCGGGATTGGTTCTTCCTGGCCTCGCGCTGCTTTATGGACTGTTCGTATTTGTACTTCCCGTAGTCCATGAGACGGCATACCGGCGGTTTCGCATTTGGAGCCACCTCCACGAGATCCAGATCGAGTTGATCGGCCAGCCACAGGGCTTCGTTCAGCTTCTTTACACCGATCTGAGCGCCATCGGGTGCCACTACGAGCACTTCCTGGGCTCTGATCGCGCCGTTTACACGGAGCTCGTTGATGCTGTTACCTCCTGCTGATTGAAACGAAAAAGCAGCAAGCGAAAACTTGCTGCCATCTACCCGAACACCGGATGTCTGTTACCGCGCCTCGCTGTCATCGTCCCCGATACTTGCGGGCGGGTGGGGAAGCAGCTGCCTCCGCACTTGCTTTCGATTGTGACCCGAAGGCTAACACCGGATACTCCACTAACAGCAGGCCGGCTCAATCGTCGGCCAGGCCACGAAGGGCATTCGCCATCATGATCGCGGCATCAACCGCCTCCACGCCTTTGTTGGCGTCGTCGGGGCCCGAGCGATCGAGGGCATGGACTACATCGTGAACCGCCAGAATCGCGTTGGTGACGGGCACTCCCCTGTCGGTGCTGACGCGAAGGATGCCCCCAGCCGATTCCCTGACGACAGTGTCGTAGTGATCGGTCTCGCCCTTGACCACCGCACCGATGGCGATCACGGCGTCACAACCCTTATCGATCAGCGCCCGGACACCCAGCGGCAGTTCCAGCGCTCCCGGTACTCGAAGCAGAGTCACCTTTTCGACGCCGAGATTCTCGAGTCTCCCCCAGGCCCCCGATAGAAGGCGGTCGGTGATGCTCTGGTTCCAGCTGGCCACGGCGATACCGACATGAAGGCCGGTCGGATCGAGGGTTCCCCCAACCTCGCGGATCACGTGCCGGTGCCCAGATCCATCTCGTGGCCCAGACGAGTCGCTTTCGTCTTCAGATAGCTCGCATTCTCTTCGGTCACATCCACCGTCAAGGGGACACGACCGACAATCGAGAGCCCATAGCCTTCAATGCCGGCACGCTTGGTGGGATTGTTGGTCATGAGGCGCATCGAACGCACCCCGATGTCGAAGAGGATCTGCGCGCCTATCCCGTAGTCACGTGAGTCAACCGGAAGGCCCAGGTTTACGTTGGCGTCGACGGTGTCGTAGCCCTCGTCCTGCAGCCGATAGGCAGCCAGTTTGTGCAGAAGGCCGATTCCCCGCCCCTCATGGCCACGGATGTAGAGGACCACCCCTCTCCCCTCTGCGGCCACTGCAGCCAGGGCCGCGTCGAGTTGATCGCCACAGTCGCAGCGGAGGCTCCCGAAGACATCTCCCGTGAGACACTCTGAATGCACCCTCGTCAATACATCCTCGCCCCCTCCAATGTCCCCCATCACGAGAGCAATGTGCTGGCGGTCGTCAACGAGAGAGCGAAATCCGACAGCGTTGAAAGTCCCGTGAGCCGTGGGGATCCGTGCCTCCACGACCCGCTCCACCAGCTTCTCCCGACTCCTTCGATATGCGATCAGGTCGGCGATGGTCCCTATCGGAATGCCGTGATCGATCGCGAACAATTCAAGGTCGGGAAGACGGGCCACGGTCCCATCGTCGTTCATCACTTCGGCAAGAACCCCCGCCGGATATCGGCCAGCCGCGATCGCGAGATCAACAGCGGCCTCAGTGTGTCCGGCGCGTTTGAGGACACCACCTTCCTCGTAGCGCAGCGGGTACATGTGACCTGGTCGGGCGAGGTCGTCAGGGACGGTCTCCGGGGCCACCACCGCATGAATGGTCCGCCATCTGTCGGACGCCGAGATCCCCGTAGTCGTCCCCTCACGAGCGTCGATCGAGACCGTGAATGCCGTCCGCCGGACATCGGTGTTGCGTGCGACCATCATCGGGAGCTTCAACTCGTCCAGTCGCTCCCCGATGACGGGCAGGCAGATGATCCCGCTGGTGTGCCGCAGCATGAAACCAACCTGGGCAGCTGTTGCCGAGTCCGCGGCCACCATGAGGTCACCCTCGTTTTCACGGTCTTCGTCGTCGACCATGATCACGAACTCGCCCCGGCCGAAGACGTCGATGATCTCCTCAATTGGCGCGATGCTCATGTGCTTTCCAGAAGTCTTTCCACGTATTTCGCCAAAACGTCGACCTCAAGGTTGACCGTGTCTTCGACGTTGCGCAACCCGAGAGTCGTCTCTGCCAGGGTGTGCGGGATCAAGGCGACATCAATGGTGCTGTCAGTTATCCCGGCCACCGTCAGGCTAACCCCGTCAACCGTCACCGAGCCCTTCTCCACGAGGTACCGCATCAGCGTCCTGGGAGGTTCGATGGTCATCCTGGAGCGGGCCTCCCCGAGAGAGACGACGCGACCAACTGCGTCGACATGACCCTGGACCACATGACCGTCAAAACGTCCCGCTGCCGGCATGGCACGCTCTAGATTCACCGGGTCCCCTCTTTCCAGGGCTCCGAGATTGCTGCGGTGCAGTGTCTCTTCGACCACATCGAAGGTGGCGGTTGTCCCCGCCACCTGGGTCACGGTCAGACACACGCCGTTCACCGCTATCGAGTCTCCCACGTCCAAGTCGTCCAGGGGCCCGACATCGATCTCGATTCGGGCACGACCATGTTCATGGTCTACCGAGCTGACCGCTCCTCTGTGTTCGACAATTCCTGTGAACATCTATCTGAATTCAACCTTCACATCGCGGCCAAGACGGGCGACCTCGACTATCTCAACCCCTCGCGCCTCGGAGAAGCTCGCAAATAGACCGCCTAGTGGGGCAACGCCCCGGCCGCCGCCAACCTTCCCGCCAAGGTACACCACGCCTCGGTCGATGAGACCCGCCTTCCACCACGCTCCGGCGAGCGTCGGCCCACCCTCCATCAGCAGGTCGTAGTACCCGAGTTCGGCGATGGCGCGGGCGGTCGCCTCTGGATTCGGGAGGCCGCCCTCGCCGGCAACGACGACCGTCTCACCGCCGGGCACCGATCTCTCGTCCGCAGACACCACCAGCGGATTGCGCCCCCAAAGCTGAGCGTCGGCTGGAAGCTCTCCCGAACCAGCAACCACGACAGGACGTGGTTGATGCTTTGCATCGAGGTGACGGGCTGTCAGGGCCGGGTCGTCAGATCGAAGCGTCCCCGCTCCTATCACGACGGCATCTGCTTCCGAGCGGAGACGGTGACCATCGGCTCTCGCCTCCTCACCGGTTATCCATTGCGAGCTTCCGTCCTGTGCGGCGACGGACCCGTCGAGGGTCATCGCGTACTTGAGAGTCACCAGGGGCAGACCGGTGCGACGATGACGAAAATACCCGGGATCGAGTGCCTCGGCGGCCTCTGCGTCGGCAAGCGACGTGGCAATCCCCGCCTGCGTCAAAAGTGCAATGCCCGACCCGGATACCCGGCCATCGGGATCTTCGACACCGACTACCACCCTCCTGATGCCGGCTTGGATGATGGCTTCGGCACACGGCGGCGTGCGACCATGATGCGTGCACGGTTCGAGACTGACGTATAGCGTGGCGCCCCGCCCCTTTTCCCCGGCATTCCTGAGCGCGATGATCTCTGCGTGATCGAGACCGGGACCCAGATGAGTGCCCTCCCCCACAACCGAGCCGGAATCATCGACAACAACGGCTCCCACCCGGGGATTGGGGTGCGTGCGATGTCCCACCGCCAACTCGATGGCGCGTTGAGAGAAGCGGGCGTCCTCCACCTAACCCGTTCGACGATCGATGCGGTACGCCGAGCCGGGCTGCTTCTTGGCAAACTCCTTCATCTCCACCGCGATCGCCGACGCCTCCCATTGCGTGCTGATCTCACGCATGTCGGTAGACGCTACTCCCATCGATAGAGAAACAACCGGGAAGGCGAAACGCTCGCCGCGGCGATCGATTACCTCGATGTAACCGCGAAGTGCGTCGGCGGTGTCATAAAGGTCGAGGATGCCGTCGTCGAAGCGTTCGATGACCTCCTTGCAGAATGCCTCGGAGATATCGGGAGGGACCACGGCGACAAAGTCGTCGCCACCAATGTGACCCACGAAGGCACCGGTAATACCGAGACTCTCCGCCGCCTCTCCGAAGCAACTGCCGCAGAATCTGATCACTTCGTCGCCGCGCATGAACCCGTAGTGATCGTTGAAGGCCTTGAAATTGTCCAGATCGCCGTGGACGAGAGCGAAGTCGCGACCCTCGGCGATCCTCTGCTCGATCTCAGCCGTGATCTTGAAGTTGCCGGGCAGCCCCGTCAGAGGCGACAGATCACGAGCGGCTTGCGTGCGACGCAACACCGAGCGGACCCTTGCGACGAGCTCGTTGATGTCGAAGGGCTTGGTGATGTAGTCGTCGGCACCCAGTTCCAGACCACGCACGCGATCCTCGGGCAGCCCGCGAGCGGTGAGCAGGATTATGGGGATGTTGGCGGTCGACGCCTGGCTCCTGAGGCGGTGTAGGGCGGTGAGCCCGTCCATGCGGGGCATCATGATGTCCAAAACGATGGCGTTGGGCGGAACGGCAGTTGCCCTCTGCAGGGCGTCTTCACCGTCGACCGCCGTGTCCACATCGAAGCCCTCCAGTTCGAAGTTCACCTTCACAACCGCGAGGATGTCCGGATCGTCGTCGGCGACAAGAACCCGATCAGTCATCAGTCCCAATGGCCCTTCTTATCTCGTTTATGGCCGCTGCCGGATCGTCGGCGGCGAATACTGCGGTACCAGCCACGAAAACGTTGGCGCCGGCCTGGGCCGCTCCCCGAACGTTTTCGGGCGTAATACCCCCATCGATCTGAATATCGGTCATCAGACCGCGGTTCTCAACCCATTCTCTTGCCGCACTTGCCTTTTCCAGCACTTCGGGCATGAAGCTCTGTCCGCCGAACCCCGGCTCAACCGACATTATGACTATCAGGTCGCAAAGCTCGGCAAAAGGCGCAATCGAGGCGAAGGGTGTCCCCGGATTACAGACAAGACCAAAAGCAAGACCGTTGTCCCGCGCCCGTTTGGCGGCGTCTGTGGGATCCGGGACGGCCTCGATGTGCATCGTCACCAGATTCACCCCCGCCCCGGCCAATTCGGGAAGGTAGGCAGCAGGGTTGGTCGTCATCAAGTGACAGTCGAAATAGAGCGCTGTCACCTTTCGCAGACTGGCGATCACCGGTATCCCGAAGGAGATGTTGGGCACGAAATGGCCGTCCATGACGTCGAGGTGCAGCCAGTCGGCGTCCGACTCGATGCGGGCGATTTCATGCTCGAGCCGGGAGAAGTCAGCGGCGAGAAGTGAAGGTGCGATCTTTACGGACATCCGTCATCTGATTCTAAGGAGGATCCGGTCGCGCCCCGGGGAGCCGGTCAACCGATCCGGCCCGAGCTCACTTTCCTCCCGCGCAGCCACTCCGCCCCGGCCATGGGACGCTTCCCCGGCGGTTGCAGAACGAGCACCTCGACGGCACCGGACTCGAGACCCAGCAACAGCTGCCGGGGAGTGCCCTGCCAACGTCCCGGATCGACAGGCCCCTGGTGTGGAACCGCCTTCAGAACCTTGTGGGGCCGCCCGTCGAAGTCGATGATCGCCCCCGGTGACGGCGCCAGGCCCCGCACCTTGTTGACAAACTCGGCAACAGACATCGCTTCCGTCAAGAGCCGGTCCTCCGACCTCAGCTTCTCGGCGTACGTCATTCCCTCAATCGCCTGAGTTATCGGGGTGAGGGAGCCCGACACGTAGTCCGCCACTACCGCGGTGAGGAGCTTGGCTCCCATCCTGGCGAGACGTCCGGTCAATTCTCCTGCGACCTCGTCTAGACCGATATCGACGGCCTGGGCCGTCAAAACCGGGCCGGTGTCAAGACCCTCGTCCAATCGGATGATGGTGACACCTGTCATCGTGTCGCCGGCCATGATGGCGCGCTCCACAGGCGCTGCCCCTCGCCAACGGGGAAGCAACGAGAAATGGACATTCAGGAATCCCCGGTTCGATGTGGCCAACATCTCTGGGGTGAGGATCCGCCCGAACGCCACCACAACCCCGAGGTCGAGGGGCGCGAGATCGGACAGGAGCCCTGAAAGTTCAGCACGAGAGGTGGGTTGGTGAACTGGCAGACCCAGGGCTCCAGCAGCCTCCTTCACCGGCGGCGGGACCAGTCGGCTGGATCGCCCCCGGGCCCTATCGGGTTGGGTCAACACCGCGACTATGTCCACGATGTCATTGAGTGCCCGCAACGTCGGAATCGCTGCAGCCGGCGTGCCGAGAAAGGCTGTCCGTGTCACTCGAAACTAGCCAGACCGAGGGCTTCCTCCCGCAAATCCCGCAGCGCCTTCTTTCTCACGGGTTTCTCCAACCGATCCACCAGAAGGCCACCGTCTAGATGATCGATCTCGTGCTGAAGGATTCTCCCCAACAGCCCATCACCGGCGTACTCGATCTCGTTGCCGTCGAGGTCCACCGCCCTGGCGCGGGCAAAACCGGGCCTGGTGATCTCCCAATAGTGTCCCGGGACGGAGAGACAGCCCTCTTCATAGATCCACTCGCCGCTGACCTCCACCAACTCGGGGTTGATCATCACCCGTGGGCCCAGCTCATCCTGGGCGTCGAATACGGCAATCCGCCTCGAGACCCCGATCTGATTCGCCGCAAGACCTACGCCGGGCGCGGCGTACATCGTCTCGATCATGTCATCGACCAGTATCCGCATCCGAGTGTCGATCTCGGTCACCGCTCTGGTGGGGAGCCTCAGTACCGGGTCCCCGAATGTTCTGATTGGATAGATCGCCATAGGTCTCCGGAGGGCCGGGAGGCTAGACGGTAACGATTATCAGAGGTCAATCGGGTCCGCGTCGATCCGAACCGACAGACCCCGGTCGCGCCAGGTCTGGACGGCGGTGCGAAGTTGAAGCCGAGTCCGGCTCAAGTCCCCCTGCAGGAGCCAGCGAAATCCTCGATCGGACCTTGCGGGTCCCAGAACGATCGCTCCCTGCAGCGACATCAGCATCTCGGTGATTTCCGCCGGATCCTGCAGACCCCGCAATTCCACGGCCATCATGTCACGAGCGGGAGGCATGCCCTGGCTGGCGCGCAGTGCGAGTTGCCTTTCCAGGTAGGGAATCGGGTCTCCAGAGCGCAGGGTGGCGATCAGGTCGGATTCGGGCAGCGAGGTCTGGACCATCAGTCGTCTGCCACTTCCCTTGCCGACCATGTTTCCCAACCTGGCCAGAACTCTCAAGGCCTCCTCGGAGGCACGGAAGTCCTGTCCGAGGAGGAGACCGTCTGCATCAGCCACCACGACCAGGTCAAAGCCGCCGATCCCTGCCAGATCACGCTCTGTACCAACCGCTATCTGAAACTCGCCCGGGTCGAATCCGGCAATCGGTCGGCCCAGCAGACGATTGACAGAAGCAGCGAGCCGGTCTGGAACCGTCCCCATCGACTCGAACGTCGCACCCAC
>JBFHXF010000046.1:0-15126 GCA_041599115.1 Acidimicrobiia bacterium
GAGTTGTGAGTTGTGAGTTGTGAGTTGTGAGTTGTGAGTTGTGAGTTGTGAGTTGTGAGTTGCTCAATACTCAATACTCAATACCCAATACTCAATACTCCTATCTGAGCCCGCCTTGAGTCATCTTCTTGATGTCGAGTGCCTCGTCGAGCTCCTCCGATGTCATCAGACCGGCCTCCAGAACGAGGTCCCGAACCGATCTCCCGGTCGCCACCGCCTGTTTGGCGATTTTGGCCCCGTTGTCATATCCGATATGGGGGTTGAGGGCGGTGACGATGATGGCGTTCTTCTCGACCAACTCCCTGGCTCTTCCCACGTTGGCTTCGATGCCGTCGACACACATCGCCCGGAAAGTGTCGCAAGCGTTGGCCAGCAGGCTGATCGACTCGAGCAGGTCGTGGGTCATCACCGGCATCATCACGTTGAGCTCGAAGTTCCCGTTGGCACCGCACCAGGCGATGGTGGCGTCGTTCCCCACCACCTGGGCGGCCACCTGCATCATCATCTCCGACATCACCGGATTGACCTTGCCGGGCATGATCGAGGACCCAGGCTGCAAAGACGGGATCTTGATTTCGGAGATGCCGGAGGTCGGGCCGGAGCCCAGGAATCGGATGTCATTGGCGATCTTGAAAAGGCCGACCGCCACTGCCTTGAGCGCTCCTGAGGCCATCACCACTGCGTCCTTGGCCCCCTGGGCCTCGAAATGATCCGCCGCCTCGACGAATGGGTAGCCGGTCCTCTCAGCCATGAGGGAGATCACGGCGGGAGCAAACCCGTCCGGGGCGTTGATGCCCGTGCCGACGGCAGTGCCACCCAATGCCAATTCCTCGAGTTCGGCCAGGACGCTCTGAACCCTCCCGGAGCCCTTGGCCACCTGAGCAGCCCAGCCACCGAATTCTTGGCCCAGGGTCACCGGGGTGGCATCCATCAGATGAGTCCGCCCCGATTTGACCACATCGGCGAACTCGGCCGCCTTTGAAGACAGGGACCCGGACAGGTCGTTGAGCGCCGGGATGAGGTCCTCCCGAAGCGCCGCCACGGCCGAGACATGGATAGCGGTTGGGATCACGTCGTTCGATGACTGCCCGAAGTTGACGTCGTCGTTGGGATGAACCGACTTCTCAGCACCGAGCAACTGTGAAGCCCGGGTGGCGATCACCTCATTCGCGTTGGTGTTGGTCGAAGTGCCGGATCCGGTCTGGAAGATGTCGAGGACGAATTGATCGTCGTGTGCGCCATCCATCACCTCATCGGCAGCCCGGCGAATGACGTCAGCCTTCGTGGCGTCCACATTCCCCGCCTCGCCCGAAACCGTCGCCGCCGAGCCTTTGATCAGACCCAAAGCCCAGATGAAACGCCGGTTGAACCTCAACCCGGATATGGGGAAGTTGTCGACGGCCCGCTGGGTCGATGCTCCGTAGAGGGCATCCGACGGCACTTTGACCTCGCCCATTGAATCCTTCTCGATCCGATAGTCCACTGTCACTCCTCTGTCCGAGAAACCAATGGATTGACGGTACCTCAGCGGAGAAGGTGGCGAGATTCCTCGTAACTGCGATCGAGTTGCTGCATCGAGGCATCGACTTCATCGACCGCTCCGGCCGCGATCACCAGCAGGTCCACAAGGCCATGAAAATCCTCCAGAGAGATCTCCTCGAGCATGGGGACGGCTGCTCCGTCACCCGATTCGACTGCCTTCAGGTTGCCCCGGTTGTGCCAGTTCCCCAAGGCAAGACAGAGACCGGCGGCCTGATATCCGTAGATCCCGAATGCGGTGGCCTCGCATCCCCCGCCGTCCATCAGTTTCCGTTGGTGGATCACACCCGACTTCCGCGCCGCGTTGGTGATGCGGTTCGTCAGGTCTCGATCGAAAAGTGTCATGGCGTCACCCACCCGGATGATCGGCCCAGCGCCTATGGCTGCGTCGGGCAGCTCCCGAGAAGTCTCCACAGAGAGAACGCGGGAGTCTCGCGGGACCGAACCGGTCTTGGCAGCGTGTATCGCGCCCACCAGGCCGACCTCTTCTGCTCTCGTGAGAAGTACGGAGAAATGACGGAGATCAGGACGTGAGCGAGACCGATCCAGGGCGGCAAGCGACGCGGCGACACCTGCCAGGTCATCACAGGCGGGAGCAGCGAAACGATCCGGGGCGTGTTGGTGCTTGGGAAACACCCACATCCCGATGTCGCCGGATTTCAACGGGGCCCGCCGCGAAAGGCGAACGGTGCCCCTTCTGGTGGCCGGGTCATGTGCAACCACCATCCCACCCACCGTCTCCCCGCCGCGAGCAAAGTTGACCCTGGCACCGGTGAAGTACTCCGGATTGACCGAACCAAGGAACTCGTAGGAAGCGGTGAGGCCCTGGCAATCGGTGATCACGAACGCCGGATGATCCATGTGGGCCACCGCAAACACCGCAGGCCGGCGCTTGCGGCCTTTCTGCGTGATCAGCAGATTGCCCCCACTGTCGGCAGCGACGCGGAGGTCGGCGCGGCGGCCCGCCCATCTGCGCACCCAGTCGACAACGGCCTCCTCACGGCCGGAGGCTGTGGGTAGGTGGGTCAACTCGGAAAGCCACTTCATCGCGGTGGCGCGGGATGCCATCAGTCCGACTCAGACGTCGAAAGGAGTTTCGGTGAAAAAGTCGGCAGGCCGCAGCGTGCTGGTTGCTGTGGCAGCCTTGGGAATCCCGAGTCGCTCCCTGACTGCGTCATAGCCACCTGTCTCCAGTTCCTCGGCCAATTCGGCCCCGCCCGAATCCACGATCCTGCCGTCGATCATGATATGGATCCTGTCGGGGGTCATGTATCGGAGGATGCGGCTGTAGTGGGTGATGATGAGGACACCGAGATCGGGGGACCTCATTTGCTCAACGGCTTCGGCCACCTGACGAACTGCGTCGATGTCGAGACCGGAGTCGATCTCGTCGAGAAGTGCCATCTTGGGCCGGAGCACCGCCATTTGGAAGATCTCGGAGCGCTTCTTCTCTCCACCCGACAGGTCGTCGTTGAGTGATCGATCCAAGAATCTCAGCATGTCGAACCGTTCAGCTTCCCTTTGAATCCGCTGCTCGGCATCATCGGGGGTGATCCCTGCCTCATCCGCAGCCTCGAGCAGAAACTCGTGGAGCTTCACACCCCTGACCTCGGTCGGGTACTGGAAACTCTGCAGAAGCCCGAGCCGGGCTCGCTCATCGACCGCCAGGGAGAGGAGATCGGTCCCACCGAGACTCGCCTGCCCGGATACTTCGTAACCCGCCTTCCCGGTGAGAACGTGGCACAGGGTCGACTTGCCAGAGCCGTTTGGGCCCATCAGCGCGTGCAACTCCCCGTACGGGACCTCGAGTTGGAGGCCCTCCAGGATCTGCTTGCCGGGAATCGCAGCAGACAGCCCCTTGACTTGCAGTGCGACACTCATGCTTCCTCCACGACCAGAAAAACGGTGCCGTCCTCAATCGTCACGTCATAGGTCGGCACGGGCTTTGTAGCCGGCAGAGAGCTCGGAACACCGGTGCGCAGATCGAACTCGGACCCATGACGCGGGCACTCAACGGTCTCCCCGAAGACATCTCCCTCGGACAGAGAGGCTTCGGCGTGTGAGCAGACGTCACCGATGGCATACACCCCGTCGCCGACGCGGAACATGGCGATCCGATCCTTGCCGACCGTCACCCGAATGCCCCGCTCTTCTGGAAGCGCTTCAATGGCGCCGACCTCGATCTTCATGCCACCCTCCCCTCCTCCTGGGCTGCGACGAACCGACTGAAGACCTCGTCGGACACCAGGGCTTCGAGACCCGAAATCGGAAGTCGGTCGATCACTTCCTGAAAGAACCCCCGGATCAGGAGCCGTTCGGCCCGCTGGCGGCTGAGCCCGCGGCTCTGCAAGTAGTAGAGAGGCTCCTCTTCCAGAGGACCGACCGATGAGGCATGGCCGCATATCACGTCGTTACACAGGATTTCGAGATTGGGGACCGAATGAGCTTTGGCGTTCTCCGAAAGGACCAGGTTTCGGTTGGTCTCGAACGTCGATGTCCTGACGGCTTCTTTCTCGATCCTGAGAAGGCCGGTGAAGACACTCTGAGCGTCGTCCTCGACAGCACCCTTGAGGAACACATCCGACGAGGTGTTCCTTCCGGAATGCTCGATCACCATCCGATAATCGAGCGTCTGACTGCCTTCCCCGAAGTAGAGCCCGACGACCTCTGACGAGGAGCCGTTTCCCTTCAAGCTGACCCCCAGATCGAGACGGCCCAACTTGCTGCCGAGGCCGACCTCACCTATCCGTGAAGTGGAATCGCGCCCGACTAGGACCCGTTGATGCACCACACTGGTCGCCGCCTGGTCCAGGTTCTGAACGGCCAGATAGCGAAGATGGGCGGCGTCTCCCAATCGGAGATCGATTTCCGGCACGACGAGAAGCTCGGCACCATCCGTGGACCGATACACCACGAGGATCTGAGCCTCGGCGTTATCACCGACATTGACGATCACATGGGGGAAGGTGGCCGCCCCCGGTGTAACGCACTCGATCTGAATGACCAGAGGGGCCGTCATGGCAGTGCCGGCGGGCACCTCCACCAGCACCCCGTCCACCGAAAACGCGGCGTGTGCCGCGGTGAGTTTGTTGTGATCTATCGACACCAACTCCGATACGGGCGACTCCTCCAATGAGTCAAAACGCGTCACAAGAGCCTCAGAGGACGTGGCCTCGATGACGAACCCGTCGACTATCAGCACCGAGCCGCTGGTTACGCCGAGCGACGAGACAAAGGGCCCAACTTGAAGCGGGGAACCAGGGTCGGACACGAACGAGTGGGACGAAAACGGAGCCTCGAACTCGACATATCGCCAATCTTCCTCAGCACCCGTTGGTTCCTCCAGGGATTCGAAGAGCTGGAAAGCGGCACGCATCCGGTCTCGCTTCCACTCGGGTGCTGCCGAGATGATCGTGGCTAGATAATCGCTGTCAAACGCGGGCAAGAAACACTCCAGAATGCGGTAGGCGAATCGTATTTACCCTATCGGGATAGTGTGAATTACCCAGGGTCGAGCGCACTCGTGGTCACAACGCTCTTGGCGTTCCAGAGCATCCATCCCAGCCCGAGACCCTCGGCCACATCGATCTGGGCGCGCACTTGACTCTCGTCGTACCCGAAGTCCTGAAGCCACGGTCTGACTATCACGTTGTTGCTTATTCGGTCGACCCCATCCTGAAGGGCCTTTTCAACCATCGGCCCCGGATGATCGTTGGGATTGTCGAAATTGTTGAAGCCGCTGTCATAGTGGGACGGGTAGACCATCGGCGAGATCACGTCGACCAACGCCGTCAAGTCTTCCCAATTCTGGCCAACCGAACCGTCTGGATAGAGATCGCTTGGAGTTGTGATGATTCCGAACACGTCGGCGGCAACCGCGCAACCGAGCGGATGGAGTCGATCGACCGCCTCTTGGAGGAACGAGTTGATCGTCGCCACTCTCAGCTCCGGTGTCGGACTGCCACCGTCGAACTGTGACGACTCGGGTCGTTTGTCGGGAAACCTCACATAGTCGAATTGGACTTCGTCGAGACCGAGAAGGCACGCCTCCTCGGCCAGGTCCAGGGTGTAGGCCCTGGCGTCGGGGTCGGTGGGGTCGAGGAATCGCTGGTTTCCGGTGCTCAGCGGGCCATTGGTCGCCGCGTCCCACACTGACATCGCCGGCCTGGCCAGAGCTGCGATCGGGTCGTTGAAGGCCACCAGACGTCCGATGAGATAGAGATCGGCCGCCCCGGCACGCTCGGCCACCGTCGAGAGATCGTACGCCCCCACCACGGCATCGATATCCAGGGCCGTCTTGTTGGAACTGCTGTACCAGACCAGCCCCGTCTCATCCTTGAGATCAACCATCAGAGCGTTGAGTTTCGTTGTGTCTGCCATCCGGATGAAGGTGTCGAGCTGGGTGGCTGCCGCCTCGCCTGAAATATGAACCGCCATGGCCTTGAAGGGAGTCATCTCGACCAGCATCTCTCCAGGCCCGCCGTCCCAGGTGAATGTGGTGTCGACCCAGGCCGGACGGGAAACGGAGGCGGTGCCTGGCTCGGCCGCGCGCACGGTGAAACGGCCTTCCTCGTCGCTCACCGCGGACTCCGGGCCCACCACCACCTTGGCCGAATTGATCGGCAAGCCTTTGGCGTCCACGACCCTCCCACGTAGCATGCGCGCCCGCAGCACGACATTGACCTCGCCCTCGGGTCGTTCACCGATAGTGAGCATCTGGGAGATATGACCGACGGCACTCACCTCGAGCACCGATGAGGACTCGGACCATGCCATGTCGACCAGACCCTCGCTGTCGGAAGTCCCCATCCGACGACCGCCTATATCGACCACTGCCGCGGCAACAGGTGTGCCCACATCATCGATGACCCTAAGGGTGTATGGCGAGGCCCGCCCTAGAAGCGACCATCCGGCCCAAGCAACCCAAACGATGGTGAGCGCAACCAGCAAACGAAACTGGGTACGACGCGTCACGGAGCTTGCAAGATTACCGGTCGGAAATGCGCTAGCTGAGAAAAGTGTTTGCCAGATACAACCGGGGCTTGTAGTTTTCCACAGGGGCGTTGAGGAGGCCGCAATTGGGGAAGGCCATAAGGGCCAGCGATACAAAACCGGATCGAAACTCGAGTCCCGCTGACACCGTCGGACTGTATCTGGACGAGGTGTCTTCACATCTTCTGCTCACCGCCGAGGACGAAGTCCATCTCGCTCGGGCCATGGAACTCGGCAAGAAAGCCAAACACGCTCTCGACTCGGGGAGCTATGACCAGGCCGAACGATCCCGCCTACTCCGCCTCGTCATGGACGGTGATGAGGCCAAGATGGCCTTCATCCGCTCCAATCTCCGCCTTGTCATATCGATTGCCAAGAGATACAACGGCCGAGGGCTCGACCTGCTCGATCTGATCCAGGAGGGAAACCTCGGGCTTATCCGGGCTGTGGAGAAATTCGACTGGCGAAAAGGCTTCAAGTTCTCGACGTATGCCACATGGTGGATCCGCCAGGCAATCACCCGGGGTCTGGGCAACAACGGCCGCACCATCCGTCTCCCGGTCCACATGGTCGACGTGGTGCGCACCGTCCAGGACACCAAGCAGAGTCTTCACGATCGATTTCACCGGGCCCCCACCCTCGAAGAGATATCGGAGGCCTCGGGCCTCGATACCGAGCGAGTCCTGGCAGCCCTCGAGGCACCCTCAGAAACCGTGTCACTCGACAGACCCGTCGGCGAAGACGGCGAGGCTTCATTACAGGACTTCGTCGAGGACGATCGTGCGGCGGATCCCGAAGCCATGGCCGCCGCTGCGTGGAAACGCGACCGGTTGATCAAGGCGCTCAAGGTGCTCGATCCCGAGGAACAACAGGTGCTCTGGCTTCGCTTCGGACTCGACGGCGATGAACCGTGGACCCTTTCCGACGTGGGCAAGGTCATCAACTCGACACGCGAGCGGGTCCGTCAGATAGAGAGCCGCGGGCTGGCAAAACTGCGCCACCCCTCGTGTGACATCGATCTCCAGACGCTGCTCTGACTGCCGGCCGACTTCGCCCCTCGGCAACCCTCACCAGCCCAACAACAACCGATCCAGCCGCATCACCCCTCGGGTCGAACAGACGCCGGTCGGCCGGGGCTACCGCCCCCAAACCCGATCCCCCTCCACAAACACCTGCCGGGACAGCCGGCCGACTTCGCCCCTCGGCAACCAAGTAGTGAGTATCGGGTATCGGGTATCGGGTACCCAAAACCCAAAACCCAAAACTCAAAACCCAAAACCCAAAACCCAAAACTCAAAACTCAAACCCCAACGCTTCTCAAAGCCCGCTTCAGACGGGCAAAGCCTTCGTCGGCTTCTGCTTCGGTCAGCGACAGGGGCGGGGCGATTCGCAGGGCGTTCCCGTAGACCCCGCCTTTTCCTAGTAACAGCCCCTCCTCGCGTGCGGCCTCCAACACCTCGGCCGCCTTGCCGGGGTCGGGCTCACCTTCCGATCCGACCAATTCGATCCCGATCATCAGTCCCTTACCCCTGACCTCCCCGATCATCTCCAGCTCTTCGCTGAGCGGGATCAGGTTCTGCATGAGGCGGTTGCCCACTTTGAGGGAGTTGGTCTGGAGGTCGTTCTGCATGACGTACTCGAGATTGGCCAGCGCACCTGCCGTTGCCAGAGGGTTGCCGCCAAAGGTCGAGATTCCCAGCGCCGAATACGACTCCATGATCTCAGCGGAGGCGACCACCCCACCGATGCTGAGGCCATTGCCCAGACCCTTGGCAAAGGTGAGCAGCTCAGGGGTGATCCCATGGGCCTGATAACCCCAGAAATGCTCCCCGGTCCTCCCCCACCCGGTCTGGACCTCGTCGGAGATGAAGAGAATGCCGTGGCGATCCAAGACCTCCTTCATCGCGCCAAAGAAACCGTCGGGAGGCGTCACAAACCCTCCGACTCCCTGAATCGGCTCAGCGATCATGGCTGCAACATCTCCGGCAGTGGCCACGCTGAGCAGATCTTCGAGATCCGCGACACAAGCTGCGATGAACTCATCATCGGGCAGATGCCCGAAGGGACTCCGGTATTTGTAGCCCGAGTGGACATAGGTGACCTGAAACGGCGAAAAGCTCGTCCCTGACCAGGCCTTCTGCCCGGTGACAGCTATCGCCGAATGCGACTTGCCGTGGTAACTGCCCCTGAGCGCAAGTATCTGGTTCGAGCGGCGGAATGAAGTGGCCAGGGCAAGGGCGGCGTCATTGGCCTCCGTCCCCGAGTTGGTGAAGAAGACCTTTGCATCGGGTATGCCGGATAGCTCGGCCACCTTCTCGGCAAGCTCGATCTGGGGTTCGATCAGATACAGGGTCGAGGTGTGGAGCATTCGATCCGCCTGGGCCTTGATGGCCGCCACGACTTCGGGGATCTTGTAGCCAGACATCGTCACCAGAATTCCCCCAAAGAAATCGAGATAACGGTTGCCCTCGGCGTCGGTCACCCATCGACCGTCACCGTCCACAATCGAAATCGGCTCCTTGTAGTAGACGGGAGCCCACCCCGGCAGGACCGCCTTGTGGCGCTCGTATAGCTCTGCATGCTTACCCATGGTCGACTTCCTTGACTGTTGTGTGTCTCAAATATCGCAGGAAAAGAGCTCTGTCGCCGCTCAACACCCGATCGAGACGCATCTCGAGGGGCGGCATCGCCTCGGCCCCGCCGGCCATCCTGGCGGAATCGCCTGACACCAGCTTGGGCGAAACGGTGAGGTTCAACTCATCAACCAGACCGGCCCGGACGAACTGCCCGTTCAGCGTTGGACCCCCTTCGCAGAGCACCACGGACGCGGCGCCCAGGTGTTGGACGATCCCCTGCGGGGTCAACTCGGGAAGAAACACAACCTCGGCGGCATCTCCCAACATCGCCAATCTGCCGGGATCGGCGTCGGTGCTGGTGATGATCATCGGTCGGTATTCAGAGTTGGAAAACACTTTCGACTCCGGATCCAGGTTCAGCCGCCCGGACACGATCGCCAGGACAGGCGCAGCCGATTGCCCGCGCTCCAACCGGATCGCCCGGCGAGTTTCGTCGAGCATGACCGGGCCGTAATCCTCGGCTCGGACCGTTGCCGCTCCGACCAGAATCACATCGGGGATCGTCCGAAGGACTGCAAACAACCGCTTGTCATCTTCATCGTTCAGAGCCGTCGAGCCCCCATGGATCGCGGTGGCGCCATCAACCGAAACGACCATGTTGAACATCATCCACGGCCGACCGGCAACGGCTCGAGAATCTGCCAGGTACAGGCTGAGGACATCGACGTCTTCTGACAGCCGACCGAGTCTGCGGAACATACCCCGGAACCTAATCGGGCCAAGTCAGAATCAGCTGGTGGTTAGGGACCGTCAGAGACGGAGACTCTCAACCGGGAGGACCGTCGCAAGGAAATGCGAGGGGCGGTGTGCCCGCCCCTCGCATCAACGTCTTCGAGTTGCCAACGGAAGACCATCCACGCTCGACGAGAGGAGTAACGCTCGACCGTTATCGAAGACCTTGGGCTTTCGCCGCAAGTATCGTCGCGTTACCGGCGGCGCCTAGCTAGAAGCATTAGTCCCGATAGGTAGGGACTTCCGGCAGTGCCCACTTCGGCCGGCGCCGACCAATATCAGAGAAGGCGACAGCGAGGAGCCATGCAGATTCGCGAACTTGTCAGCGCGGAAGTCATTTCGATCGCGCCTGACGCCGCCCTCATCGAGGCCGCCCGGCTCATGACCAAGACCGGAGTTGGATCGCTGGCTGTGGTGGTCGATGATGCCCTCGAGGGAATCCTGACGGAGAGGGACATCCTCAAAGCAGTCGCCGACGACGCCGATTTCACCAGCGAGCGCATCAGCGCCTGGATGACCGACTTCCCCGACTCCTTCACCCCCGAAATGAGCGTCGACGAGGCCGCCAACTGGATGCTGGCCACCGGTTACCGTCACCTGCCGGTAGTCGACGGCGACACGCTGATTGGCATGGTTTCGATCAAGGACGTTCTCTGGGCACTCACCGAACCAAGCGCGACTTAGAAGATGGATGCGATAACGAGAGAAGAAGCTTTCCGCTTCCTGGAGGAGGCGCCGGTGGCCCACATAGGCGTCCTCTCCGAGGGCGAGCCCTATGTGACCCCGATGTCCTTCGTTCTCGATGGCGAGAGGATCCTGTTCAGGAGCCAGCCGGGCAAACGATTCGAGGCCATCCTGACTCACCCGACGGTGTCGATCGAGGTGTCGACGTTCGACCCCGACACCGGGGACTGGGTCAGCGTGATAGTGGTCGGGGAGGGCACGGAGAACACAGAACCGGAGACATCGGCGAGAACCGTTGAATTGCTGCTCAAGAAGTATGAGAAAGCAATCGGCTCTCCGCTGTCGCATGGTGGCCTCCAACCCATGGCCGGCTTTCCCCATGTCGTCGAAATCCAAATCACCGAGGTCACCGGGATGTCCTCCGGACGTGGGTTGTCCCGGCGCACGAGACCGGGAAGGCTGTAGGTGTTCGTCCACTACTACACACATGTACCGCTCAACATCAACACCGTCGAGCAGCGAATCGACCAACTGAGATCCAGCCTGGTCGAGTGGGCCGACGTCGCCTACCGCCAGGGAGAGGAGTTGCGCTCCAGGGTTGGGCCCACCGTGGATGGATTCGCCAAGGAGATCCGGCTAGAAATCGGCACCGCCGAAATCCATCGGACCGGTCTCGTCTACCCGATCAACTGGACCGCCGTTGGCGCCCGGGGCCTCTTCCCCCGTCTCAATGCCTCACTGACGATATCCCACATGGGTCACGACTCGACCAAGCTCGGTTTCGAGGGCACCTACGAGCCGCCGCTGGGACCTCTGGGGCGGGTAGTGGACCGAGTCGTCTTAGGCAGATTCGCCGACGCAACGGTGCAGAACTGGATCGACCGGCTCGCATCCGCCCTGGTCGACGAGGGCCCGATCAGCTGACTCGCCCCGACACCACAACCGCTGTCCCGTTTCCCGGCGAGCTGGTCAGAGAGAACGTCGCACCCACGCTGGTGGCCCGGGTCTTCATGTTGTGCAGCCCCATTCCCGCCACGTTGTTGTCGACGTCGAACCCCACGCCGTCGTCTTCGACACGTATTTCCCAGGTGCCGGCCTGCACCCGGAGGCTCACCGTCACACTGCCGGCATCGGCATGACGCAAGCCATTGGAAAGCGCTTCGGTGACGATCTTGGCGATCTCGTCCTCTATCAGTTGTGGCAGGGAATCGTCGGTTTCGATATCGAGAGTCACCCTGGTGGGATAGGCGGAGCCCATCCTCGACACCAATTCCTGGAGGACATTGGCCAATGAGTTCGGCGACGCCGCGCTCTCCCGCAGTTGGAATATGTAGGTCCGCAACGACTCCACCGCGCTGTCCAGCCGGTCGACGGCCTGGTCAAGCACCGACGCTGTGGCGGAATCATCCACTCGTTCCGCCAACGATTGCAGGCCTAAACCCACCGCGAAGAGGTCCTGGATGACCGAGTCATGAAGATCGCGCGCAATTCGCTCCCGGTCCTCGACCACTGCCACACGACGAAGACGCTCCTGAAGTCGAGCCGTCTGTACCGCGACTCCGGCTATGCGACTCAGCGCCTCGACTCTGACGACATCACCGTCGGTGAACCCGCCGGCCTTGTCACACAGATACAAATTGCCGAAGGGCTCGGCGCCCGCGGATATGGGAACGCCCAGAAAAGTCTCCATGGGAGGATGGTGTGCCGGGTAGCCGTGGGCGTCGGGGTGCTCACCGATGGAGGCAAGTCGAATCGTCCGGTTCTCGCGGATCACCGTTCCGAGAACACCTCTCCCTTTGGGGGGCTCGCCGATCCGGGCGGCCTCCTCATCGCTGAGACCTTCGAAGATGAAGTCGGAGAGGACACCGTGGTCACCGACAACCCCGATCGCCGCGTATTTGGCCCGGGTCGAGATCATCGCCTCACGGACGAGCCGTTGTAAGACGATATCGAGCTCAAACTCACCGACAACGGCGACCGCCGACTCGATGAGCGCCGTCAGGGCGTCTATTCGGGAGGTCGGAGACATCCGGAAAGACGTTACCCACCGCTACCGTCCTGTCTAATGAACAAGCTGAAAGTGCTGCTCGTCGATGACCACGAAGTCGTGAGGGCGGGAATCAAGTCCCTGCTCGATTCCCAGGAGGACATGACCGTCGTCGGCGAGGCCGGAACAGTTGAAGAGGGGATTCGCCGGGTGGGGTATGACGATCCCGACGTGGTGGTCTTGGACGTGCGTCTGCCGGATGGAAGCGGCGTCGAGGCGTGTCGTGACATCAAGTCTCGATTCCCTGAGGTCAATGTGCTGATGTTGACTTCTTTTGCCGATGAGGAGGCCTTGATGTCGGCGATCCTTGCCGGCGCCGCCGGTTACGTGCTCAAGCGGGTGAAGGGCACCGATCTGGTGGCGAACATCCGTCGGGTCGGGGCCGGCGAATCGCTGCTCGACCCGGACATGACCGAGCGTCTCTTCGAGAGGCTGCGCTCCGGACCCAAGGAAGACCCGTTGCTCTCCCGCCTCACCAGCCAGGAACGTCTCATCGTCTCCCATATCGCAGACGGGCTCACGAACAAGCAGATCGCCGAGGAGATGTTTCTCGCGGAGAAGACCGTCAAGAACTACGTGTCGAACCTCCTCGCCAAAATGGGCATGAGCCGCCGGAGCGAGGCCGCCGCATACGTCGCCCGGATCGATGCCGAGGGTGAGGGCCTCGGACCACCGGAGAGCTGGGACGAAGTCTGATCAACCGGTGGCGATCGCGTCCCTGGCCATCTCCAGCCGGGTGCGCACCTCGTCGGCGATCCGGTGCACCTTCTCTTCCCCGACCAGGCTCACCAACACGGCGGGATCCATGAAATCGACCATCACCGAATCGGACTCCAGCTGCCTGACGACGACATTGCATGGCAGCAGTACTCCGACGGACGGTTCCGACTCCAGCGCTCTCTGGGCAAAGCCGGGATTGCACGCTCCCAGGATCAAGTAGGGCGATACGTCTACCCCGAGCTTGTCTCCGAGGGTGGCCGCCATGTCTATCTCGCTGACGATTCCGAACCCGTGATCGGCCAGGGCGACCCTGGTGCGGTCCACGGCCCGATCGAAATCATCGCGAACCGTGACGCTGAAATGGTATGGGGTCATTGCACTCCTTCTGGTTGGATGACCTGGCCGTGCGGCGCTCTTCGAGTCCTACCACGTCGGCACATATGAGGTCAGGGTCTTCATGTAGTTGGCCCGCTCGAAGGCACTCGGGTTGGCACTCGCCCGCTGGCTGAGGCTCCCCCTCGCCTGAGCCACCGATTCGTAACCCTTGTCTTCGAGCCAGGATTCGAGGCCTTCCCTTACCAGACTCAGCTGGCCGGGACCATGTCGCAGCAGCGCAGACGCCATCATCATGACGCTGGCACCGGCTAGCAGCGCCTTGATCGCATCGTCGGGTTGATGGATGCCCGTCGTCGCCGCCAGATCGGACTCGACCCGGCCGTAGAGGATTGCGATCCATCTCAAGACCAATCTCAGCTCGTGCTGGCTCGACAGGGAGAGATTCGGGGCCACAGCCATCGTGCCCAGGTCGATGTCGGGCTGATAGAAACGGTTGAACAGGACCAGGGCGTCCGCCCCGGCCTCCCCCAGGCGGCGAGCCATCGAACCCATCGCCGAGAAATAGGGGCCCACCTTTACTGCAAGTGGGATGTCGACCACCGCCCTGACCGCCGCCACCAGATGGAGGTAGGCGTTTTCGACCTCGCTTGCCGTCTCATCGACCCCTGCTGCCACCCGGTAGATGTTGAGTTCCAGGGCATCGACACCGTGGTCGGCCAGGACCCTGGCGTAGAGTGTCCAGCCTCCGCTGGAAACCCCGTTGAGACTGGCGATGACGGGAACCCCCGACTCCTGCCGGGCCCGGCGAACCAGACTCAGGTAGTCCTCGGGACCCGTGTTGTAATCGTCCAGGTCGGGGAAGTATCCACCAGGAGCCTCGACGAATCCCCCCGCGCCCAGCTCCAGCCCGAAATGAACCGCCATGGCATCGTGTTCGATCTGCTCTTCGAACAGGCTGGGAAGGATGATGGCCGGCGCACCCGCCGCCACCAGTGCGTTGATGTGGTCGATGTCTCCGGTCAACGGGGAGGCGGAAGGGATCACCGGGTTCGCCAGTTCCATCCCGAGATAGGTGGTGGTCATGTCGACGGTCATTCCTCAACCTCCGCGTATTCGGCCGTTCGATGAATCAAAACCATCTGTTCGTAGAGATGCCACCGATCGTCGATGTCCTGTTGCGCCTTTTCCATGAGCTCGTCCGCCCGGGATGGGTTGGCCCGACCGAGCATGGCGAATCTGGCCTCTTTGCGGGCGAACTCCTTGAACGGCATCGTCGGCTTGCGACTGTCGAGACGCAGGCCCGGCTGCCCGTTGGCCTCCCTGGCCGGGTCGTAGCGGTATAGGGGCCAGTAGCCCGACTCGGCGGCCTCCTTCTGGTGGCTCATCTGTTTCGACATGTCGATGCCGTGGGCGATACAGGGGCTGTAGGCGATCAGCAAC
>JBFHXF010000047.1:0-14691 GCA_041599115.1 Acidimicrobiia bacterium
CTCAGTCCAGCACGTACTGCGCAGGCTTAAGGTGACGCCCCCATGACCTCAGGGACCTCCGCAAAGAGACGGGCCTTCACCGACGCGATACCGCTCTTCATCCCCGCAATACCCTTCGGATTAGTCATCGGCCTCACCATCACGGAGACGGGAATGAACCCGCTGGTGGGTTGGTCCAGTGCTCCGCTCATCTTCGCCGGCGCCGCCCAACTCACCCTGATCTCGCTTCTGGGGAGCGGCGCCGCCGTGGCTGCCGCAATCACCGCGGCTCTGGTCGTCAACGCAAGACACGTGATGTACTCGGCGGCCCTGGCTCCGACCTTCCAGCGCCAGCCGCGATGGTTTCGCTGGGTCGGGCCCTATTTCTTGATAGACCAGATGTTCGCCTTGGTGTCGGTTCGATTCGATGACGAGCCGGACGAGTTTCGAACCTATTTCCTGGCCGCCGGGCTCACTTTTTCCTCCTTCTGGCTGGCAACCGTTGCCCTTGGCCTGTCGCTCGGGCCGGTGATACCCGAGAGCTGGAATCTGGAATTCGCCGTTTCCATCCTCTTCATCGGATTGATCATTGTCGGCATCGATCGATGGCCGAAGGTCGTGGCGGCCTTTGCCGGTGCCGTGGCCACATATCTGACGGCCGGGCTGCCCAACCGCAGCGCCCTCCTGGTCGGGGCCTTCGTTGGAATCGTCTCGGGCACTATGGCGGAGAGATTCCGGAGATGATCACGTTCCTGGCCATTGTGGTGGTGGCTCTCGGCACCTATTTCGCCCGGTCGATATTCATCCTGGTTCTTGCCGACAGGAAGATCCCCGATCCAGTCCTGGTGTCGCTCCAATTCGTCGCCCCGGCGGTCCTCGCGGCGTTGGTTATCGCCCTGTTGATCGATGAGACCGGCAATGTCACCCTCGGAGTGCCCGAATTCTCCGCTTTCGTGGCCGGCGGTGCGGTGGCATACCGGACTCGAAATCACATATGGACCCTCCTCGCCGGGATGGCCGTCTACTGGGCGGTGCGCGCTCTTCTTTGAGAACGGGGTGGAGAATCGACCCGGTCTCACGCCCGATTGGGGTTCTTCTGGAGAAACCACCGCTTCTCGCCGACACCGCAGGGGTGGCTTCGGGTAACTTTGGCCCGCCACTTGACGTCCAACGAGGGCGTCTGACGGGAGGAAACATGACGGATACTGCTGAGCGCCCCAAGGCACCGCCGACGGGAGGCTCCGGTCTCGACTCGTTCTTCAAACTGAGCGAGCGAGGCACATCGGTCGGCACCGAGGTCCGGGCCGGCGTGACGACGTTCCTGGTGATGGCCTACATCATCTTCGTCAACCCGGGCATTCTCAGTGCCACCGGCCTTGACCCTGGAGCATTGGCGGCCGGTACGGCTCTGGTGGCCGGTCTGATGACGATCTTGATGGGGGTGGTTGCCAACTATCCCATTGCGATGGCGGCTGGTCTCGGGATCAACGCAGCCGTTGCATTCGGCCTGGTCCTCGGCGACGGTCTGACACCGGAGGGGGCAATGGGTGTCATCGTCCTCGAAGGTCTGATCGTGGCCGCCCTGGTCCTTGTTGGCCTGAGGGAAGCCATCATGAACGCGGTACCGATGAGCCTGAAGAGGGCGATCGGAGTCGGCATCGGACTGTTCATCCTCTTCATCGGGTTCGTCAACGGCGGGTTGATCGGCGTTCCCGAGGGCGCTGCGGTGCCGGTGGAGTTCATCTTCCCCAACACCGATGGAGCCTGGCTGACCCTGATCGGGCTGCTGATCACGGTGCTCCTCTACGCACGGAAGGTCCCCGGCGCATTGATCCTCAGCATCCTGGCTACCACGGTTGTTGGGCTGATCCTGGGTGTCGCCACCTTCCCGGAAACGTTCACCGCCACCCCGAGCTTTGACACGCTGGGTCAGTTCGACCTGGGCAACGTGTTCACCCAGCTCGGATTTGTGGCCGCGGCCCTGACCATCTTCAGCTTCATGCTGACCGACTTCTTCGACACGATGGGAACGGCCACCGCCATTGTCGAACAGGCCGGGTTGCAGGACGAGGATGGGTCGATTCCCGGAATCGGCAAGCTGTTGTTCATCGACTCATTGGGTGCCGCCGCCGGTGGTGCCGCCGGGGTGAGCTCGAACACCAGTTACATCGAGAGTGCAGCCGGTGTGGCCGAAGGGGGTAAGACCGGTCTTACCTCGGTGGTCGTGGGAATCCTGTTCCTGATTGGGATCTTTGTGTCGCCACTGGCGACAGTGGTTCCATTTCAGGCGACGGCGCCGGTGTTGATCCTGGTCGGGTTCCTCATGGCGGGTCTGATCAAGGGCATCGACTTCGACGACTTCGAAGAGGGCTTCCCGGCGTTGCTGGCCATCGTCCTCATGCCGCTGACCTTCAGCATCACTGTCGGTATCGGTGCGGGTTTTGTGATGTACACCCTGATCAAAGTGGTCAAGGGAAAGGCGGCCGAGATTCACCTGCTGATGTGGGTTGTCACTCTGGCCTTCCTGGTCTACTTCGGTCAGGCGGTGATCGGAGCGGCGATCTAGGTAATAGGAAGCCAATTCGACCGAGAGAGGGGCCTGCGGGCCCCTCTCTTTATTCTTCGGCGACTCCCGAATCCACCAGATCATCGATCTCGGTCAGCAGGCCTTCCTTTGCGTCGTCGTCGAGAAACGACGCCAGGATCGAGTTCCGGGCGAGCTCGGCGACCATCTGCTCGCTCAAATCGAATTCGCTGGCGACGGCGACGTAGTTCTCACCCACGTAGCCGCCGAAGTAGGCCGGGTCATCCGAGTTGACTGTCACCATCAACCCGGCCTCGATCATTGTCGGAAGCGGATGCTCGCTGAGATGGCCCACGATCCTCAATGAGACATTGGACAACGGGCACACCGTTAGTGGGATTTGTTCTGCTCTCAGCCTGGCCACCAACTTCGGGTCTTCCAGGCTGCGGATCCCGTGTTCGATGCGCTCGGCTCCAAGGCTGTCTAGGGCCCCGGCGACATAGGAGGGCGGGCCCTCCTCACCGGCATGAGCCACGGCGCGGAGGCCAAGCATGCCTGCTTCGGCGAACGCGGCCTCGAACAGTTCGGGAGGTCTGCCAACTTCGGACGAGTCGAGCCCGACGGCGATCACCTTTTCCAGGTGATCTTCGGCCTGGTGAAGAGTTTCCAGAGCCTCGGCGGCGGTGCGATGTCGTAGGAAACAGAGAATCAGGTCCGCCGACAAGTCATGATGGCGCTCCGCGTCGAGGATGGCCTCGCGGAATCCGCTCATGAATGACGGAAAGGAGATTCCTCGTTCGGTGTGGGTCTGGGGGTCGAAGAAGATCTCCGCCCTTCGCACCCCATCGGCTGCCGCCCGCTCGAGATAGTTGGTCATCAGGTCGTAGAAATCCTCCGGCGTTCGCAGCACAGCCGCACCCTGGTAGTAGATGTCGAGAAAGGACTGCAAGTCATTGAATTGATACGCCGCCCTGATTTGGTCGACGCCCTCGAATGGCAACTCGAATCCGTTGCGATCGCCCAGAGCAAACATCATCTCCGGTTCTAGGGTTCCTTCGATATGGACATGTAACTCGGCTTTGGGGAGCCTGGTGATGAGGTCTCTCATGCGGTCAAAGGACAATGTCTTGGGGCCGTATCGGAACACGGTTCAGTGGTCGACCGGATGCCATCCGGATGGCTGCTGCCACTGAGGCCGTCGATGAAATAGTCGGTGGTTCGCCGACTCCCTTGGCGCCAAAGGGGCCCCATGATCCTTGCTTCTCGATCAGCAGAGCCTCCACATCGGGTGCATCGAGAATGGTTGGCAGGAGATAGTCGGTGAAGTTGGGATTGCGGATTTGCCCCTGGTCGATGACGAGCTCTTCCATGATGGCCAGCCCTACCCCCTGAAGTATGCCTCCCTCGATTTGACCCCGGACTGCCTGGGGATTCAAGGCGCGTCCCACATCTTGGGCCGTGTCCACCCGGAGCACCTTCACCAGACCGAGTCCCATGTCGACGTCGACCACGGCGCGATGGCCGGCAATAGCGAAGTCCGCATGAACCTTTCCTTGGCCGTCCTCGTCGGGCGCAAATGTGGGTGGGTGGCGAAATGTGACGGTTTCCTCCCACCCCGCCGACGAGATCTCATCTAGGGACGCCACCAACTCGCCGGCCCCCCAGACTCCGAGGTCGTCGAGATGGTCTGCGGAATAGTGTTCGAGGATCTTCCGGCGGAGGTTGGTCGCCGCCTCGAATGTGGCGCCCCCGGACAGCTGGGTCTGTCTCGATGCAGAAGTGGAGCCCGCCGAGGCGATGCGGGAGGTGTCCACATGCTCAACCCGAGCGCGGGAGATCCCAAGAGCGGTCCGGGCGATCTGGGCAAGCACATTCACCAGTCCCTGACCGACCTCGATGGCCGCGGTCTCGACCGTCGCCCCGTCGGGTGTGAGTCTGACCCGTGCTTGGGCGAAGTCGTCGAAACCTTCCGAGAACCCGAGATTCTTCATCCCGAGGGCATAGCCGATGCCCCTCCGGACATGGTGGGCTTCGGTAGTGCGCCCGCTTCCACCGGGCAGGTCGTGCGCGTCGTCGCCCGGTTCGGCCACCAGAAGGGGCATCGCCTTCAGGCTGTCGATCACATCGGTCACTGGAAGCGGCGTGTCGATGATCTGACCGGTGGTCGGCATCGGGTCGCCTTGACTGAGAGCGTTCCTTCGTCTGATGTCGAGGGGGTCGATGCCAAGAGCCTCGGCGAGACGGTCCATCTGAGCTTCATGGGCGAAGCAGACCTGGACCGCTCCAAATCCCCGCATTGCCCCACACGGGGGATTGTTGGTCTTGGCTCCCACTCCGTCGACCGAGACGGAATCGCAGTGGTAGGGGCCGACCGCGAAATAGCAGGCGTTCGCCAGCACCGCGCCGGTGGTGGACATGTATGCCCCCCCATCGATCATCACCTTTGCTTCGACCCTGATCAGTCGACCCGTCTCATCGGCCTGGTGGCGGTACCACATCCTTGCCGGGTGGCGATGGACATGACCGGCGAAGGACTCGGCCCGGTGATAGACCATCTTGACCGGCTGTCGGGTGTGCAGGGCGAGCATGGCCACATGAATGTGGAGGTTGACATCCTCCCGCGCCCCGAAGGCTCCCCCGATTCCGCCGGGATGGGATCGAACCTGCTCTGGGCGGAGCCCGAGGCTGGCCGCGACTTGCTCCTGGTCGGCGTGGACGAACTGGCTGGTGGCGTAGAGGTCCAGACCGCCAAAGCCATCCGGGATGGCCAGACCTGCCTCGGTCCCGAGGGGCGCCTGGTCCTGAGTGCCGACCTCATAGAAGCCTTCGATCACCACTGACCCGGACACATCTTGGTCACCTCTCCGGATTCTCGTCCTGCGAAAGACCGAGTTCTGGCGGTCCGCCCGTTCGGGGTCGACCAAGGGTTCGAGGACCTGATACTCCACCACGACCGCTGCGGCGGCCCGGCGCGCTGTGTCGGCATCCTCGGCTGCCACCACCGCCACCGGCTCTCCCCAGTAATTCACAGATCCCGAGGCGAGCACAGGCTGGTCAGGGTGCTCCAGTCCAAATGTGGCCCTGCCTGGCACGTCATCGGCGGTGAGGACAGCATGAACTCCCCCGATGGCGAGAGCCGGTGCAATGTCGACCGACACGATGCGCGCATGCGGATGGGGGCTGCGCACCGTCGCCCCCCAGAGCATCCCCTCCATCGAAAGGTCCTGGACGTACTGGAAATCACCCTTCAGCTTGGGAAGACTGTCGGGTCGGATGGGAGACTCGCCAATCCCGCTTGCCAGGGGCGTGGTCCCGGTGTCGGTCTTGGTTGTCATGGGGTTGCCCTCGCAAGCCCTTCGAGGGCACGGACGATCGCCCCATAGCCGGTGCACCGGCAGATGTTCCCGGCCAGGGCCTCTTTGATCTCCGGTCGTGTCGGGCTTGGGTTGCCTTCGAAGAGATCCACGGCTGCCATGACGATCCCCGGCGTGCAGAAACCACATTGCACCGCGCCTGCTTCATGCAAAGCCCGTTGGACAGGATGAAGGCTGTCATCTTGGGCTAAACCTTCCACCGTCCGGATGTCGGATCCATGGGCATCCCCCGCCATCACCAAACAGGAGCAGACAAGCTCACCGTCGAACAGGATCGAACAGGAGCCACATTCGCCCTGCTCGCAGCCGCTTTTCGATCCGAGAAAGCCCAGTTGATCGCGAAGCACATCGAGCAGGCTGGCCGGAGTCATGACTCGAGCGGTTGCCGCGGTCCCGTTGATGGTGAATTCGATGATCACCTCAGACACCTCTCGAGAAGACGCCTGGCCAGGACACCCGAGCCGTGTCGGCGGTATTCCGCCGTGGAACGATGGTCGGTTATAGGCCGGACTTCTTCCGAAACCAGTCTCTGGAACTCGTCGAGGTCCGACTTCGAGGGTCGGTCTGTTGCCGAGATCATCTCTTCGGCTCGACGCGCCCGCATCGGCGTGGTGGCCACCGAGCCCAGGGCGACCCGGGTCCGACCATCAGGTTCCCGGGTCACGACGCAACACACAGTGGCAATGACCATGGCATTCCGAACTCCGATTTTCCCGAAGGCCTGCCGATCCGGGAGCTCATCCGGGAGCATGATGGCCGTGATCAGCTCGTTGGAGGCCCGCGCTGTCCTCTTGACCCCGAGAAAGAATTCCTCCCAACCGAGAGTGCGGACTCCTGATGTTGACGCCAGCTCGATCGAAGCGTCAACCGCAGCGAGAAACGGCAATCCATCCCCGGCCGGGCTGGCGGTGCCGACGTTTCCCCCAATCGTCCCGGCGTTGCGTATCTGGGGTGAGCCAACCGTCCTGGCTGCCTCGGCCAGAGCCGTCGGGCCCTCCCGCTCGATCCTCCTCCACGTAACCCCGGATCCGATCCGGGCACCTTCCCATTCACCAAGCTCCGCCACCCGCCGCAGCGACACCACCTCTTCGGGGTTGCGATGACCGAAATTGACCTCGACCATGAAATCGGTGCCGCCCGCCAAGGGCTCGGCACCGGCGCCGACAGCGGCCAGGGCTCCATTTAGGGAATCGGGGTGATGGACGAGCACGGAGGCGAAAGCTACTCGACAAGTCCGAGGCTGAGGCGGTTGTGCCGCTCGATGAGCGCGCCGAGATCGACTCCCCGGAGACTTCTGTTTTCCACGATTCGTCTGCCCCCGACCCAGGATTGGTCGACCTGGGAGGTCGCGCACATCACTACGGCAGCCACCGGATCGTGGAGTGCTCCGGCGAACTCGGGACGGTTGAGGTCGAGTGCGACCATGTCTGCGGCGTATCCAGGTGCGATCCGGCCGATGTCGTCCCGGCCCAATACCTGGGCTCCACCAACTGTTGCCAGTTCGAGGGCCTGTCTTGCCGTTAGCTGTACACCGGCGCCGATACCCGGAGATACCCCGAGTCTGTTGAGGAGGAGGGCTTGACGGACTTCTCCTATCATGTTGGACGAATCATTCGAGGCCGACCCGTCCACACCGAGACCCACCGGTACCCCGGCCGCGATGTATCGCATCACAGGTGCCAACCCCGATGCCAGTCGCATATTGGAGGTGGGGCAGTGGGCAACACCGGTACCGGCGTGGCCCATGCGGCGAACCTCGTCGTCGGCCACATGGACGGCGTGGGCGTACCAGACGTCCGGTCCCGCCCAGCCGACCTCTTCCATGAAGGCGATCGGGCGCTGCCCGAATGTGATGAGACAGAACTCCTCCTCGTCGGAGGTCTCGGCCAGGTGGGTGTGCATCCTCACGTCGAGATCACGCGCCAGGACCGAGGTCTCTCTCATCAGATCCGGGCTCACCGAGAAAGGCGAGCAGGGCGCCAGCGCCACCCGTGTCATAGCCCCGCGTCCCGTTTGGTGATAGGAACCGACGACCCGAAGGCAGTCCTCGAGGATGTCCGATTCCGTTTCTACCACGGAGTCCGGTGGCAACCCGCCGTCAGATTCACCGAGGCTCATCGAGCCCCGAGAGACGTGAAATCGGATGCCGATGGGCTCAGCGCCTTCGATTTGATCGTCCACCCTGGATCCATTCGGCCAGAGATAGTGGTGATCGAAAGCAGTCGTACAGCCGGAGAGGGCGAGTTCTGCCAGCCCCATCGTCGTTGCCGTCTTCACGTGTTCTGGCGTCATCCGGGCCCATATCGGATAGAGGACGCGGAGCCAGTCGAAGAGCCCCGAGTCTTGAGCGCCGGGGATGACACGCGTCGCCGTCTGGTAGAGATGATGATGGGTATTGACCAGACCGGGAATCAAGACGTGGTTGGTGAGATCGACAATCTCATCGGCCGACCCCTCTATCTCTGCTGTTTTTCCGACAGCGATGATCCATCCGTCGCGAACGAGGACCGCTCCGTCGTGGATCTCCCGACCGTCCATGGTGGCTATGACGTGGGCGTTGCGGACTAGCAGTGTGTGCATCCTGATCAAAGCTAACCGGCGTCTTAGAGTCTGGCCTATGACTCTTCGAAAGACCTCGCTGGCGGTGTGGGAGGAACGATTGCGAATGGCGGCCGCCAGGGTCTCGACCGACTTTCCCGGCGAGAAGCCCAACCGTCAGCCGGTGCACACCGTCTATGGGGGCGCCCACCTCTTCTCTGCCGGCACTGCGAGCCGCCTCGGCGAATTGGCATTGTCTGCACTGGAGAAGTGGATGCCGACGCCTGGCCATTTCGCCTCGGTGCTCGGAATGCGCGACGACCTGACCGAAAGGGTCCATTTGCTGGTATCCGGCAAGTTGGCGCGGGAACCGGTGGAGGACTTCCGCATCGATTTCGAAGATGGTTACGGAAACCGCCCCGAAGATGAAGAGGACGGCCATGCACGCTCGGTAGCGGGGGAGGTCGCCATAGCTATGCGGGACGGCTCATTGCCCCCGTTCGTCGGGATAAGGATCAAACCGCTTTCGGCGGACCTCGCCCTCAGGAGTCTGCGAACTTTGGACATTTTCATCACCTCGCTCGTCGACTTTGCCGGAGTCTTGCCAAAAGGCTTTGCCGTCACCCTTCCCAAGATCCAGGACGTTGAGCAGGTGAAGGTGGCCTGTGAGGCCCTGGCCGAGTTGGAGTCCGTTCTCGGAATCGACCGAATACCCATCGAATTGATGGTGGAGACACCGCAGACCGTCATCGACCGCGACGGGTTGACCGGTGTCAGGAAGTTCGTAGACAGCGCCAATGGACGGGTCCGCGGGGCTCATTACGGCACTTACGACTACACGGCGTCGATGAGCATCACCGCGGCGTATCAGTCCATGACACATCCGGCCTCGGATTTTGCCCGTCACACGCTCCAGGTCAGTCTTGCCGGAACGGGGGTCTGGCTTTCCGACGGGGCCACCAATGTGATGCCCGTGCGGCTGCACGGTGGTGAAGCGCTGACCGCCGCGCCAGCAGAGGCCAACGAGAAAGGCGTGCACGATGCGTTGCGGCTTCATTACGACCACGTCCGGCATTCGCTGTCCCACGCCTTCTATCAGGGATGGGACCTCCATCCAGCGCAGTTGCCAACCAGATACGCCGCCCTCTACTCGTTCTTTCTCGAGGGATTGGAAGCGGCCGGGGAAAGACTCAGCGCTTTCGTGGGCTCTGCTGCCAGGGCGACACTGGTGGGAGAGGTCTTTGACGACGCAGCAACCGGTCAGGGGTTGCTGAATTACTTCTTGCGGGCGATCAATTGTGGCGCGATCAGTGTGGAGGAGGCGACTGCCCGAACCGGTTTGCGTGTCGATGAGATCCGGTCACGCTCCTTTGTTCGGATATTGGAGGGTCGCAAGCACTAGCCGAATCGAAGTCCCAAGAAAGACCTTGACCTTCAAGCGACTTGAAGGTCTATGGTGTAGTCATGGAACGCGCTCTGCAGATTGGAGAGGTTGCCGCCCATTCCGGTTTGGCCGCATCGGCGATCAGGTACTACGAGTCACTGGACATCCTTCCGGCGCCCGAGAGGTCTGCTTCGGGCTATCGCTGGTACACCGGCGAGGATGTCGACCTCCTCCGTTTCGTTGCCCGGTTGCGGGCATTGGAATTTCCCCTCGCCGACGTGAGAGAGATCGTGGCTCTCAGACGAGACGGCAAGGCGCCGTGTGCCGCCGTGAGGTCGACCCTGTCGCGGGAGGCCGCGGCGATCGAGTCCCGAATCAAGGATCTGCGAAGACTCGCGATCGAACTCAGGTCATTGGAGGAAAGAGCACGGGATTTGCCCGATGACTGGCCGACGGTCTGCGTTTGTGACGTTCTGGAGTCACCCAAGCAGGCGACCAGATAGGAGAGACCATGCATATCACGCTCCAATACTTCGATTCCTGCCCGAACTGGAAGATCGCCGACGAGCGATTGAAGACTGTCATCTCCGATCACCGCCTGGACGTGGATCTCGTCTACCAGTTGATCGAATCTCCTGAGGATGCGGAGCGGTTCCGATTTCACGGTTCGCCATCTCTACTGGTCGACGGGGTTGACCCGTTCGCCACGGAGGACACCAAGGTGGGATATGCCTGTCGGCTCTTCTTCACCGAGACGGGACCAGCCGAGGCCCCGTCCACCGAGCAGATTGCTCGAGCTCTAGGTGTGTGACAAACAACCGGCGAAGTCGGGAGGAGGATCGGTGAATGGCTGAGGCAATTGGACGGGACGATCTGCTCAAACGCATCGATGACGGTTCGATCCAGGTAGTCGATGTTCTTCCAGAAGGCGAGTTCCTCGGTAGCCACATTCCCGGGGCGGTCAACATTCCACTCAAGGCGCTGGACGCCACAACTACGCGAAGTCTGATCAAGGACAAACCGGTCGCGGTTTACTGCCACGATGGGTTGTGAGACATGTCGCCACGAGCCGCGTGTCGGCTCGAGTCTCTCGGGTTTCGAGAGGTGTTCGACTACGAATCGGGCATAGCCGACTGGAAGGCCGCCGGTCTTCCGATCGAAGGCGAGGGGATCAGGTACAGGACAGCTGCGGATGCGATGCGACCCGATATCCCGACAGGCGACCCCGCGGAGAGGATCGGAGTTTTCCGTGATCGCGTTGTCGCGGCCGGTTGGAACGATGGCCTGGTCGTCGAGTGCGGGAATCTCGTGGTTGGAAGACTCCGTTCAACAATGAGGGAGATGGAGGCGGATGCGTTGGTGGGAGAGGCGATGGAACTGGGCCCGTCAACGGTTCGCGCCAGCGAACCGCTCGACCGGCTGGTGGAGCGGATGGACAGGAGGCCTACGGACATGGTCGTTGTCAGCACAGCACAGGGCGGGTTGCTCGGAGTCGTCTTCAGGGAGCAGGCCCGCCGGATCCTGGATGGTGAATCCGTGGAGATCATCTGGGCCGGGTGTGATGGGTGCCCCGGCCAATGGCGAGCGGAGCAAACACAGAAATAACACGGGGTCGACCGTCCGTCCGATCGCGAGCTGTTTCTTCGATTAACCGCCGGTGTGCTCGTCGAGCCAGACTTTGAGGATGGCTCGTTCCTCATCCGTCATCCCGGTGGCGTTGCCCAGGGGCATCGCGGTGGTGTTGACTGCCATAGCCCGGATCAAGGCGCCTTGGTCCACGATTTCCTGGGGGGTCTGAAATGTGATTCCCTTGGGAGGTGCGTCGAATCCCGGCTGACTTGGCGTCGAGGAGTGGCATGGTGCGCAACGAGTTGCGACGATCAGAACTCCGTCCTCGAAACTGACTGTCGAGGGGTCGACCGTGGGTAGGTTGGAGAATGGGACGGTCACAAAGGCCAGGGCGAGCATTGCCAGGGTGGCCGCGGGAAGGATCCAAACGTTGCGATGACCTTGCCCCCGCAAATTGAACCAATGTCTGATGACGGCTCCGACCACGATCAACCCGGCGAGAATCGCCCATCCCTGGTCGTAGCCGTAGGTAAAAGGGAAATGGCTGCTGATCATGATGAACAACACAGGCAAGGTCATGTAGTTGTTGTGAAGTGACCGCAGCGCGGCATATCGGCCTCTTTCGATGTCGGGCTCCCGGTTCTCCTCCATGGCGGTCACCAGTTCCTTTTGAGCGGGAATGATCACGAAAAAGACATTTCCGGCCATGAGGGTTCCCAGCAACGCCCCCACATGGATATAGGCCCCCCGGGCGAGGAACAATCGAGACAGGCCGAGTGCGACTCCGGTGATCAGGACAAAGGACAAAGTCGTGAACCAGACAGGCCTCTGGAGGAGCTCCGAGCGACACATCAGGTCGTAGACGAGCCAGCCCAAGATCAGTGTGGCGATTCCGAAGGCCGATGCGGCCAGCGAGCCCATGCTCGCTTTGGCGGGATCGATGAGATACAGCGGGGCGTCCACATAATAAATGAGGACCAACAGGGAGAACCCGCTCAACCAGGTGGTGTAAGCCTCCCATTTGAACCAGTGAAGGGTCTCCGGGAGCCGCGGGGGCTTGGAGTACTTGGCAACTCGATAGAAGGCACCTCCATGAACCGCCCAGAGCTCTGCGTCGCTCCCCGGAAGCTGGTCCGGTGACTGTCTGACGTGGTTGTTCAGCCAGACGAAGTAGAACGAGGTGCCGATCCAGACCACGCCCGCAACGACGTGAAGCCACCGGACGCCGAGATCGAGCCATTCGAAGAGGTGTCGCCCCAACATCGCCAGGACTCTACGGACAACCTATCGAGCGGGCGGGCTCAACCGAATCAGCTCCCCCTGTAGGTGGTGTAACCAAACGGGCTGAGCAGCAGCGGAATGTGATAGTGGCTCTGATCGGCATTCAGGGCGACGATGACATTTATCTCTGGATAAAACTCGTTGCCGGCGGCCCCGGTCTCGAACACCAAGCGGTAGGTGCCCTCAACAACATTCGATTCCGTGAGGCTGAACCGTCCGTCATCATCTGTCACTCCCTCGGCGATCGTTCGCCATCCGTCGCCAGAACGGGTTTGAAACGAGACGGCGATATCGCGACCGGGCAAACCGGTTGCAGTATCGAGGACGTGTGTCGATATCGAGGTCACGATGAAGGTTCCAAGCACAGCATGCGCCGCAGTCTCGTACGGGTTATGAGCCTTTGCTGGTCTCCGGCGGCCGGAATCTCGACTTCGCGGTCGTTGGCGAGCCTGGTTTGGGCGATAGCGAGCATCTCGCTCGCACTCTTCCCAGAAGCGAAGACGATGTAGGTGAACCCGAATTTCGCTTCGTATTCGCGATTGACTTTCTTCAACGCAGCGAGAATCCCCCGAGTGGCCCCCGAGACGCCGGCCTGCTCCCTGTTGGCGACAGCATCCCCGGATTCCCCGATCCTGGGGTGAGCTGCGAAGGCTTCCAGCCAATCGCCCGATTGCAGCGAGTCGAATGCAATCTCTGCTTTTCCCAAGACGTCGTCGGTGTCCAGAAACGGGCGTCCCTCGACCATCGAGCCGGCCCACCTAGCCGCAGAACAAGCCGCTGTGAAGAATGACCTCGCCCCTTGAGGGAAGAGGGAATTGACATACTCGACACGTCGGGCGGCAGCGGCTTCGGGTGTCGGGTGGCCGTGGACCCGCAAACGCGCCAAACCTCCGTCGGGATGAATGTTGAGTCGCAGGTAACTGGCCGGTAGCGCGACCGGTAGGTCGATTGTTGCCACATCGTCGGGTGAAATGTCATACCGGCCGACTGCCTCGGTCCAGATGGAACCATCCCCGGAAAGATCGATCGAGACCCAGCCAGGGGCGTTTCCCTTGAAAAAGGTGGTGTCGACGCCGATTGAATGAACCATGCCAGGGGCACCGAGTCGGACGACAACCCAGTCATGGCCGGGACCGCGACGGCGTTTCGTTTCCCAACCGTCCCACATCCCCCGAGGCCCGGTGGGACGGAGGAGATTCGACGGCGGTGAGTAGTGGGTATCGGAGGCCATGATGACTTCGGCTCCGATCATGGAGGAAGCCAGGTTGACCAGTCCGTTGGTCGGGCAGATATGTTCTTTTGCCGGAATCGGGAAGCCTTCGATGCCCAGCCGGGCGACACCGCCGTCGGGATAGATCTTCAGGCGGACATGGGTGGCCCGGCCCGGGTGTTCGACACCGAAAACCGCGACCGCGTCGCCTTGGAGAGACGTCATCGGAATGATCTCCACCCATTCCGCCGCTTCCAGGGGATCATCTCCCTCTGCTCCGCACGACTCGAGCGAGAACGACTCGGGGTAGTTGCCGGTGAAATGCGAAGTATCAACCGTGACTTGCTCGATTCGGCCGGGTATTCCGAGAGCGATGTCACACCAGTCATTTCCCTGGTCGCGTCGCCTCCGACTCTCCCATCCGTCCATCCATTTGCCGCGATCGGTGTATTCGCCCTCCTTCCAAACTGGAGCCTGGGTGCGGAGAAGGTTGGAGACCGGGGCAAAGAAGTCGTCCGTGCAGAAGACAACGTGCCCGCCCACCGTTTCGGAGATCAGATCAATCATCGCGTCTGAGCAATCTTCCCAGATGTGCTCCGGGAAGGCTGGATGGTTCGTAAACGGTCTGACCTCGAAGAATCGTTGCCACCACCGCTCCCCGGAGATTCATTCCGTGGTAGGGAGTGAGCCGATGCCGGTGCTCCAGTGATTGGGCATCGACGACTGTCCCGGCCTCTGGGTCGAAGATGACAAAGTCGGCGTCCTTGCCTGTTTCGATGGTGCCCTTTCGGTGCAGGCCGGCCAACTCCGCCGGGTTGGCGGCAAGCCATCC
>JBFHXF010000048.1:0-14639 GCA_041599115.1 Acidimicrobiia bacterium
CTTCAACTCGGTGGTGAGGCACCCGACCCACCGGGGATCGATCTGAAAGGTTTGATCGTCGGTTCTGAGGGCACGCTTGGCGTTGTGACTCGAGTGCTGGTGCGTCTCCTTCCCGTCCAACCGGACGTCCGGACGCTTCTCATCGATTTCGACGTCCTGGAGGGAGCCACCCAGACGGTGTCCGACGTCATCGCCGCCGGAATGGTGCCGGCCGCGCTCGAGATCATGGATCAGAGGATGATGATCGCAGTTGAGAATTGGCTACACGCCGGGTTTCCCACCGACGCGGCTGCCATGCTGCTGGCCGAGGTCGTCGGCGAGACTGAAGCAGTCGTCGCCGAGGCTGCGCTGATAGGCCAGATCGCCCGCAGTAATGGCGCCAGATCGCTGCAGATCGCCGACGATGAGACCCAGCGAGCCGAGCTGTGGAAGGGGAGGAAGTCCGCGTTCGGCGCGCTGGCGCAGATCTCACCCGACTACTACCTCCACGACACGGTGGTGCCCCGCTCCAAGCTCGTGGAAACGATGAGCCAGGTCCAGGCCATTGCCGACCGACATGGGCTCATGTTGTTCAACGTATTCCACGCCGGCGATGGCAACCTCCACCCGCTCATCTCATTCGACGCCTCCGAGGATGGGATGCTGGAGAAAGTGCACCGCGCCGGCGAGGAGATGGTGGCTGTTTGTCTACGAAACGGTGGTGCTCTTTCCGGTGAGCACGGCATCGGCCTGGAGAAGAGAGACATGATGCGGGCCAGCTTCACCGAACTGGATCTCGACGCCCAGGCGCGTCTCAAGGAGGCCTTCGATCCGACGGGGACCTTCAATCCGGCGAAGGTCCTGCCCGAGGGCTCCCGCTGTTTTGATTTCGGCGGATCTCGCCGGGCGGTTCCCGACGGAGCCTGGGTGTGACCTACCCCGAGCGCGTCGCGAGACTTCGTACCGAAACTCTCGAATTGCCCGACGGTGCCGTTGGCCTTGCTCCTACCACAAACGACGACTTGGCCGCCATTCTTCGTCATGCCACCGAGAATGGAAAGATCGTCGATGTCCGCGGCGGCGGTAGTCATCACGGATTCGGGGCTCCTCCGGATCCCGACATCGTGATGTCGATGGAGAGATTCGACAACGTCGAGACTTGGGACCCCGACGACATGACCGTTGTGGTTGGCGCGGGTATGCCCATCGGGCGTCTCGAAGCGATGCTTGCAGAGAGGTCGCAGACGGCCGTACTGCCTGAGATGCCTGGCAATTCAACGGTCGGTGGAGCCATCGCTGCCGGTCTCTCTTCTCTGCGGCGAGGGCGACTACTTGGCACTCGTGAGCGGGTCCTCGAGGTGACACTCGTCACGGGTGATGGAAGGGTGGTTCGGGCGGGCGGCCGGGTGGTGAAGAACGTGACCGGATATGATCTCCCCCGATTGGTCGTGGGAGCGTTCGGCTCTCTCGGCGTCATCACCACTCTTTGTCTCAAACTCTGGCCGGTTCCCCCGGCGGCAAAGACTGTGGTGGTGGACGATTTTCCCACCGGGGAATCGGTTTCCCGCCCATTGGCCGTCTTGGAGTCGAATCGTCACAAGGCGATCTATCTGTGGGGAACGGAGTCGGAGGTGGAGGCTGTTTCGACCCGTCTCGGCGGCGAGGCGAGCGACGGACTCGACTGGCCCGCCGACCCTGAAGGCGCTTTCCGCTGGTCGCTGCGAGTGCCGCCCTCGAGGACTTCTGAGGCGATTGAGCGGATCCCGGAGCATTGGCGTTATCTGGCAGTGCATGGTGTCGGGGACATTCGTCTCGCCTCTGATTCAGGTGAGGGAGCCCTCGAGTTGCGCATCTGGGCCGAAGATGTTGGCGGATATCTTGTGGTTGTTGATGCCCCACCGGATTCGCTGCAAGGTTTCGATCCATGGGGACGGCCGCCACCCGGTCTCGAACTCCAACAGCGAATCATCGCCCAGTTCGATCCCGGCCGTGTCATCAACCCGGGTCGTCTGCCGGGAGGCTTGTGATGGGCTGGGTCACCGACGAGCATCCCACCCTCGAGGAGCTGAACGCCTGCGTTCAATGCGGCCTCTGTCTCCCGGTGTGCCCGACGTTCCGCTTGACCGGCCGCGAAACAGCGTCTCCTCGCGGACGTCTCCAGGCTATGGCCGCCGTGACGGACGGGATCGTCACGGTCGATGCCGCGTTCGAGAAGATCATCGGTTTCTGTCTCGGATGTCGTGCCTGCGAACCCGTATGCCCCGGCATGGTCCCGTTTGGTCGGGCCCTCGAGGGCACGAGAGCTGAAATCGTGGCGCAACGCCCCTCCTTGTCACATCGGTTCAGAGGTGTTCTGGTGGGTCGGATGCTCGGGTCTCGCGGACTCCTCGGAATCGGAACGACACTGCTCGCGACCGCCCAATTCCTGCGTTTGACCCGGCTGACCCCGCAGCGATTCCGACGACTGACGACTGGTATACGAAAACTGACGGGGCGAGGCGATGCAACCGTGGGTCACGTTGGAGGCTCCGGGGTCGCCGGCCTGGTTGGACTCCTCACCGGGTGCATCCAGGATCAGTGGTTTCGCCCTACCAATCGTGCCGCGATCGAACTGCTGGAACTGGCGGGGTACCGCGTCGAGGCGCCACTCGCACAGACCTGCTGCGGCGCCCTGGCGGCCCATGACGGTAAGGCACCGGAGGCGAGAGACTTGGCCGCTGCCAATACGGCCGCCTTCGATGGCTACGACCTGATTGTGGCGACAGCGGCGGGGTGCTCGGCGCACCTACATGAGTATGGGTATTGGGCCGACGGCGGAGACATGATTGCCGGGAGGGCAATTGACGTCACGGTGGCGGTGGCGAGCGCGATCGAGAGCGGGCTGCTGCCGCGGCTCTCGGCGGACCTGGGAGACATCGCGATCCAGGACCCATGCCATCTTCGTCACGCTCAGAGAATTGTTTCCGAGCCGAGATCAATTCTGGAGGCGGCCGGCTATCGGGTGGTGGAGATCGACCCCAACGGCATGTGCTGCGGAGCCGCCGGGCTGTACACGGCTCTCCAGCCGGAGGCATCTGCAGAGTTGGGAAACCGAAAGGCGGCCCAGATTCGTTCGACAGGGGTGAAGCGCGTGGCCTCGGCCAACCCTGGATGTGAGATGCAATTGAGATCGGCCCTCGATGGCGAGGTGGAGATCGCCCATCCCATCGAGTGGTATTTGCAAGCCGTCAAGGCCGGGCACTCCAGCGTTAACGTCGCCGCTTCGAAGGAGTCGAGTTGAGCGATGCCGCGTCCCGCTCCAGGGCATGGACCATGATCAAGCGTTACGCCATCCTTTCCTACGGAGCCGTCGGAACGATGCTCGACGTCGGCCTGATGGTTCTGGGAAGTGTGTTGGTTGGCCTTGCGGTCGCGGTTCTCCTCAGCGGTTTGGAGCTGGTCAATGTGATCCCTGAAGATCTTTCTACCGGCGCCATGCTTGCTTCCGCATTGGTGCTTGCCGTGATCGGGCTGTTCTGTCTCGGAGTTGCGGCTGAGGGCCCGGTCGGTCGGGGCCGCCGTCTGGTGGGTTTCCGGCTGTGGGAAGTTGGCATTGGGCGGGCGCTGGCCGCGGTGGGCGTGGGCGCGTTGGCAGTTCTCGCCTACAGGTTCGGCTCCGAACTGATCGGTGACCTGCCCAACCCCCTTCATCAAGGGCTTGACGGTCTTCGTTCGGCGGGCGTTGCCGGGATGACGGCGACGCCACTTCTGGGGGTCCCGCTTTCCTTGCTCATGCGCTGGGCCCGGCAGAAGTGGTCCCGGCTGCCGGACCTCGACATCCCGATCATGTTCGTGGTGTGGGCCGCGGCGGTAATGGTGATCCTTTTCTGATCACGCAGGTTTGTAGTAGATCTGGATCCCTTTGACGTCGAAGCCGGCGCGTCGCAGGGTCTCCGTCGACCAGCTCAGGGCGGGCACCTTGACGACCAGATGGTCGCTGCCGGTCCTTGCCGCATGGTCGAGTAGCCCGTTCACGAGCCCGGGAAGATCCTCCGCCGCGGCCGCCATCCACATCGTTTGGGTGTCTCCGGACCCTGGCCGAATCATCACCCAACCGTGCTGGGACTGGAGAAGCCGTCCGTCTGCAGCGGCTGCTTGGAGGTCCCTGGGTCTGGCCTGACGCCATACCCAGCCATTGCACAACATTCCCCGTGCAGGGCCTGCGAGGTCGCTGGTCGACCAGAACATCCAGGCGCTGTCCACGTCTGCGGGGGTGGAAGGGCGCAAACCACTGCCTGTGATGGCCCTAAACGAAGGATCAGGCTTGGTAAAGCCGGCTGTCCAGGTGGATCCGGGCCGATATCCGATCTTGGACACCTGGATCTGTGCGGTCGGATTATCGGCTTCGATCGCCAGGCGGATGACCCTTGCTCCACGAGCTTTTGCCCATTCCACACCGGCGTGATTGAGCGCCGAACCCATTCCTGCGCGTTTGAATTCCGGATGGACCCGGGCACCTTGCATCCAACCCTCGGTGGGGGACGGCATCGAGGCATGCACGAGGGCTCTGACCGCGTCATCCTTATCGGCGCACACCAATACGGCCGAGTTGGTGTCGGTCAGCCAATCCAGATAGCGCTCGGCGATGTAATCGCCCCACTCGAAGGTGTCCTGCGTCCAGGTTGCGATCGATTCGAGATCATCGGGTCGCCCTGACCTGATCACATAGTCCATGGCTACATCTTGTCTGGGATCTCGATGCCGAGCAGGGTGAGAAGGGCATCCATCGTCGCCAAGGTCCAGGCGCAGACCGACAGCCAGGATGACTGCCGGGCGGCGTCTTCTTCGCTGAGAATGTGGCAGTCGTCGTAGAAGCGATTGAAGGCAACGGCCAGACCGTGGGCGTATTCGGCGATGTGGTTGGGCGCCCGCAGTTCGACGGCCCGATCGAGGACGTCCGGGAAGTGGAATAGCTCAAGGACGAGTCGGCGTTCCGAACCGGTCGCCGGCGCGATGATCTTCCCGCCTGCCAACCCGGCTTCGGCAGACTTGTTCAGAATCGATTTGATTCGGACGGCGGCATATTGGAGATAGGGCCCGGTCTTCCCCTCGAAGGAGCAGAACCGGTCGAGGTCGAACACGTAATCAGAGGATCGGTTGTTTATCAGGTCCCCGAATTTGAGGGCAGCGACACCCACCTGGGCGGCGATTCGACTTCTCTCCTCCACGGGGTAGTCCTGGGCTAGTTGAGCTTCGTCCAGACGGGTCCGGGCCGCCTCGGTGACCATCGCGATCACGTCTGCGAGACGTACGACCCCGCCTTCCCTGGTCTTGAACGGCTTTCCGTCGGGTCCATTCATCGTCCCGAAACCGATGTGCTCCAATTGCATCTCAGGTGGTGCGATCCCGGCCCGTCGAGCGGCGCGAAATACCTGGACGAAATGGTCCGCCTGTCTGCGGTCAACCACGTAAAGGCATAGGTTGGCTCCCAGCTCCTGGTTTCTCATGTCGATTGTCGCCAGGTCGGTCGTGGAGTAGAGAAAGCCTCCTGCCGAGGATTCGAGGATCAATGGGGGGAGATCGCGGTTGTCGTCCTCTCTGGCCACATCGACGACCAGGGCTCCCTCCGACATCTTGGCAACACCGGAGCCCTTCATGGCCTCAACCATTGGCGCTATCCGATCATGGACATCGGATTCTCCGTACCAGAGGTCGAATTCGACTCCCAGGGCGCTGAAGTTGTCTCGTTGGGCGGCTTCCGAAACTGCCTTCATGTGCTTCCACATGGCGCGAGACTCCGGGTCGCCGCGCTGCAACAGAACCGTCGCCTGTCTGGCGCGATCGGTGAACTCCTGGTCCACTCGCGCCCTCTCTGATGCCTGGGGATAGATCTCCTGAAGATCGTCGAGGGTTATGTCGGTGGCGGTTCTTCCCTGGTCCTGGAAGGCGGCGATGAGAAGACCCATCTGAAACCCCCAATCCCCAAAGTGAGGGTCCCTGATGACCTCGTGGCCGGCAAAGGAGAAGAGACGCGCCAGCGAATCGCCAATGATGGTGGCTCTCAGGTGCCCCACGTGCATCGCCTTGGCCACGTTGGGGCCGGCGTAGTCGACCACGACTGTGAGGGGGGATTCGGAGACGTGGGCTCCAAGATGGTCGTCCATTGCCGCTTCGTTGGCCAGCCGCGCCAAAGCTTCGTCGGTGAGGTCGATGTTGATGAAACCCGGCCCTGCCACCCCGCTGATTGCGATCTCGGGGTGCCCTGAGAGAGAGTCGGCAACGGTCTGTGCTATTTCTCGTGGCGACCGCTTTGCCAGTCTGACCGCGGCCATGGCGCCATTGCACTGGAATTGGGCCAAATCGGGTCTTTGGGAGGGCACAACTTCCCCAAGCTCTTTGGGAAGGTCGAGTTCGGCAAAGGCCGTGCCGACTATTCGGGAGAGGTATTCGAGGACGGACATGTTTCCTCAGACCATAGAAATGCGTGTGCAGTCGCGCCGGTCACAGCCGTCCGCGTGCACACGCAAGTCAATGCGTGTGCAACCACGCCGGCTACAGCCGTCCGCGTGCACACGCATCAATACTTGGCGAGATCCTGGGCGTGCCGGACGATGCCCTGCGGTGTCGGGTAGATCGAGTTCTCCAGCGAGCCGGCGTAAGGCATGATCGGAACATCGGGAAGGGCGTACCGGCGAACGGGGGCGTCCAGCCACTCAAACGTCTTGTCTGCGATCTGGGCGGCGATCTCAGCCCCGTAACCGACGAATTCGTTGTCCTCGTGGACGATCAAGGCGCGCGACGTCTTCTTCACGGACGCCTCGATGGTGGGCCAGTCGAGTGGTTTGAGACTTCGCAAATCGATCACCTCAGGGCTGATTCCCAGCTCCTCGAGAAGGGGCACGGCATCCATGGCGTAATGGGCCAGGGCCCCGTAGGCGATGATGGTGAGGTCGGTTCCCAAATGCTTAACCGCGGCTTTGCCCAGAGGGATCCGGTAGTCGCCCTCCGGGAAAGGCCCCTTGGCCAATCTGTAAAGCTTCTTTGGCTCGAGAAAGATCACCGGGTCGGGGTCTTCGAATGCAGTGTGAAGCAGACCTTTCACATCAGCCGGTGTCGAAGGGACGACGACCTTGAGGCCGGGCACATGGGCATAGAACGCCTCGATCGACTGGCTGTGATAGAGCGCCCCGTGGATGCCGGCCCCATATGGAGTGCGGATCACTATCGGGACGTTCCAGCGGCCGTCAGATCGATAGCTGATGCGTGCTGCCTCGGAGACGATCTGGTTGAAGGCTGGGTGGATGTAGTCCGCGAATTGGATCTCGGCGATCACCCGGTACCCGGCAACCGACATGCCAATAGCCACCCCGACAATCGATGACTCGGCGATCGGCGTGTTGAAACAGCGCTTCGCCCCGAACCTTTCGGTCAGTTCTTGGGTGGCCTTGAACACGCCGCCTTTCCTCCGAGCGACATCTTCACCGAATAGAACAGCGTCCTCGTGAGACTCGAAGATCTCATGGAGAGTTCGGTTGATAGCTGTGATGAGATTGACCGTCTCTCCTTCTTGGTCGACCTCGGGTTGGGTGACCGGTGGCCCAGGCTCGATGGGTTTGGCATACACCCGGCTGGTTGGCTCGTCGGGATTTGGCGCTGCTTCAGCTTTCTCCACGGCTTCGGCGATGAGGTTGATGACCTCGGCGTCCAGTTCGGCCTCCTGGGCCTCAGTGAGCAAGCGGCTCTCGATCAGGTATTGACGAAGCCATGCCACCGGATCCCTCTTACGCCATGTCTCGACCTCTTCTCGGGTTCGGTAAAGCGTGTCGTTGTCGTCTGAGGTGTGCGCGTAGTAGCGATATGTTTCTGCCTCGATCAAAGTGGGACCGTTCCCAGACCTGGCACGCGCCACCGCCTCCTGCATGGTTTGAAGGACTTCGAGTGGATTGTTCCCGTCAACGGCAACTCCAGGGAATCCGTAACCCTGCGCTCGATCGGCCAGGGTTCCGGCCACCTCCTCCTCGGATGGCACCGAAATGGCGTACTGGTTGTTCTCGATGACGAATATCAGCGGGAGCTTGTGAATCCCCGCCCAGTTCATGGCCTCGTGCCAGTCTCCTTCGGAAGTCGATCCTTCTCCTCCGAAGACCACGACGATCTCATCCCCGCCGCGCGTCTTCATGGCGTGAGCAATACCCGCGGCATGGGGGTATTGGGGTCCGATTACCGAAGACTGGGTCAGTACACGCCGGTCGGCGTCGGACCAGTGCCCGGGAAGCTGACGGCCTCCTGACATCGAGTCGGTCTTCTTGGCGAAGACGGCGAGGAACACGGCTTCAGGGTCGAAACCCCAGGCGAGCGCGACTCCCATGTCCCGGTAGTAGGGCAGGATCCAATCCCTCTCTTTGTCGAGGGCGAATACCGAGGCCACCTGGATTGCCTCATGACCTGAGGCACCCAGCACAAAGGCTGCTCGCCCCTGCCGCTGCAGAGCCCACATTCGGTCATCGACTCTGCGTGCCAGCAGCATCAGCCGGTACATCTCAACGATCTGTTCGTCCCTGAGCCCCAGATCGGTGTGGCTGAGGTTGTTGTCCAGTGTCTGCATCTGGCAGTCAGTTCCTGTCGTCGCCGCTGCGTCGAAACCGCCTCAGATCCCCAATCTCCTGTATGCGGCGCTCGGCAACCTTTATCGCGGCTTGGTTTGGGCTGATTCCCTCGGCAGTTGACGTCTGGAGGATTCTCATCGTGGCGTCGTATATCGAGTCGACGCGGTGCAGAGCCCTGGTTCTCGAGTAACCCTGCAACTCGTCGTACACGTTGATCAGGCCGCCCGCGTTGACGACGAAGTCCGGGGCATACAAGATATCGCGCTCCATCAACAGCTGAGCGTCGTCGTCGGTGGCGAGTTGGTTGTTGGCGCTGCCGACGATCGCCTGGCAATTGAGTCCAGCGATGTTGTCTTTGTGGATGACCGCGCCGAGGGCACAAGGCGAGAGAATGTCGCAGTCGACGCCGAGGATCTCATCGGGGGGGACACTCTTCACACCGTACTTCTCGGCTGCTGCCTCGATGGCGGGTTCGTAAGCGTCAGAAACGATCACCTCGGCCCGGTTTTCCACTAGAAGTTGGACGAAAGCGGAGCCCACCTTGCCGACACCCTGGACGGCGAAACGCCGCAATGACACGTCGGGATCACCCCATAGGGTCTGACAGACCGCCCGGGTGGCAGCATATAGACCCCGGGCTGTCACCGGCGAGGGGTCGCCTGCTCCACCTTCGGCGACGCTGTTGCCCAGCGCCCACCGCGTCTCTCTTCTGACGATATCCATGTCTGTCGTCGTGGTCCCCACGTCCTCGGCCGTGATGTAACGGCCTTGAAGTGAATCCACGATGCGGCCGTAGGCGCGGAGGAGCCGCTCCGACTTGTCGGTCCTCGGGTCGCCGATGATGACGGCCTTGCCGCCACCCAGGTCGAGTCCTGCTGCGGCAGCCTTGAAACTCATCCCTCTCGACAGCCGGAGTACGTCTTCGAGGGCGTCGTCTTCAGTTTCATACGGAAAAAAACGGGTCCCGCCGAGAGCGGGACCGAGGGCTGTGGAGTGAATCGCAATAATTGTCTTGAGTCCGGATACGTTGTCATAGCCGTAGAGGACTTGTTCGTGTCCCTCCTGGGCCACTTCATCGAATACGACCAAGGTCCAGTCCTCCTTCGCAAGACGGATGTTCCGGTGCGAGACCCGATCATACCGTTCGTGCGGCATCAAGTTCTCTAGTGGTTTGTCACGGACCCGTGCCAGCATGGTGGCATGACCAAGACCGCCTATCTGCGGGTCTACTCGCCCGACACGCCGAGCTCCGCTGAGCCTGTGCCCGGATTCGTTCGCTCGTACGCGATCCTTTCCGAGGTCGAGGGTGAGTCGAACTGGACCGTCAACTGGCAGGGCCGGAACCTGGTGTGTCCACGAAACCTGAGACTCCGGGTTCTCGAATCAACTGTGGCCTTCGCCAACGCCTTTGGCGGTCTCGGGGTTGGGATCATCCCAGAAGGAGCAGCACGCGCGGCTGACCGCGAGCTACGTCAGTACCAGAGGGAGTATCCAGGCCACCGGTCTCATGTGCTGACATCGGCATGGCACGTCCCCATCCGGTGGTTCAGCGCCTTCCTGCCGGACGAGATCGAGGTCTACGAGGACAATCAAAAGGTCAGGATCAGATACCGGGTGGACCTGCCGCTTGCTAAGACCCGGGTGCGTGAGGTGCTATCGGTTCTACAGAACTTGCAGGTATTCCACGGTCCATCGGAGGAATTGGCGCAGTTGCTCGTTTGGCTAGACCAGTTCCCCGAGGAGTCGATGGTTGAACTGGATTACGCCGACGTGTCCGATCTCTTCGACCCTCAGGATCTTGCCCTGGACGACTCCGTGGAGCTGATCCGGGATTCGGTCGATGCCCTTGCTCAGGGTGACATGATGCGCGCCGGCGAAAACTATGGCCGGGTTGTGACGCGTTGGGCCAATGCCTTCTCAGTGACCTTCTCCAGTTGACCGGGGCACCCTCCCGATCGCTGTGACCCCGACCGGTGAGTGCGGTTAGCGTGGCGCCCATGTCGGAGCCCACGATCGTTGCGATACCGCCCGAGCGGCTGGAAAGTGTCGTCGAGGTTCTTGTCGAGTCTTTCTTCAACTACCCCACGATGCGATACATCCTGCAGGGTTCCGGTGCGCAGTACCCGCAGCGGCTCCGTTCCATAGTTCAGAATCTCGTCGACCGGCGATCGGCCGCGGGTACCCCGATTCTGGGGGTTGACGTTGGGACAGTCCCCACCCTGGCAGCGGCGGCACTTATCGACCCACCGGTGAGGCGTCTGCCCCGGACCTCTTCTGAGCGGTCTGCCCTCGGCCAGGAGATCGGGTCTTTAGCGCTGGAGCGATTGGAGTCGGTCGAGGGAACCGTCCGACCATTGCGTCCCGATTTTGGTTTCTACAATCTGTTGTTGGTTGGCGTGGTCTCGGCCTATCGGGGTCGGGGCTTTTCTCGCCTGCTGGTCGATCGTGTGGTCGAGATGTCGGTGCAGGACCCGGATTCTCAGGGGGTGCTGCTTACCACCGAGCATGAGGACAATGTGGCGTTGTACGAGTCGATGAGCTTTCGCGTCTTGGGCGAGGTCCACACGCCCGATCGCCGGCTGTTCAGTTGGACCATGTTTCGGCCCGACTCCGCCAGATTTGACAGGTAGCCTCGGAGTTGGATCAAGGGTTTCCGAAGGGGTAAACAGGTGTCCGAGGCGTGACCAGCTGGAGCCAGGCGGAATGGCCGGTCGGGGTGCGAAAGGCAGTGACAATGGCCGCGGTCGCAGGGTATGGGGTTGCCCTGGCCGGGCTGATTCTTCCGATTCGCGCCGGGGAGCAATCGTTTCGGGCGGAGATACCGACTGCGGTGCTGATAGCCACGGTCATCGCGGTGCCGCCGACCCTGGCCGCATTGAGCATGCGAGGGCGAGTCCTGATGTTGCTGCCAGCGGGTCTGCTGGGCATTGCCGGTCTGCTGGGTCTGCTCTCCGTTCTGGGGTTTCTGCTGATCATTCCGGGTCTTATCTGGTTGTGGGCATATCTGAAGTTGGCTCCATCAGGGCGATATCCGAGAAAGTTCGCGATGGCGGCTGTTCCACTTCTATGGGTCGGCGCTGTCGCCGGGCTCTTTGTTCACATCGATCCCCTATGCGAGCAGCTTCTCGCCGATGGCTCGGTGGTCCGAATCGATCCGGCCGGGAGGGGTTTCAAGACCGGATGGGCCTGGGATATCGATACGTCGACTTTCAGTGGATCCGGAAGCGGCTCTGACATGGTGGTTTCCGAGAGTTGTACTTCTGACATAGTCGTTCCGTGGGAAATGGCGGCTTCCGTGATTCTCTCCGCAACCGCCGTCGGCGTTGCTTGGCTCCTTGCCGGCGTCGGGGCGTCTTCGGAGCCGGGCCTTGTCGTCGAAGGTCACGGATCGGCTTGAACCAGCCTCTCCTTTCCAGACGCGTCGGATCGAGCTATCAGTCGCTGCGACGGTCATTCATCTGGGATATTCCGAAACGATTCAACATGGGGGTTGCCTGTTCGGATTCTCAGGACCCCGGGTCACCGGCGTTGCGGATGGTGGAAAAGGACGGGACCAGTTCATCGATCAGCTTTGGCGAGGTCGCCCAGATGTCGGACCGGCTCGCCGGGGGGTTGAGAGCATTCGGAGTTGAGCCAGGGGATCGGGTAGCGATCGTGTTGCCTCAGTCCCTGGAGACGGCGCTGTGTCATCTGGCCTTGTGGAAGTTGGGCGCCATCTCCTTGCCACTGGCCTCGTTGTTCGGCCCCGACGCCCTGGCATACCGCTTATTGGACTCGGGGGCAAAAGCGGTGATCACCAACGATGCCAACTTGGCAAAGGTCCAAGAGGCTGCTCCCGAGATCCGGATTGTCCGGATCGGCGAAGAGTTCGATGCCTTGGCCAGGGCCAATCCGATAGACACAGCAGTTGACACCACGGCAGAGGACCCGGCGTATCTGATCTACACGTCTGGGACAACCGGCCAGCCCAAAGGTGCTCTCCATGCCCACCGGTCCCTCTTCGGCCATCTTCCGGGATTCGAGTCGTATTACGAATTTGCCCCACAGCCCGGGGATTTGATCTGGACGCCCGCCGACTGGGCGTGGATAGGGGGTCTGATGGACGTCCTCATCCCTGCCTGGTATTTCGGAATGGAGGTTCTGACCGTTGATCGCGATTTCGACCCCGTGACCTGCGCCGACCTCATGGCTGAGCATCGAGTCACCCTCGCTTTTCTGCCGCCAACCGCTCTGAAAATGATGCGGGCGGCCGGCGTCTCTCGAACGGATCTCGCCCTGCGGTCGATCTTCACGGGCGGAGAACCATTGGGCGAGGAGGTCCTCAAATGGGCGGAGACGGGCCTGGGTACTCGAATCAACGAGGGCTATGGGCAGACCGAGTGCAATCTGGTAGTTGGCAACTGTGGGTCGGTATGGCCGGTTCGCCCCGGCTCAATGGGGCGGGCTCTTCCCGGTCACGAGGTGGTGGTGCTCGGCGAAGCGGGCCAGCGTCTGGTCGGCGAGGAAGGTGAGATCTGCGTCCTTTCGCCCGATCCGGTGATGATGCTCCGATACTGGAACCGACCTGAGGCCACTGAGGCCAAGTATCGGCAAGGCTGGCTCCTCACTGGTGACCTTGGCGTCGAGGACGATGAGGGTTACCTGTGGTTTCGCAGCCGGAAGGACGATGTCATCTTGTCGATGGGCTATCGGATCGGGCCGGGTGAGATCGAAGAGTCCTTGATGGGCCATCCGGCCGTCGCCATGTGTGCGGTCGTCGGGATACCGGACGACATCAGGGGGCAGGTTCCCTCAGCCTTCGTTGTCTTGCGTGACGGATACGGGGGCTCGGCCGACCTTGCGGAGGCACTCCAGTCGCACGTGAGAACGCGCCTGGCGCCCCATGAGGTGCCCCGCAAGGTGACGTTCGTCACAGACCTTCCCCGAACCACCACCGGCAAGATAATGCGCCGGGCCCTGCGAGACGCCTGAGGAATCGGCGGCTCAGGGCAGACGTGAAATGGAGGGCCGGGTATCCGACCCTCCATCACTATCGAGACAGTCCTGGACTAGTTGTCCTGGTCGCCTTTGAAGACGGCCTTGACTCCGCCGACTCCGCTGGCCGCAACGTCACGGACCGCGTGAACGGCAGATTCGCCGATGCCTTCGGCTGCCTCGAGGGCGCCGGCTGCCGCAGCGCTGACTGCGTCCTCGGCACTCAGGCCAACCTTTTTTGCTCCGTCGATTGCCCCGGCGAGAGCTCCGCTGGCGGCGTCGGCGATGTCGCCGCCGACCTCTCCGGCGCCCTGAACGATGCCTTTGGCCGTGTTCTTGATTGCCGACAACACGTCGGCACCGATCTCAGCAGCCCCGGATGCGGCTCCGGACACGGTGCTGGATGCGACTCCGATCATGTCTCCGGATACCTCCTTGACGCCGCCAAGGGCCGAGCGCCCAAGGGCGACCGCGCCAGCGGCGAGGCTGATTCCGGTGTCCTTTGTCGCGGTGATCACTGCTTCAGCCACAGCGGCGGCAGTCTTGGTTACGTCCTCGCCGATGTCCCGGGTGCCCCTGAAGGCAGCGCGGACTGTGTCCGAGATGATCCCCACGGTGACCGTGGCGATCTCGCCGACGCCCAGCAGGACGCCCACGACGACCCCTTTGACCGTGCGTACCAGACCCGTACCCACATCCTGGACGGCCCCAAAGGCGCCATTGATGATGGTCGAGACCGTTCCTGTGATCGAATTGGCGACGTCGGCTGTGTCCTTGAGCGTTGTGACGGCAACGTCACGAGCGACATCGGCTGATCCGGACACGATTCCACCGGTGCCCCTCAAAACACCTGTGATGCTGCGGCGTACCTTCCCGCCGGCTTGCTCTTCAGTCATGATTCCTCCTTCTCGGCCATTCCTCGACCGATTTCGACTGTGCCTCGAGTCTCGGCTATGACTGGTTGGTTCGTCAATGACAGAATTGAGCGAACGGCTGCCTCGATGCTGGCAGCCGACTGCCAGCGGTTTCGTTACGGTTGAAGCTGTGACTGTGCGCATTGCGGTTGTGGGACGATCACCGACATGGCGCCGAGGCATGACC
>JBFHXF010000049.1:0-14217 GCA_041599115.1 Acidimicrobiia bacterium
AATGGTCGAGTTCGAGCGGCACCTGAATACGATCGCTCATCTGAGCTCTCCTTTGCTTTCGGCGGTTTTGTCACCAACCGAAAGTAGGAGGGCTCAGCCCTACCCCACCGTCTTTCGCGTAGAAGGCAAATCTGTCACACCGGGTTTGTAGGTTTTCGGTCATGGAGTGGGGAGAACTCTCTGAAGACCAACTGGATGTCTTGATCATCCAATCGGAGACGGAGATCGCCAAGCTGCGTGCTATCGAGATGGCCGCGATTGCGACGAAAAAGGCTCTCGAATCGCATCATGCCGATGGCTACCGATCGATCGTCGACTGGGTTGCCGCCCGGGCCGATGTCTCTCACCGCACGGCACGTTCCCTGTGTTGGACGGCCACGCGGCTCAGCCAGGCCCCTGAGATAGCCGAGAGGCTGGCATCCGGCGAGATCTCTTTCGATCGCGCCGAGCAGCTCGCCCGACTGCCAGAAGAACATCGTCGCGGCCATGAAGGGTTCGACATAGCCCAGCTCCGCCGGCGTGTCGCCCACTATCGGCGACTCAGCCCGGCGAGGGAGAAGAAGGTGTCTCAGAACGGATTTGTGAACTTTCAGCCATCTTGGGATGAGACCACAACCCGGTTTTGGGGTGAGCTAGCCGGAGTCGACTCGAGGCTCGTCGAGAAAGCCGTCGACCAGCGCGCCGACGAACTCATCAGCGCCGCCGACCGGTTACCGGTGGCGGAACGACGGGCGTTGGCGTTGGTGTCGATCTGTCAGGACTCACTGTACGAAGGGACGGCGCAAGACGATTCACCACCCACCCAGGTAACAGTCACGGTGGAGGCGCGCGCCGCCGCGCCCAGCCAGGGCCAAGCCGGAGTCTCGATCTTGACCGGACCCCGGATAGGGTCGCGAGCCCTCGAAGCCATCCTGTGCAACGGGATCGTCGATGTCATCGGCATCACCGAACAAGGAATTCCAATTGGCCTGGGCAGGAAGACCCGGACCGTCTCCAACAAGCTCCGCCAGTTCGTCCACGCCCGGGACGGGGGTTGCACCGTCGAAGGCTGTTCCTCGCGCTACCGGCTCGAGGCGCACCACATCACACCGTGGTCCCGCGGCGGCACCACCAACCCGGACAACCTGACAACCCTCTGCTGGTACCACCACCACGTCGCCATCCACAAACACGGACTGCAGATCTTCCGAATCGGAACAAGCCGAATCCGGCTGAAACAACCCAAGGGGTGATCGCTTCCCCATCACCCCGCCCCCAAAACGACAACCCCTTTAGGCTGGTGTGATGATCCCGAACACGGTGGACGAACTCATAGACGTCCTGGGAGAGCACGACTATCTGGCCGATGATGAGTTGGCAGTTGCGATTCATCTCGCCGTTCAGCTGGGACGCCCCTTGTTCCTCGAAGGTGAAGCCGGAGTGGGTAAGACAGAAGTCGCCAAAGTGCTCGCAAGAATTGTGTCCGCAGACCTGATCCGCCTTCAGTGTTATGAGGGACTCGACGTGAGCCAGGCCCTCTACGAGTGGGACTACGCCCGCCAGATGATGGAGATACGCCTCCTCGAGGCGCGCGGCGCGGGCTCGGAGGCGAGTGTCCGTGACATCATGAGTCGGGATTTCCTCATTGCGCGCCCTTTACTGCAAGCCATCGAGCAGAGTGTCCACGGCCATCGTCCCGTCCTGCTCATCGATGAGCTAGACAGAGCCGACGAGGAGTTCGAGGCGTTCCTCCTCGAGTTGCTGTCGGACTTCCAGGTATCCATCCCTGAGATAGGCACGGTGAAAGCAGAGCAGCCACCGATCGTGGTGCTGACCTCCAATCGGACAAGGGAGATCCATGACGCACTCAAACGGAGATGCGTCTACCACTGGATCGACTACCCGACTCCCGAGCGCGAGACCGCGATCGTCCTGCGAAAGGTTCCGGGAATCGAATCGGACCTCGCGGCTTCGCTGGCAAGGGCGATGACCCGTCTCAGGGAGGAGAACCTCTTCAAGCCGCCCGGTGTGGCCGAGACCCTCGACTGGGCAGAGTCGCTCAAACTTCTCGGGGAAGGACGGCTCACTCCGGCCGTGGTCGACCGCACCCTGGGTGTCGTCCTCAAATACAAGGACGACATCGACCGGGTGAGGACGGCGGGAGTCGAAGCCCTGGTCGGATGACGATCGGGCCCGTTCTCGACCTGTCAAGCTTCGCCGATGCGCTGCGGGGCAGGGGTCTGGTAGTCACCCCGGATCAGACCGCGGACATGGCAAGAGCTCTATTGCTCGTCGATCCCGCCGACCGGGGACAGGTCCACGCAGCCCTGCGGGCCCTCACCATCACCGATCCCTCGCAGCGAGCTCCCTACGACGAGGAGTTCCGGCGCTTCTTCGAAGGGATTCGAGTGGCGAGAATCGCAGAACAGCACAGCTCCAATGCCACCCGCACGGTCTCATCGACCCCGCTCCTCAAACCAGTCGACACCTCAAGGGAGGGCGAAACATCCGAGCAGGCTGGCACATCCGCCGTTGAGGCCGTGGGGAAGCGAGACTTCGCCGAGCTCGAAGAGGAGAACCTGGCAGAGGCGAGGCAGCTCGTGATGACGATGCTGTGGCAGCCCTCCGACGTCAAGACCAGGCGGTGGAGGAGCGATCTCCACGGCAGGAGACCCGACATGCGACGGACGCTTCGATCGGCGATCGGCCCCGACGGCGATCTGTTGATGCTCAGCTTCCAGGAGCGGCGCAAGCGTCAGCGTCCGTTGATCATCATCGCCGACATCTCGGGATCAATGGAGCGGTACGCCGAAATCTTTCTTGTCTTCGCCCATGCGGCACAACGTCGCCTCCGACACGTCGAAGTCTTTACCTTCTCCACCCAACTGACCCGGATAACCGAGGCGATGTCCAGGCGCGATACCCGGAGCGCCCTGGAGAGCGCCAACGAGACCGTCACCGATTGGTCGGGCGGAACCCGCATTGGTGACGCCTTCGCAGCCTGGAATCGAGAGTGGAGCAGGAGACTGGCAAGAGGCGGCCCGGTGGTCCTGGTGCTATCCGATGGTTGGGACTGTGGCGACCCGACTTTGCTCGGTCGGGAGATGGCCCGCATGTCCCGCTCCGTCCACAAGGTCATCTGGTTGAACCCCCTGGCCGCCCATGCCGGCTACCAACCGGCAACCCGGGGTATGCAAGCCGTGATCCCTCACATCGACCATCTACTTCCGGCCGCTAGCGTTGAAGATCTCCGCGATGTGGTCAGACTGCTGGAATCGATCGATGGAGTCCGAAGACCGTGAGAAATCAACTCGATCTGCGCAAGAGATGGACGGATGAGGGGAAAAAGGTTGCCGTGGCCACTGTCATCAGGGTCCACGGCAGCGCACCCCGGCCGGAGGGCTCCAAGTTCATGGTCTCCTCGGCGGGTGACATGGAGGGGTCGGTCAGTGGCGGTTGCGTGGAAAACGATGTGTTTCTGCACGCCCAACAGGTGATCGATACCGGGATTCCCCGTACGGTCACCTACGGCATCGCCGACGAGGATGCTTTTGAGGTGGGAATGGCCTGTGGGGGGACCATCGACGTCTTCATCGAGCCCTGGTGACCCATCTCCAGGCCATCGAGGACATCCTCTTGGCCGAGCGATTCGGTTCGGTCATCACATTCGTCGATGGCCCGCTGATCGGGTCCAAAGCGGTCATCGACGACCGCGGCGAGGTGGTGGCCGGATCGATACCCGTAGAGCTCAAGACCGATATCGTCGCCGATGCCCTGTCCTTGATGACCTACGAGCAACATCGAGCCCTTGAATATGGGGATCACTCGGTCTTCTTCGAGACCCTGGCCCCTCCGCCCGATCTCCTGATCTTCGGAGCAGTCCACATCGGTCAGTCACTCGCCCAATTCGGAGCTCAGATGGGATATCGGGTCACGGTCATCGACGCGCGGCCAGCCTTCGCGACCAAGGAGAGATTCCCAACCGCCCAGCGAGTGCTGGTGGGGTGGCCAGGCGATCTGATGGCGCAGCTCGCCTTCGACGCGAGAACCTGGGTGGTGATCCTTGCACACGACCGGCGTCACGAGGAGCCGGTCCTGGAGGCGGCGCTGAAGAGCGAGGCCCGCTACATAGGGGCCATGGGGAGCCGGCGAACTCATGACCTCCGACTGGAGCGGCTCAGGGCAAAGGGATTCGATGAGGGAGACATTGCCCGGGTTCGCGGCCCGATTGGACTCGACATTGGAGCTGAGACGCCCCAAGAGGTGGCCGTGTCAATCCTGGCGGAGATGACGATGATCCGTTATGGGCACGGATCGGGCATGTCCCTTCAGGGAAGACCCGGCCGGGTCCACCTGCAGCGGGCAGAAGATTGAGCGCTGCTCGATGAGTGTCGATGATCAACTCCGGGTCGACATCCGCCGACTGGGCAATCAGCTGGGCGATTCTCTAGTCCGCCAGCATGGCCCTGCGCTCCTCGATCTCGTCGAAAGAGTGAGGGAATTGGGCAAATCGTCCCGCCGGGGTGGGAGCGCCGAAGCCACAAACCTGTTGGGCGATCTTCTCGCCGAGCTGGCCGTTGAAGACGTGATCCCCCTGGTGAGAGCCTTCACCGCGTATTTCTATCTGGCGAATGTCGCCGAGCAGGTCCACCGGATCGATGACATGGCGCCTGACGACCGCTATCTGAGGGGCACGATCGATCGAATTCTCGCTGCTGACCTCAACCGGCAGACCCTGACCGAGATACTCGCCAGACTGGAGATGCGACCCGTCTTCACCGCCCACCCCACCGAGGCCGCCCGCCGATCGGTGCTCACGAAGACACTCCGGATGGCCGGCTTGATCGAGGCCCGGCGCGACGCCGAGGACCAGGCCACCAAGGATCAGATCGACCGGAGAAGCGCCGAAATCATCGATCAGATATGGCAAACGGACGAACTTCGCTTGGAAAGGCCATCTCCCGTCGAGGAGGCACGATCAGCCCTCTACTACCTGATTGATGTGGCGACCGAGGTCATGCCCCTTCTATCGGAGCGGATCACCGCCGAGTTGGCCCGTCTCGACGTTCCAATCAGCCCGGCTCCCATTCGATTCGGAACCTGGGTCGGAGGAGATCGGGACGGAAATCCTCAAGTGACCCCCGATACCACTCTGGACGTCATCGAGCTGCAGCACGATCGCGGACTCCGCCATCTCATTGCCTCGGTGGAAGACCTTTCAGAGGAACTGTCTATCTCTCTGCGGCACTCACGCATCAGCTCGGCTCTGGAGAAGTCGCTGGACGTCGACCGTCGCCAGCTACCCGACATATGGGCGAGAGAAGGACGGAGAACCGCCGGCGAGCCGTACCGTCTCAAGTCCTCCTACATCCACGCCCGGCTGATCAACACCAGGGACCGGATTCGCCTGCACCTCCCCCATCAGAGCGGAATCGACTACTCCCATCCCGAGGAAATGCTGGCCGACCTCGATCTGATGGCGCAGTCGTTGGACCAAGCCCGAGGCCAGCTGATAGCTGCGGGCGCCGTGGCAAGAGTCCGCCGGACCGTCGAGACCTTCGGGTTCCAAATGGCGACTCTCGACATCCGCGAGCACTCCAGCCGACACGCTCAGGCGGTCACCGAGATGTTCCGCCATGTTGGCGTTGAACTTGCGTCCATGGGCGCGAACCAACGCATGAGCGTCCTCTCCCAGGAATTCGACAGTCCTCGACCACTGACAGGCCCTTATACCGAACTGTCAGAGGAGTCCAGGAACACTTTCGACACATTTCGGACGATACGGGAGGCGCAAGACCGTTACGGGAATCAAGTCATCGAGAGCTACGTGATCTCGATGACCGAAAACGCAGCAAACGTCATGGAAGCTGCCGTGCTCGCCCGGGAGGCAGGGTTGATAGACCTGAATCGGGGCCGCGTCTCCGTCGGGTTGGTACCACTGGTCGAAACCATCGAAGACCTCAGAGCGGTGGGGACGATCCTCGAGGACCTGTTCTTCGACCCTCACTACCGCAGGATGCTCGAACTGCGTGGCGACGTCCAAGAAGTGATGCTCGGCTATTCGGACTCCAACAAGGTCGGCGGCATCGCCACCAGCCAATGGGAGATATACAAGGCCCAGCGGGTCATGCGTCGAGTGGCCGAGAGTCACGGGATCCATCTGCGGCTGTTTCACGGTCGAGGGGGAACGATCGGAAGAGGTGGGGGGCCCACTCACGCCGCCATACTCGCCCAGCCCTACGGCACAATCGACGGGGATATCAAGGTGACCGAGCAAGGCGAGGTCATTTCGGAGAAGTACGGTCACCCCGCCATCGCCGCTCGAAACCTCGAACTGGCACTCTCATCGGTGCTCGAGTCCTCCCTCCTCCACCGTCAATCCCGACAGCCGAAGGAGGTTCTGGACAGCTGGACCGAGGCCATGGAAACAGTGTCGTCGGGTGCCTACACCGCCTACCGCCGTCTCGCCGACCATCCGGATCTGGTTCCCTACTTCCTCGCGTCTACGCCGGTCGAGGAACTGGGGCGAATGAACATCGGGAGCCGCCCCTCCAGAAGACCCGGCAGTGAAATCGGCATCACAGACTTGCGGGCCATCCCCTGGGTGTTCGGCTGGACGCAGACCCGCCAGATCGTGCCCGGCTGGTTCGGAGTGGGAAGTGGCATCTCCGCGGCCCGAGAAGCCGGTTACGACGACACTCTCACGGAGATGGTTTCCAAGTGGGGGTTTCTCCAGGCCTTTCTCTCCAACGTGGAGATGACGCTGGTGAAGACCGACCTCGATATTGCGGCAAGGTATGTGGGGGCACTGGTCGCACCCGAGCACAGATCGATCCTCGAAATACTCCGGGACGAAGCTGAGCTCACCACGCGTGAGATTCTGCGTCTCCGAGGAAGAGATGTCCTGCTGGACGACCTACCTCTTCTCCGCAGGACCCTTTCGGTGCGCGACATCTACCTCGACCCGATCAATTTCCTCCAGGTCTCTCTTCTTGCTCGATGTCGAAGCGGTGAGACAGGCGACGATGTTGACCGGGCACTGTTGCTCACCATCAACGGCATCGCGGCCGGCATGCGCAACACCGGTTAGCAGGGCCGATGCAGGGCGAATATCCTCACCTCCCATGTCTCTCACCATTCTCGATCACCCGCTCGCCGGCGATCTCCTGACAATTCTCCGCAACAGGGAAACCCAGCCACCCGAATTCAGACAGATCGCAGAGCGTCTCGGATACCTCCTGGTCGCCGAGGCGCTCGCCGACATGCAGACCGACGAGGTGTCCATCGAAACTCCGCTGGAGTCGACCACCGGGACGGCACTACACCGGCCGGTGGTGGCAGTGGCGGTTCTGAGGGCCGGGCTCGGTCTGCTCGAGTCCGTCCTCACGCTGGTACCGGACGCCGCCATCGGTTTCGCCGGCGTCCAGAGGAACGAGGAGACGGCCGAGCCGATGGAGTACTACACCAAGTTCCCGACGCTGGATTCGGCACGGGTCCTCATCCTCGAGCCGATGTTGGCCACTGGCGGATCCCTCTCCTGGGCGATCGACAAAGTCAAGGAAAACGGGGCAAAAGACATAACGGCAGTCTGTGTGGTGACGGCGCCGGAAGGAGTCAGGGTGATCGGTGAAAAGCATCCAGATGTGAGAATCGTCGCCGCCGCCCTCGACCGGGAACTCAACGACCACTTCTACATCGCCCCCGGGCTGGGAGACATGGGAGACCGGCTGTTCGGGACACTTTGAGTTCATTCGAAGATGCCGTAATCGCGGTGTTGAGGAGCCTGGGTCCCGGAGACGTGACCACCTACGGCGAGGTTGCTGCCGAAGCCGGTTATCCGGGTGCTGCCCGCGCCGTTGGCTCGCTACTAAGAACGTCGGGAGCCGACCTGCCCTGGTGGCGGGTCGTTGGAGTCGGTGGGATCCTGCGCACACCGGACCCGGAACGCCAGGCGGAGCTGCTTCGTGGTGAAGGCGCTCTGGTGATCGATGGCAAGGTACTCGTTCACCCGTAGTAGATCTTGGTTTCCTCGAAGCGGAACTTGAATCCGGCAATGACGGAGAAGAGGACTCCGAAGCCGAGGAGGATGGCGATCGGCACGAGAACACTCGCCACCCCCCGACCATCCAATATCACCCCGTGAAACGACTTCATCGCCCAATAAGTGGGAACAGCCGGGGCGATGGTCTGTACCCAACCCGGCAGGACTGCAATAGGAACCAAAGCCCCGCCAACACCCGCGAACAGGATGCCGACGAGGTTGGCCCACGTGTTGAGTTGAAGGGAAGTGCGGCTTAGCGACATGATGGCCATACCGAAGGCGACCATGCTCATCGAGAAGGTCACGATTATCAGCGTCAGCGCGACAAAGGACCCTGCAATCCTCAAGTCGAGGAACAACATCCCCGCGCCGAACAGGACCACGATCTGTCCAACGGCGATTATCAGCGTCGGGGCGAGCTTGCCCGCCATTATGTCCCCCGTCGTGGCCGCACTGGCGCGCAACCGATCCCAGGTTCCCCACCCGTGCTCCCGGAAGAAGCCGAATCCGGCGAAGCTAGCGGTGAAGGTGGCAAACATGGCGGCCATCCCCGGAACGGCCTGTTCGGCACCCGAGGCGCCGGCATATCCCTCCGCCTGAAGGGAGAGGGCGAACAGCGGCTTCATCAAACCCATCATCAGCAACGGCATTACGAACAGGAATACGATGGCTCCGGGGTCATCCTTGAGCATCCGCAGCTCGTGGCGAGCCATAGCCCAGCTACGACGCCATGACATCGGCTTCCTCCCCGGCCTCGAATCGTCTCCCGGTTAGGGACAGGTACACGGTTTCCAGGCTTGGCTTGATGATCTCGATGGAGATAACCCGTCCGGCATCGGCGCCCAGCGCTCCCAAAATCCTGGTGGTGGATCTCGCCGGATCATCGGTTCTAATTCTCATCAATGTGTCCTCCACGGTCACCTCGAAACCCTGGGGCCCGCCCGGTGGCCGGCCCTCGAATTCCAGCTCGACGACGGCGTGGCCATGTCTCATGATGAGTTCGGACACTGATCCGTTGGCCATCACCCTCCCCTTCTCGAGAATGACTACAGAAGCCCCCAGTGTTTCGACTTCGTGCAGGTAATGCGTCGAGTAGATCACGGCCGATCCCTCACTCGCGAGATTCCGGACGACCTCCAGAAGAGCAGCCCTGGTCTCCACATCTGCGCCCGTAGTGGCTTCGTCGAGCAGGATGAGAGGCGGGCTGTTGAGCAAGGCGATCGCAGTATGAAGACGTCTCTTCTGACCACCAGACAACTCGCCTGCCTTGCGATCGAGAAGAGGTCCGAGACGAAGTGCTTCGGCGACCCGGTCTATCTGGTCGGCGACCGCCAGCCTCCTCATGCCCGACAGCTCGGCAAACAACTCCAGGTTCTGTCTGGCCGTGACCATGGGGTAGATGCCGGTGTCCTGGGGAGCCAGGCCGATATGGCGCCGCGCTCTCTGTGGGTGGGCTAGAGCGTCATCACCGTTGACGAACACGGTTCCGCGATCGGCCCGCCTGAGGCCACAGATGATGGACACCAGGGTGGTCTTACCGGCCCCATTTGGCCCGAGGAGGCCGATGACGTCACCGCCCTCGACCTGGAGGTCGACCCCGTCCAGGGCGAGGACCGGGCCATATGACTTGTGGAGATCTGCAACCACGAGCATCGTTGGTCACCTGATCGTTGGGGCAGCTTGCATTCGGCTTCCGAGCCTATGCGCCCGATGACCTTCGATGCCGGCGATACGGCGAGCAGTGGTACTGATACCCGCTCCTGACTGCCGACCCTCGAATAGCGCCGTGCCAAACCCGGAACCGTTGACCTCTGTCCAGTCGTCTAATCGCTAACCGATTTGAAAGGATCGAAATGAGAAGGTCGTCGCTGATAGCGATAGCCATCGCCTTGGGGATCGTGTTGGCGGCATGCAGCACCCAACAGAGCCAGCCGCCCGATGTCATAGTCAACACCGGGCAGAGCCAGACCGGCATCTCGGTGAGTGGGACCGGTGAGGTCACCGGCACACCCGACACCGTGGAGGTGGATATCGGTGTCTCCGTGCTGGGCAAGACCGTCGAGGAGGCGGCCTCCATGGCGGCGGACAAGGCTGATGGTCTCATCTCGGCTTTGACGTCCAAGGGTGTGGCCAAAGAGGACATCACCACCACCAATTATTCGATCTATCCCGAATACGACTACAGCGGGAATACCCAGAAGCTCGTTGGCTATCGAGTGACCAACACCGTTCGGGCGAAGATCCGGGACATCGCCAGCTCCGGAAACGTGATCGATAGAGCAGTCGCCGCCGGCGGAGACGCAGTCCAGGTCAACGGGCTCAGCTTCAGCATCGAGGACAACACAGAACTCATCCAGGCAGCACGGGATGCTGCATGGAAGGACGCCTTCGACAAGGCGACACAACTTGCCGAGTTGTCTGGCCGAACCCTGGGACCGGCGACTGCTATCTCAGAAACGTTCAGCGCGCCGCCGGTACCCATCTTCTACGGGGAGTATGCCGCGGCCGCCGATAGCGCTCGGGAAACGCCGATCCAACCGGGAACATCGGCAGTGACCGTCAACCTATCGGTGCAGTTTTCCTTTGAGGGGTGAACCCCCGTTAGATTCGACGCGTGGCTTATACGGCGGTCGAGTTGATCGAAACCAAACGAGACGGTGGCGTCCTATCCGGGGACGCCATCGCCTGGTTCATCGATGCCTTCACCGATGGCATCGTGCGCGACTACCAGATGTCGGCCATGGCCATGGCCATCTACTTCAACGGACTCGACGACGACGAGTTGGCCGCCTGGACGGCGGCGATGCTCAGTTCCGGAGAGATTCTCGATTTCAGCGACCTACCCAACCCCAAGGTGGACAAGCACAGCACCGGTGGAGTTGGGGACAAGATCTCGATCCCCCTTGCCCCGCTGGTGGCGGCATGCGGGGTGGTGGTACCGATGATCTCAGGCCGCGGCTTGGGGCATACCGGGGGAACCCTGGACAAGCTCGAATCCATCCCGGGGTTCATCACCGGTCTGAACCCCCATCGATTCAGGGCAATCGTCCAAGAGCACGGGATGGTCATGGCCGGCCAATCCGAGACCATGGCGCCGGCCGATCGCATGCTGTACGCCCTCAGGGACACCACCGGAACCGTCCCGTCTATTCCCCTGATCACCTCGTCGATCATGTCCAAGAAGCTGGCCGAGGGGATCGACGGGCTGCTCCTCGACGTCAAGACAGGCTCAGGTGCGCAGACGAAGACCATCGATCGCTCGCGGGAGCTTGCGGAGAAGATGGTGCGAGTGGGCGAGTCGTACGGGGTTCGAACCATCGCGTTGATAACCGCCATGGACCAGCCCCTCGGCTTCGAAGTGGGCAATGCCAACGAGATCAAGGAGTCTCTCGACGTCTTGCGGGGTGATGGCCCTGCAGATGTCACCGAGCTGACCCTCGGCTTCGGGGAGGTGATGCTCGAGATGGCAGGTCTGGGTGGCGGACGGCAGCTCCTCGAGGATCAGATCGAATCAGGTGCCGCCTTGAAGAAGCTCAAGGAGATAACCGCAGCCCATGGAGGTGATGTCTCCGTCCTCGAAGACCCCACCATTCTCCCTCGGGCGTCACATGAGGCTCTCATCAAAGCTCCCCGGTCGGGATACGTGACCCGATGCGACGCCTACACCGTCGGCCTGGCCACCACCCGTCTGGGGGCGGGAAGAGACAGGAAGGAGGACCGGGTAGACCACGGAGTCGGTGTCAGTCTCCGGGCCAAGGTCGGTGATCAGGTCAACGCCGGTGGGCCGCTCGCCATCGTCTCCTATTCCGACGCCAACCGCTGGGAGGCAGAGCGCGACTATCTCGCGTCAGCTTGGGAGATCGGTGATGCTCCTCCACCACCGGCGCCCCTCATCCTGGAGCGAATCGAAGTTTGATAGCGGGTTGGCCGGTCGTACCATCGCCGGCGAGCAATTCATCAAGGAGCAGTGCGGAAATGAAGGTCGTTGTCTGTGTCAAACAGATTCCCGACCCCGCCACCCCCTACACCCTCGAAGAGGGTACCTACTGGCTGATCCGTCCCGAGGCGCAGGTCCTCGACGACGGTGATCGCTACGGGGTGGAAATGGGTCTTCAGATCGCCGAGAAGAACCAGGGAACTGTGACCCTGGTGAGTATGGGGCCCTCCGGGAGCGGCCAGGGAATACGTCAGGCCCTGGCGATGGGCGCAGACAAGGCGATCCTCATCGAGGACCCATCCCTTCGCGGCTCCGACGCCCTGACGACGGCCCGGGCGCTGGCGGCGGCGATCGAGCGAGAAGGCTTCGATCTAGTGATAGCCGGAACCGAGTCGACAGATGGCTATTCGGGTGTGGTGCCACAGATGTTGGCCGAGTTGCTGGGGGTTCCGGCCCTCACCTTCGCCACCCAGGTCGAGGTGGCCACAGGAACCATCACGATCCACCGGCAAACCGCCGACGGATACGACCTGGTCGAAGCAACCCTTCCCGCCGTTGTCGCAGTGACCGCCGGAGTCGTCGAACCCCGCTATCCGACGTTCAAAGGAATCATGGATGCCAAGAAGAAGCCGATCGAAGACCCTTCCCTCGTGGACCTCGGGATAGATGCGAGCAGCGATCAGAAAGTCGCCTCGATCGTCGACGCCCCGAGTCGGACCGGTGGTAGGAAGATCGAGGATGATGGTGAGGCACACCTCGCAATCGTGGAACTTCTCGAAGAGCGGAAGGTGATCTGAGGTGGCAAGCGTCTTCGTATTCGTTGAGCAGGACGGGGATCGACCTTCCAACCTTGGCCTGGAACTGCTTGCCAAAGCGCGCACGCTCGGCGAAGTCACGGTGATATACCTGGGCAAAGGGGAATCGACCAACCTTCTCGGAGAGCACGGTGCCAGCAGGGTTCTGCTTGCCGACCCCGGCAGCCGTCTCCCTGCGGCCCCGGTGGCGGCAGCTATCGCCGAACGGGTGACTTCCGAGAAGCCTGACTTGATCCTCCTGGGCCAGGCCTATACCGACCGGGATATCGCCGGCCGACTCGCAGCCCGTCTCGGAGTGGGAGTTCTCTCCAATGCCTCCGATATCCGGCTCGTCGACGGATCGGTCGAGACCGACCACGAGATCCTCGGAGGCTCCATGATTGCCACGGCTACATCGAGCATGGGCCCCTTCATAGTCCTCATCCGACCCAAGTCTTTCGTCGCCGAGGCAATCGGTGGGCCGGCTCCGGCCGCAGAAACCCTGGAGCTTCCCGACACCGGGCCGGCCGAGGCCACCATTACCGGGTCGCACGCCGAGGAGCGCGAAGGCCCACAGTTGGGAGAGGCCGCCGTGGTCGTTTCTGGCGGGCGTGGCTTGGGGTCGGTGGAGGCCTATGGAATGATCGAGCAGCTGGCCAAGCAGCTCGGGGCCGCCACGGGGGCCACCAGGGCAATAGTGGACGCCGGATGGGTCCCCTATGCCAAACAGGTGGGTCAAACGGGCAAAACGGTCAAGCCCGACGTCTACATCGCCGCCGGGATCTCGGGAGCCATGCAACACCTCGTGGGAATGAAGGACGCCAAGACCATCATCGCCATCAACAAGGACCCTGATGCCCCCATCTTCTCGGTGGCAGACCTTGGCGTCGTCGGAGATGTGCACAAGGTCCTCCCCAAGCTGATAGAGGCGTTGTCGGCCCGCTGAACCTGCACCGGAGTGCCTCGCAAAACCCGTCAAGCGGATTCTCTTGTCCTGACTTGGATCGGGTCTCGGGGCTAACGTCCCGCCGATGACCCAGATGACATCGAGTGCCAAATCGCAGCGCGTCTGCCTGGCGATAGCCGACATCTCCGGGTACACCCGGTATCTCCAAGGTGTCGAGCTCGAGCACGCTCAAGACGTCATCGCCGATCTGCTCGGGGCGATCATCAACCCGATGCGGCCGGCCTTCAGACTCAACAAACTCGAAGGTGACGCTGCGTTTCTCTATTCGCCCGTTGAGGACATGGACGCCTCGGTAGTCCTCGACATGTTGGAGGGCTCCTATTTCGGGTTCAGAAGGAGGCTTCTCTCGATTGGCCAGGCTTCGGCTTGCGAGTGCGGTGCCTGCAGTCTGATCCCCCAACTGGATCTCAAACTCGTCGTTCACACCGGAACCGTGATCGTCCAGGAGCTGTTCGGGATGACAGAGCTTGTCGGTGAGGATGTCATCCTGGTGCACCGG
>JBFHXF010000050.1:0-14075 GCA_041599115.1 Acidimicrobiia bacterium
ACAAGCCGAGTGGCTCGAAGATGAGGAACAGGATTATCAACAGTCCGTAGATCACTTGGTTCAATTGAAACACAGATAGGCCCGGTCCGGTGCCGGGAAGGGTGTTCACCAGGCCAAAATCCGTCGAATCGGTGGCGACCACGAGATCGAGGACCCTGGCAAGGACACCGTCCCCGGTGGTGACCACGCCTTGCATCCAGATGGTGAAGTCCTGGATGAGGCGGGGCAGCAAGGTGACAAAGACGGAACCGAGTACGACTCCGCTCACGGTCCCGGCTCCTCCGATCAGAACGATGGCGATGAACTCGACGGAGAGGAACAGGTCCCACCGTGACGGGATCACCGTCCCCACGAACGAGGCGAGCAGCGCTCCCGAAACCCCGGCGTAGAACGAGGAGATACCGAAGGCGCGAAGCTTGTAACCCACCTCGTCCACACCCATGATCTCGGCGGCGATGTCACGGTCACGGATCGACTGGAAAGCGCGCCCGGCCCGGGTCCGCTGCAAGTTCTTGGCGAAGATCATGAAGACAACAGCCAGTGTGAGCACCAGGAAAAAGGTCTTGGCCTCGCTGGTCAGATCGATGCCGAACCAGGAGCCATCCCTGGAGAAGTCCACCAGAGGCGTCTCCTCCTTCCAGAGGCGGAACTCGAAGGGCGGAAAGGTCCTCCCCACCTCTGCGCCGCCGGTGGCACCCTTGAGATTGCGGAAGACATAATCGCCGACGAAGACCAGGCCCAACGTCACGAAGGCCAGATAGAGCCCTCTCACCCGCACTGCCGCCGGGCCAAAGGCGACTCCGATCAGGGCTGCGACGAGCCCCGCCGCCGGGAGCCAGATCCACATCGGCAGGCCCAGACCGATCCAGTTACCTCCGGTCTCGGCGCCGAGAAGGGCCGCGGTGTAGGCGCCAACACCCATGAAGAAGGCGTGTCCCAGCGACACCTGACCGGCCAGACCCAACAGGATGTTCAACCCGAGGGCTCCGATCACGAAGATGGCCACCGTGCTGAGCAGCCGCAGCCAATCGGTCTCACCGAGAAAACGCAGACCAGGGATCACCTGGAAGGGAACGAGAAAGAGCACACCGCTCAGAATGAACACCCCCACCTTCTTGGTCGTGGTGTTCAGTAACGACTGATCGGCCTCATATGAGGTGTACAGCAGTGGACGCCCTCTCATACCCGTCGTATCTCCTCGGTGCCGAACAATCCGTAGGGCCGGATCAAGAGCACCAGCAGCATCACGATGTATGGCACCACCCCACCGAACCCGTTGCCCAACCAATCGAAGGTGAGATAAGAACTGGAAGCCGACTCGGCAAACCCGATGGCAAACCCGCCGATTATTGCCCCCGTCACCGAGTCGAGGCCCCCGAGGATGATCGCCGGGAAGGCCCTGAAGGCGAAGAAGGCGGTGAACTGGTCGACGCCACTGGGCCGGCGGGGGAACACCGAAATGAACAGCCCACCGACCGCTGCCAGGACCGCACCGATCGCCCAAGCCGTGGAGAAGATCCGCCCGACGCTGATCCCCTGGGCCCGGGCGACCTCCTGATCCCAGGCGGTGGCCCGCATGGCGATGCCGATTCGGGACCGGAAGAAAGCAGCAACCACTACGACCAGGACAATGGTCAGTGCCAGTTGAAATAGTGTCGTATGGGGAACCCGCATCGTGCACAGCTCGGTCAGGTCGGCGTTGGTGACGACACCGCCGGACTGACATCCCAAACCCAGGGTCTTGAGACCGAAGGGATCCCCCATCGGTCGCGGGTTCTGGCCGATGAAGTCATTGGTGACGGTTCGCACCACGATGTCGATCCCCAATGTCACGATGGCAACCGCGAACAGTGCTTCACCGACCATCGGTCTGAGGAAGGCGCGTTCCAGGATCGCGCCGACTAGGGCTGCAACCAGGAGAGCAAAGACCATCGATAGCCCCCAACGAAGCCAGACCGGCGAGCCCTCCATCCACCGACCCGGAATGTTGATGATCGAGGCGAAGGAGGCGATGAAGAAGGCACCGATCGCCGCCAGGGCGCCGTGAGCGAAATTGAGGACCTGTGTCGCCTTGAAGATGATCACGAAGCCCAGGGCCAGAACGGCATAGATCGCCCCGAGACTCAACCCGTTGACCGCCATGCGGCCCAACTCCGACGGGACGATCGCCGAGTCTTGAGCGAAAACGAAAAGCCCCGGGTTCACGACCGATACATGTCCTCGATCAGATCACCGAACAACTCATCCATCGCAGCCCGCTTGATCTTTTGAGTAGCGGTCACCTCACCGTCCTCGTGATCCAGCTCCTTGGGCAGCATGCGAAACTTGCGTATGTTCTCCACACGGGCGAATTTCGTGTTGGTCTCATCCACGACCCCCTGCATCAACTCGATGACCTGGGGCTTCTCAGCCAAGTCCCGGTAGGTCGTATAGGGGATCCCCTGCCGTGTGGCCCAATCCCCCACTACATCGAACTCGATGCCGATCAAGGCGGTCAAATACTTGCGCCCGTCCCCGATCACCATTGCCTCCTTGACATACGGTGAAGTCTTGAGACTGTTCTCGATCTCGGTAGGGGAGATGTTCTTCCCTCCAGAGGTGATGATGATGTGCTTGATCCGGTCGATGATGCGGACATGCGTGCCGTCCACCCATTCCCCGACGTCTCCGGTCATCAACCAGCCGTCCTCGGTGAAAGTCTCCGCAGTTTTCTCGGGCTTCTGCCAGTAACCGGCGAATACCCCGATGTGTTTGGTCTGGATCTCCCCGGTTTCCTCGTCGATCCGAAACCCGATACCCGGGTAGGGCTCGCCCACCGTGCCCACTTTGTTGCGACCAGGGCGATTCGTCGTGGCAATGGCAGCGTTCTCCGTCATTCCGTATAGCTCATAGATGGGCACCCCCATCCCGAGGAAGTCCCTGATGACCTCGGGAGCGATCGCAGCGGCCCCCGATGCCGAATACCTGACCCTCCGCAGCCCGATGCGCTCCTGAAGCGCCCTGAACACAATCGGATAGCCGATCATGTAGAGCACACGACTCAGAGGCGTGTGCTCACCGTCGTTGCCGACCCGCTGTTTGCCTATGACCGATGCCAGTTTCATGCCGAACCCAAACCAGATTCGCTTGAACCAGGTGCCATCCCGGCCCTTGATGGCGACGGTGGCGTGGATCTTCTCCCATATCCGTGGAACCGCGAAGAAAAGCGATGGCTGGATCTCGCGCAGATTCTGTTGCACTGTCTCGATCGACTCTGCGAAATTGAGAGTGCAGCCAAAACCCACCTGATGCCAGGTCGAAAAAATCCGCTCGGCAACATGGCAGAGCGGCAGGTAGGTCAGGATCGTGTCGGCCGGGGATGGTGGTCTCTGACGGGGGAGTCGATCGGGAAGGCCGATCAGTTTCTCAATGCAAAAACGGACATTGGCGTTGGTGAGCATGGCCCCCTTGGGCGGGCCGGTCGTGCCCGAGGTGTACACCAGCGTCATCACATCGTCTCCGGTAGCCCTCGCCATGATCCGCTCGACCTCCCCGGGGTTGGCCTGGCGATGCTCCCTGCCGAGAGCAATGAAGTCGTCCCAGAAGATCAACCGCTCATCGTCACGCCATTTGCGGAAACCCCTCGGCTCCACATGGATGATCCTCTTCAGACCGGGAAGAGTGTCGATCACCTCCATGACTTTCTCGGCCTGTTCCTGATCCTCGACCATGTGGACGATTGATCCCGAATCAGAGAGCAGATACTGGACCTCGGACGAGGGATTAGTCGGATAGAGACCGACGGTTATTCCCCGTACGGCCACCGCTGCCATGTCGAGGATGACCCACTCCGGCCGATCCTCGGAATGAATGGAGAGACGATCCCCCTCCTGGAAGCCCAGAGCAAGGAGGCCATGTCCGGCATCCAGGATCGACTCCCAATACTCCGACCAGGTGATCTCCTGCCAGATCCCGAAGTCCTTCTCCCGCATGGCGACGGCACCGGGCATCTTCTCCGCCCACTCCCGGACCATTGAGGCCACGGTTCGGAAGCCGACTCCGGCAGCCGGCGATTCGGGTCTTTCGACAAGGGTGGTCACTGAGTTGTCCTCCTCGAGACTGCGGCCAACAATATCGGCTGAATACCGAGCTTGCGCCGTCAGGACCCCCGGCTCCATTCAGCGCCGCCGGGCCAGAACTCCTTTTTCCAGATCGGAGCCCGCTCTTTGAGCTCGTCGATGATGTATCTAGCTGCTCCAAAGGCATCCGACCGGTGGGCGGATGAGACGGCCACGGCCACCGAGACCTCCCCCAGGGTGACGACACCAGAGCGATGCTCGACGGCCACCGATGCCACCGGCCACCGGCCTAACGCCTCGTCCACAATTGTCTTGATCTTGGATTCGACCTGCTCGGAGTAGACCTCATATTCGAGATGAGTGACGCCTTCTTTCCCCTCCGAATGGTCGCGCACCGTTCCCAGGAAGAGAACCGTCGCGCCGGCGTCGGGACGGCCGACTTCGGTCACCAAGCCGGCGGTATCGATTCGTCCGATGCCGACCGCCACCCTGATCCGTTGTTCGAGACCGTCCATAGAATCCCAAGCCTATGACTTCTGACGACCCGTATGGGTCGGACGCTCCTCCCGAGGTCGAGCCGGGTCCGATCCGGTACGTGGACAATCCCGGCACGAGACCATCCGCTAATCGGCAACGGACCGATCCCTGGACGATCATCGTCGGACTGCTGGGCGGCGCACTTCTCGGCACCGGCCTGACATTGGGGATACTCAGCCTTGTGGGAGTCTTTGAGGAGCCGCCGCTGCCCACGAATCCCACCATTCCACCTCCGCCGACATTGACTCTTCCAGCCCCGGTTGCCGGGCGGCCCGCGCTCCCCGGTGATGATCCGACAGCAGAAGAGGTGGCCCTCCGGGCGGTTCCGTCCATCGTCGCGGTCAGTTCGAGCACTCTTCTCGGGGAGAGTTCGGGAAGCGGTGTGGTCTACGGATCAGACGGCTACATAATCACCAACCATCATGTGATCGCTGGAGGTCGTGACTACGCCGTCATCTTCTCCGACGGAGCCGTCTATACGGCGTTATTGGTCGGATCTGATCCCCTGACTGATCTGGCGGTTCTCTCGGTGAGTCGGAATGACCTGGCTCCGATCGACTTCGGATCATCCAGTGATCTCGCCGTCGGAGAGATTGCGATCGCCGTTGGCAACCCCCTGGCCCTGACCGGCGGCCCCTCCGTGACTTCGGGAATCGTCAGCGCCCTCAACCGGTCCATCGAAGTCGATAGGGGAACCACTCTCTACGGGCTGGTTCAGACCGATGCCCCCATCACTCGGGGATCTTCGGGAGGTGCCCTACTCGACGGCAATGCCCGACTGATCGGTATCACTACCGCGATCGCAGTTTCCGATGTCGGCGCGGAGGGTCTGGGTTTCGCCATTCCCAGCGATATGGTGCTTGGAGTGGTGAACGATCTGATCGAAATCGGAGAAGTCAGACACGCCTTCGTCGGCATCACCGGTACAACCGCATTCGCGGTACAGGGCAACGCTCGGTATCCCGTCGGGGTTCTCGTGGAGAAGGTGACACCGGCTGGTCCATACGACAAGGTTGGCGGTCATGTGAACGACGTGGTGACCGCCATGAATGGCGATCAGATCTCGGGTATGGACGACCTGCTGACCAGGCTGAGGATGCATCGGGAGGGGCAGGAAGTCATCCTTGACGTCACCAGGAACAGCGGCAAGTTGGAGTTGGTGGTGGTCTTGGAGAGACTGCAACCATGAGCGACGACATCTTCTCTCGCCTCTTCGAGTTGTTCGATCAGCCTGGTCCGGTGAATTGGAAGTTGGCCCTCGAAATCGCCAGGCACCTCGCCGGTGAAAGCCAGCCGATAGAGCCTTGGGCTGCCGAGGAGTACCGGGAGTTGGCCCGGCTGGCCGAATACCGGATCGAGGAGAGTGCCCCGTTCCGGGTCCTGCCGGCAAGCGATGTCCTGCCTCTGGACCGCCGGGGTTGGGCTGAGCGGAATCTCGAGTCATACGCCGACCTCATAGAGCCATTCGCCACCTCTGTTGCCGGCGAGGGACCTGCCGCCCCATTGATGGCGCAGCTAACCCCGGCCATCATCGGGCTGCAGGCAGGCTCCCTGGTTGGTTCATTGTCGACCTGGGCGCTGGCCCCCTTCGATGCCGGACTCCCCCAACAGCCGCTTGGACCACTGACACTGCTCGTACCCAACATTGCCGACCTGGCAAATACCGCCTCGTTCGACGAACGCGAGGTTCGTCTTTGGGTGGTTGCCAACGAGGTCTCGTTCCGGACCGTGTCACAGCTTCCCTGGGTTCATGATCATCTTCACGTCCTGAGTACGGCATACGCCGACGCGGTCAAGATCGATCCGTCGAAGCTGGGGGGCATGATGGCCATCGGCGCCGATCCGGCCGCCATCGAAGCTGCGATCGAACAGGCAGGCGGGGTGGAGAGTCTCTTGGGTGGAGAGGAGGCGGAAGGTCCCCGGGGTGAACTGGAGGCCTTTCTGGGGGCAATCACCGGATGCGCCCGTCTCATCGCCAGGAGATCGATGATCCCGCTGGTGCCGGCTTTCGAAGCAATCACGGCTGCCCGCGACCGGGTGAGGACGAGCGCGGACTCGGGACCACCCATCGGAGTTGGTCCGGTACCCGCCGAGTTGACCCGGCTTGGAGATGAGTTCAATCAGGAAGTCGAGCGGCGCTACGGCGAAGACGCCCTGGAGACCCTTTGGTCGGAACCTTCGCGAATGCCGACCGCAGCGGAACTGGCAGATCCCACCGGCTGGGCGGCAAGGGTTCTTCTCGAGGGCTGGGAGTAGCAGGTCTAACCGAAGAGACTTCGCCAGAGACGACCCCACCAACCCCGCTGCACCGGGGCAGGCAACCCCTCGAGGACTTGCTGGTGCATGTCAGGAGGAAGGTCCCCGACGAGCGCCATCGCCCCGCCGGCAGTCTCCCACGCATAAGTCACCAGGCCGGGGGTGAAGGAGCGCCCGTACATGTGCTCTCCCATGAGGGCATCTGTGGCGTCGGGTAGAACCACCAGCGACGGCGTTTCGAATACGGCGAATGAGAAGAAGCCGTCCGAGTAATAACCGAATACGAACCCCTGCTCGTCGGCATAGAGATCCAGCCTGTGGAATCCAGCGAGTTCGTCGGGCATTTCGCCCACGGATTCAGTTTGGGCAGGGTGGTCGGCGTCATTGATGGGCGAGGTTGGGATCAGCGGTCTGGCGGGATTGAAACTTATGAACCTTCTCTCGCAGTACACCGAACCGTCGCCGGTATAAGTCACCGCCCTCATCAAAGCCCCGGTGGAGTTGTCGAAGATGAGCTGGGCGCGGAGCAGATCCCCGTCACGCATCTCATAGAGGGTGGCCCGACGTCCCAGAAAGGCCGCAGCGGTACCGTCGTCAACCACGTAGCGCGGCGTCAAAGCCTCCCCGCTCGTGACCAATTCTGTGCTGGAGATCACCGATCCGGCCCGCGAAAGCGCCCAACCGCCATAGCCCGAAGTCACCTCCACGTCCGAGGAAACCTGGGCGGACATCCGCAGATCGCCGCCACTCTGACTGATCCTGACCACTGCATCACTGACACCCTCCGGTGTTGAGCAAGTGATTATCTGCTCGGCGGAGTAGGCCGCGTCATGACCTCGCTGTAGGAGTTGATCGAGATCGGAGGCGTAGGCAACGCCTGGCAGGAGTACCAAGACCAACACCAGGGTGATGAGTCTTCTCAACCGCCCACCTCCGCGATTTCGGGCACAACGACTTTGGCGGGCCCGAAGGCTGGATCGAGCGACACTCGAGCACCAAAGCGACTGTTGAGATCGTCGAGCGAAACCGGTTGAGGAGGGGGAGTGATCAAAGCGGCTACAGCGATCACAACGGCGACAACCGCGGCGGCGGCGCCAACCAAAAAGCCGCGGTTGCGTCGCAGGGGAACGACAGCCGGGCCCCTCCGGTCGACAAGACCTGCCGGCAGTTCGATCATCGGCAGCGATCGGACCGCCGATCGGACCGCCTGCATCTCATCCATCTCGGTCGCGCACCGACCACAGCCGGCAAGATGTTCGAGGAGGTCTTGCATCTCTCCGCGATCGAGCTCGCCATCCAAATATGCGCTTATCAACTCGCCGGCGTGACTCATGTCAAAAGACCCCGCAAGAGTTTTCGACCACGGTGTATCCGGCTGCGGACAGTCCCGACGGGCACGGCAACGGCGGTCGCGATTTCCTCGTAGGACAGACCCACGACATCACAGAGGACGACTGCCTCCCTGAACTCATAGGGAAGATCCATGAGCGCCTTCTGGATGTCGTCGCCCAGTGTGAGACGCTCATACTCGAAGTCGGACGACGGAGACACCGACAAGCCCCACCGATCGACATCTTCGGGGATAGGGGTGGTGGGCCGTCGCTGTCTGCGCCGGACATCATCGAGGAAGGCGTTCCGGGTGATCCGCCACAGCCAGCCCTCGAAGCTCCCAGGCTGGTAAGAGTCCAAACCCTTGCGGACCCGGAGAAGGACTTCCTGCACCAAATCGGACGCGTCGGCAGGGTTACCGGTGAGCCGGTAGGCGAAGTTGTACATCTTCCGTCCGTAGACACGTGCGACCTCTTCCCAGGTGAGTGGGACGGACTCCGTCATAGAGACCTAATGCATCAACGCCGGACGGCGGGTTTGGGTTCCTAGGCGTCCGAAACGGACTGATCCGGACCGGCTGAACCAGGAGCCTCGGGCTCCGCTGCTTCGGTATTCGTCGCCTGCTTGGCGCCTTCCTCAATGCCCTTGCGGAACTCCTTCGCCGAAGCGCCGAGTGAGCGTGCCAGATCGGGCAGCTTCTTCGCACCAAAGACGAGAAGCACGATCAGCAGAATGATCAGCAGCTCTTGTCCTCTGAGACCACCTAACAAACGAACCTCCTTATTCAGGCCAGCTTACCCCGAACCAGGATCCTGAGTTCCGCCTAACCCAAAGCCATGGAGTCGATGAACCTCTGAATGCGCTCCCTGGTGACGAATCGAACCCGAGGCTCGTTCCGCTCCACCTCGTGAATCATGTAGGGGCCCCATTTGTCGGTGAGAAGGATTCCCCGTTGAGCTCCCGATGTCCCGAACTCGACGATGAACTTGCGTATCAGGCGCTCCTCGAGTTCGGGATGGGCGCCTGACTCGTGGATTTCGGTGCGTATGAAGGTCTGAATGGTCCCCTTCGTTGCCATATAGGTATCCGGCTCACCGGCCGAAACCACCTTGTAATCGAACAATTCGAGGATGGCGAGAACGAATTCGGGGCCGCTCAGAGACTCGGGATCCACCCCCTTCGCCCTCATCCCACGCTCGAGACCCTTGGGAACCCTGATCTCCTCCCGTAACGGCCGAAGATCGTCGGACGGCACCTGGATCTTGGTCTCCACCTGGATCACGGAATCCGATTCGAACTGGGAGACAAATGGGTCCCGAGCCAAATGGCTGAAGCTGAGCATTTCTGCCGACACAGACGGCGGAGGCAGTTCACCAGGCGAGGGCAGCTTCGCCCTTCCTACTTCTCTCGTCTCGCCCCTTCCGGCCAAGACCACGATCTCGGTGACATCATCGATGGGGAGCACATGACGCTTCTCACGGACCACTTCCACCGCTTCATCCACCAGCAACTCGTCGAGGACCTCGTCATCGGCATCAGGCAATGGGACATCGAAAGTGACCCGGGCCTCCGATCCATGGACGTGAAAGTCGACCACGGGGGCATGACGACCCAAAGGGTCTTCTTGGGTCTCGGGTGGTCGGAGCCACGACTTGTCGTCGAGATCCAGTGAGGCCGCGCGCTTCCGCTGCGCACGCAGCCGGATCGCAACGACCACCAGCACAGCAGTGGCCACGAAGGCAGCAATCCCGCCTTCCACGAGGTGTCCCTTCTCTAGATCTGGTCGACAATGCTAGAGGCGAGATCCATTACCCAAAGAATCGCCTCGTGATTCGATGTCCGACAGGGTTATCTCGGCCGTGGGCTCGTCGGCACCCTGGTTGAGGCGGCTGACCACCCGCCGTTTCGACGATTCCGAGCCAAAGGCGGTGACCACATCGCCGGCCAGGAGCACAGTGTTGCCGGTCGGCACCACGACCTCGCGACCCCTCCGCACCGATACCAACGTCGAACCTTCCGGCCAGGCAACCTCCTTGACCGGTCTCCCGTCGGCGATGGAGCCCGGCGGAACCCTGAAATCGAAATAGCCCGCACCGGGATCGGTTCGCTGCGCTAGACGGGCGCGACGAAGCTCGACGTCGGTCGAGGAAGACAGGGCCTCGTGATAGGCCCGCACCGCGTCTTCGCGGCGAAAGACGCCGACGAGCAAGCCGGGCGTGTCCTCGTCAACCACCGGAAGTCTTCCGAATCCGAGGGCTGCCATTCGTTCCAGGGCACGCGACACCGGGGTGCTTGGCACCACGGTCACCGGGCGTGGGGTCATCGCTTCACGAACGGTCACCGCGTCACTCGGCCCACCGTATCGGACGATGTCCGAGACCGTGATTATCCCGATGAGTGCTCCATACTCCACGACCGGAACACCGTGGTAGCGGTAACGGCTCAGCTGTGCGTCCACCACTCCGATGGAGTCATCGGGAGACGCGACGAACTCGAGCGGCGACATGACCGCCGCGACGTCGATCGTGTCGAGCAGATCAACTTCACCGCTTGGGCGGACGGTTATCCCCTTCCTGCTGAGAGGAAGCGTGTAGACCGAGTCCTTGGAGAATCTCTCGGCAAGGAAAGTCCCCAGCGTCGCGGCAAGCATCAACGGAAGAATCAACTTGTAGTCGTTGGCGCCGGTGATCTCGAACACGATCAGAATCGAGGTCAGGGGGGCTCTGGCCACTACAGCGAACATCGCCGCCATCCCCACCACGGCGAAGGCGCCGGGAACCAGTTCGGTCGACCAAATCGGCTGGATGAGACGGGCAAAACCGGTCCCAACGGCGGCACCCATGAACAGCGACGGCATGAAAGCACCACCCGAACCGCCCGAGGAGATGGTGAGAGACGTTGCCAGCGCCTTGCCCAGAGCCAACAAGAGGAAAACCCACCACAAGTCCGAAACGGCTCCGGTGATCTCGTTGTGCAGCAACCCGTTTGTCACATCCTGACCGGTTCCGAACAAGCGCGGCTCGAGATAGATCAGTCCAGCCACAAGCAGCCCCGCGGCAGCGGGACGGACTGGCCCCAGGCCTGTCCCTCGAACCTCGGTGAACCTTTCCGTTTGTTCCAGCATCTTGAGAAACAGCAGACCGAAGACAACCACCACGAGCGCCATGAACCCGTATGGAATCAACTCGCCGAAGTCATTGAGTTTGTACGCGCCGGCATTGATGGCGAGTTCCTCTCCAACAATGCTTCGCGTGGTCACAGCGGCGGTGACCGAGGCAATGACCACCGCAGACAGATGTCGGGAGGCGAACGATGAGAGAATGACCTCGAGGGCAAACAGCATCCCGGCGATGGGAGCGTTGAAAGACGCCCCGATGCCGGCGCCGGCGCCGGCCGCCACCAGAGATCGGACCTGATCCTCGCCGAGATGAAATCTCCTCGACATCCAGGAGCCTATGGCAGCACCAATTTGAACAAATGGCCCCTCCCGACCCGCCGAGCCCCCGGTGCCAAGGGTGGCCGCTGTGGCGAGAATCTTTAGCGGAGCCACCCTTCCCCGGATATGGCCGCCCCTGACTATGAGGGCGATTTTGGCCTCAGGCACCCCGTCGCCGGCAACCTCCGGAGCGAAATATCTGGCAATCGCCCATGCCAACACAAACCCAAGGGGAATGGTGAGGAAGACCCAAATCCGCCCAGAGGAGAGATCTAAGTCCTGAAACCACTCACTCATCTGTTTGAGCAAGAGAATCAGACCGGCCGCTCCGATCCCGACTCCGACTCCGACAATTGCCGCGACGGCAAGGAAGCCACCCATCTGCCTCTCGGCAAGAACGCCCACGGCGGGGAGGCGACGGAAGGTGTCCAGCGGCTTGGTCATCGAGGGCAGCGTATCGGGCTCGACTCGGGATGCAGGTCTCGACAAGAATCGCCCCAATGAGGTTTCGAACTCACTTGGGTCGGGGATTGGACCGAAGACTGCCTTCCACTCGGATGATCCTGGCCCTGACCACCCTGGCCGCGTTGGGCGGAGCAGGACTCGCCGTCTTCTACCAGGGGTCCCCGTGGCTGTTTCTCCAGGCGGGAGGAGCGGTATTCCTCACCTGGGCTCTGACCAGGGAACTCGACCCGGACAGGGTCAATTCGGCCCTGTTGGCAGGGTTTCTGGCCGGGATCTGGGCCCTCACCGAGCAAGGAGTTGCCCTTCTCCCCCTGCTGGGGATGCTGTTGGTGGCCCGTTTGCTGGTGGAATCCACGGGACGGAGGCCTTTGACGACCGACGTCCTCACCGTTGCCGCGCTGGCCGCGGCTATCTCCTTCAGCCCCCTAGGTTTCGTAGCCGGGTTCGGGATCGCCGTTGCGCTGTACCTGGACGACATGATGTCTCGAGAACGCGAGTCCTCAACGGTGCTGCTGGCAACAACAGCAGCCCTCGGCTCGGCATTGGTCGCCACGCTGGCAAAGGCGTTCGGCACGACCACTCCAGCCCTGCATCCTGCCCTCGTGGCAGCCTTTGTCATCCTCGCTCTGGCCGCAGTCCGGGTTCCTCCCCAACCGACCAGTCAGGTCGATTCGCGCCGCAAGACATTTATCAGACAGGACCGTCTTCAGGCGGCCCGGGTGATCGTTGGCCTGCTCACCGTGCTCGGTGGTCTTCTCGGTGGGGCGGCGGCGGCCGGACTGGTGCCGGTGGCAGTTTCTCTGGGAACGGCCCTCGTCTCCAGTGAAGCTGAACGAGCAACCCGGGCGAGGCTCTAGGGTTTCCGATATGTGCAGATCAATAAAAGTCCTGCGGGACGGCGCTACCCCGGCGGCCTCAGAGGAGATCGAGGCTGCCGCCCTCCAATACGTCCGTAAGATCTCGGGATTTCAGCGGCCGGCGGCGCACAATGTCGCGGTTTTCCAGCAGGCCGTTGCCGACATCGCTGCAGCGTCTCAGCAACTCCTCGATTCCCTCGAGATTCGTGGAGCGGTCAGAGCCGTTTAGAGAACGGTACCGATTCCGGCAATAGCGGCGTTCTCCAGGGCCCGCTGGGCAGCAGCCACGTCCTGGATGGCGATGCCGACACTCTTGAAGATGGTGACTTCGGCGTCGATCGACGGATGATTCCCGGCTAGAAGGTGGAACAGTGTCGTGCTTGGCTCAGATCCGGCCTGTATCAGGTCGCCGGCCTCGGCAGCGGCCGCATCGAAATCGTCCACGACCACATAGGACCGCCTCACCAACCCGGGCGGCAACTCGACCATCGCCGGTGTGAAGGCGCCGACGGCATTGACATGGCTCCCCGGTCTCACCGACGAATCGTCGAACAACGGCGAATGCGATGGTGTCGCACACGAGATGACATCCGCCTGGCCAACCGCTTCGTCGGGATCAACCACCGATTCACCCCCGACCCGAGCGGCGAAGTCGGCCGCACGGTCTTTCGACCTCGACCAGACCAGGATCCGCCGAATGGGACGAACTGCCCGAATAGCTTCAATCTGGTCGAACGCCATGGCGCCGGCTCCCAGCATCGCCAGACAGGACGCCGTCTTCGCAGCGACGAGTCTTGTGACAAGACCACAGACGGCTCCGGTTCGTATCGCGGTCAAAGTCGGGCCGTCGACGATCCCCAGTGGCACCCCGTCGGGGCCAAAGACGGCCACCAGTCCGCTCGGATTCCCAGGAGATGTCGAGACGACTTTGACAGCCATCACCTCGCCAACCCGGCCGGGCATGATGAGCGACTTGCCCACAAGCGACCTGGGCGGCATCTCCGTGTCGCTGGAGAAGGCATGCTCCATGGCCTCGATGGCGTCGGCCATGGGCAGGCAGGCTCTGGTCTGTTGAGCGTCGAGATGAATCATCAGGCCAGGACCCCCTTGACGCCTACATCGATCGGTATCCGATCC
>JBFHXF010000051.1:0-13946 GCA_041599115.1 Acidimicrobiia bacterium
CATCCCGGCATAGACCGGGTCACCGGGTCCGATGAACAGCTCGCCCCGCTTCTGCAGATTGTCCAGGGCGAACCCGGTCGCCTCCCCGGCTCTGTCTGACATGATGGCCCCACCCACTCGGCCGGCGATATCGCCAGCCCATGGCATCCAGCCGATATGGTGCTGATTGACCAGCGCTGTACCCCGGGTTGTGGTCATCATCTCTGATCGAAAGCCGATGAGGCCCCGAGCCGGACCGCTGGCGGTCACGATGGTCCTTCCCCGATCTCCCGGGCGCATGTCTTCGACCTGGCCCCTCCTGCCAGCGACTGATTGAGTCACGGCTCCCACATACTCGTCGGGAACATCGACGATGGCCTGCTCTTGGGGCTCATGACGAGTCCCGCCGATATCCCGAACGACAACCTCCGGCTGGCTCACCTGGAGCTCGAATCCCTCCCGGCGCATCGATTCGATCAGGACTGCGAGTTGGAGTTCGCCCCGTCCAGCGACCTCGATGATGTCGGGGCTGGTCGTGTCGGCGATGCGGATCGAGACATTCCCCAGGACCTCACGCTCCAGACGAGCGCGGATCTGACGGGAGGTGAGCAGATTCCCGGACTGGCCCGCCATAGGAGAAGTGTTGACCCCGAAGGTCATCCGCAGTACCGGTTCGTCGACCTGGAGACGAGGCAAGGGCATTGGGTTGTCCGGCTCAGACAGCGTATCGCCGATCTCCACCTCGGGGAAGCCGGCGACTACAAAGAGGTCACCGGCGGCCCGCTCCTCAACATCCACCCGGCCCAGCCCTCGGAATCCGAGCAACGAGACCAGCCGGCGCTTGATCACCGAACCTTCTGCCTGGACCAAGCCGACCTGTACTCCTGCCCGCAATGTCCCTTGCTCGACCCGGCCGACGGCCAATCGCCCCAGATAATCCGAAGCGTCGAGGTTGGTCACAATGGCCTGAAGCGGGGCTTTGGGATCACCTGGTGGCGCCGGGATAGTCTCGATCACTGTGTCGAGCATGGCCGAGAGATCGGAGCCCAGGGGCGGGATGCCGACCCCTCTCATCGATCTGCCAAGACGCGCTATTGAGGAGACGATGGGGAACTCGATGTGATGATCCTCGGCGTCGAGATCGAAGAACAACTGGTAGATCTCGTCGGCCACATCTTCCATGCGGGCGTCGGGCCGATCCACTTTGTTGATGACCACCACCGCGGGAAGCCCGCGAGCAAGGGCCTTTGACAACACATAGCGGGTCTGCGGCATGGGGCCTTCTGCGGCGTCGACCAGAAGCAGAACACCGTCGACCATGGCGAGGGCCCGTTCTACCTCCCCACCGAAGTCGGAGTGGCCCGGAGTATCGACCAGATTGATCTTCACTCCGGCCCATTCGATCGACGCGGCCTTGGCCAGGATGGTGATGCCGCGTTCGCGCTCCTGGTCGCTGGAGTCCATGACCCGATCGACGAGTGTCTCATGCGCGTCGAACACACCGGCGACGCGAAGCATGGCATCGACGAGGGTCGTCTTGCCATGATCTACGTGCGCGATCAGCGCCACGTTGCGAATGGAAGGGGATCCCGACATGGGGCACCCCATGGTACCGGCTCGTGGGGCCTCAGCCGCCGGCCGCCTACCTCGACTCGAATCGATACCGGTGGTCAAAGCAGTTTTGAGTCGTGCTCAGGACCGGGGTCTACAGCCGTCTGAGCAGTGAGCGACACGCGGAAGAGTGAACCTGGGCATTCCGCTCACCTCCCTTCTCGTATCCGGAGGCCACACCTCCGATGGTCTCGATTATCGCTCATGGTAACCCGGGGTTTGAGATTCGCTGCCACCGTCTAGACCCAATCTTCACGCCTCGCCTTACGAAGCGCGAACCCACCTACTGCAAGCGGTATCCAGAACGTCGCCAACCGGAAGGCGAGGGTGGCCGCCACAGCCTGCCCCGCAGGAATCGCCAATCGGGTCAGGGCTGCCACCAGGGCGGTTTCCATCACTCCGAGGCCGCCCGGGGTCGGGGCAATGACCGCCACGGTGGCTGCCACCATATAGGCGACCAAGACCCCAAACGGCGTCGGAACGCCCCCAAAAGCAGCCACGGCGCCGTAGAGGGCGAGTCCATAAGCGAGGTTTATCGAAATGGCGCCGGCTGCCATCCGGGCGGAGCGACGGGGATCTCGCACCACCCCCGGGAGGGCGGCCAGGATCGGCTGCATCAGCTCGATCGTTTTCTTCCGCCAGCGCGGTATCCAGAAGAGAATCCCGGCGGTGGCTCCCAATGCGGCAATCACGTCAACGAAAACGCGACGTTGCGGAACGCTGATAGTGGGCAGCTGCAATGTTGGGAGAAAGGGAAGCAGCAACAGCAGGAGCCCGATATGGGAGACGACGGTCAGGACCATGTTGAGCCCGGTTGCAGCTCGAGCGGTTGACGGGTCGACACCGCTCTTTCGGAGGAACCCCTCATTCACCGCGACCCAACCCACTCCGGCAGGGGTCACGATGGCCGCTGCGGAGGCAGCCATCTGCACCACCGTGGTGCGACCCCAAGCCGGCGGAACCTCCACCGAGGCACGCACCATCCATGCCCCGGCCGCATAGCTGAGACCCGATCCGACCAGGGCCAGGGCCAGGAAGGGCCAACGCCCCCCACGTAACGCCCGCAACCCCTCTTGGAGTGAAGCAACCTGTGGTAACAGCAGATGAACGGCAAATCCGAGGATGACGACCGCAACCAAAGGACGAAAAACCCTCGCCGCCAGACTCCGCCCGGTACCACCGGAGGCTGGCTGGGCATCCGAACTTCGGCCCACCTTCGATCCTCCACTCACGTCGATCGACTCGACGATACCGAGGCTGGTGATCTTCCGGACGTCTGGCTATCGAACGTCCTACGCTGAGTTGAATGCCGTCGCTGCGATCATTCCGGACGCTCCAGATAGGTCGCACACCCCGTCTCATGGTTCTGGCAGGAGTGGTCGGGGTGGGTGCCGGGCTTGGCGCCGTGGTACTGATCAAGGCCATCGGGTGGGTCACCACCGCCACTGGATCGATCGTCGATCAGCTCTCCGTCGGGCGCCTGGGAGTGATACTGATGCTCGTAGCTGGCATCTGGGTGTCGTGGCGTCTCACCACCTGGTTCGCTCCCGAGGTTGCCGGACACGGGGTCCCCCAGATCATCGCAGCCATCGCCCTTCGGGGTGGCTTCATCCGGTCGCGGGTCATCGGGCTCAAGACCTTGGTAACCGCCCTCACCATCGGGGTGGGTGGCTCAGCCGGGCGGGAAGGGTCAATCGCCCAGATCGGCTCCGCCATAGGCTCCTGGGTCGCTCGCTTCGCCCGTCTCGGCGACAACGACGTCATCCTCCTTGTCGCCGCCGGTGCCGGTGCAGGCATCAGCGCAACTTTCAACGCTCCGATCGCAGGCATGTTGTTCGCCATGGAGGTCATCCTCCGGGAAGTCTCGCTGCGACACGTCCACACAATCGTGGTCGCCTCGGTCGCGGGGGCGGTGGTTGCCCACAGCATCATCGGCGAAGGGCTCACGTTCAGTGTTCCCGCCTACTCGCTGGACAGTCCCTGGTTGCTGGTCCTGTACGGGCTGCTTGGCCTGGTGATCGTGGCCGCTGCCTGGGTCTACCTCGTCGCCCTCGACTGGTTCGCAGTTCACCCCGGTCGGATTCCGAGGTGGGTCAAACCCATCGCCCTGGCTCTCCTGGTGGCGCTGATAGGCCAATTCCACCCTGAGATCCTGGGAACCGGGCAGCCCTTCACCGATCAGATACTCAGCAATCAGATCACTCTGGCATGGTGGACCCTGGGACTTCTCGCCTTCCTCAAGGCGGTGGCCACCGCGGCAACTCTCGGGGGGAACGGCTCCGGTGGAATCTTCATGCCGAGTCTCTTCATCGGAGCCTCCACGGGTGCCGGGTTCGCCCAATTGGTGTCACCCCTCTGGGGTTTGTCAACGGTTCAGCCGGGGGCGTTCGGCCTGGTAGGCATGGCCGCGGCCTTTGCCGCCGTGGCCCGGGCCCCACTGACCTCGATCCTCATAGTCTTTGAGATCACCGGCGATTACGGGCTCGTTCTCCCCCTCATGGTGGCCACCGCGATCAGCACCATCCTCGCGGCGCGGGTCAGACCGGAGAGCGCCTATACCTCCCCTCTGACTCGAATGGGAATCCATCCTGCTCAGGGCGGTGTGACCGACTTGTTGGACACGGTCCGAGTTGGAGATGTGGTCCACGAGAACCCCGTCCAGGTGTCCGCCGAGGACTCCCTGGGCGAGGTTCAAGGGCTGATGCAACGGCACCGTCTTCACGGGGTCCCCGTCGTCTCTGATGGCCGACTGCTCGGAGTCATCGCCGAGTCCGACATCGTCCGTGCCGGGGGGGCGTCCGACCAGGTCACTGCCGGCGATGCCATGACCCCCAATCCGGTGACGGTGAGCCGGCAGACCCCGGTCTCCGAGGCCTTGGAGAGAATGGCCGCCCTGGGGGTGGGAAGGCTCCCGGTGGTGGATGAACAGGACAGATCGCTCCTTATCGGGATGTTCAGACGGGAGGACGCCATCACCGCCTATCACCGCGCCCTCGGAGCCAACGCCCAGGCCCGAAGCCTGGCCGACAGGCTGCAGGCGCGCACCCAGCCTGGAGCCCGTTTCTTCGAGTTTCAGATCCCACCCGGTTCCATCGCCAGCGGACGGCTGGTGAGTGAGGTTCCCTGGCCAGAAGGGTGCATCGTCGTTTCGATCAATCGAGGGTCGTCACTCCTGGTGCCGACAGGGCAGACCCGCTTGAGCGAGGGAGACGCCATCACGGCCTTCGGCAGCGATGAGGCGCGCGACCGCCTGATAGAGCGTCTATCAAACGTCGTCGAGCCCGAGCCGCCCGCCTAGAGGGGAAGATCGGCGACCAGAGGCCTGATTCCGACTACATATTCGGAGCCGAATACTTCTGCCGGCACCTCGATACCGGCGCGACGATACACCTCGGCTGTAATACCGATGTCGGCAAGCCAGAGGTCACCGACGTCGGGTATGTCGAGACCGATCTTGGGAAGGGCCAAAGTCAGCGTGCGGTCGGCCACAGCATGAATCCCGGACGCCAGGCCGGTTGTTGAGTCAATGCCCGAAGGGACATCAAGGGAAAGCTTTGGTCCGGCCTTTTCCCGACTCCACTCGATCATCTCGCGGGCGGGGCCACGCAGCTCACCGGAGAGGCTGTATCCGACGATCGCGTCGACGATCAAGTCCGCCTCGAGATCCGGAAGGCCAGCCAGCGAGCCATGGCGGCCACGTGTGCCTTGGAAGATGCCCAGTTGCTGGCGCGGCAACGGGCTCAAACCGGCTTCATCGCTGACGACAACGGTCACGTCGCCACCCCGATTTGCGAGGTGACGGGCGGCACATATGCCACCGCCGCCGTTGCCACCGCGGCCGGCGAGCACGACGACAGGTCGGTTCGGCCAGTCCCGGCCGAGCATTTCTATCGACAGGGCCGCAAGGCTGCGACCTGCGTTCTCCATCATCTGAAAGAGGTTCGGCCCGATTTCCTCAGTGGCCACCCGGTCGACCTCACGCATCTGGTCGGCTGTTATGGCAGGCACGACCACCCCGCTCCCGGTGATGAAGGACGTGGCCGTCATCGTCGAACAGGGCCAATCACGGCGTTGATTCTCCGGTGACCCACTCCCAATCCGGGCCGAGCAACGCATCGGCACCTCCCGGTCCCCAGCTCCCCGGGGCGTAGGCCACGGCCTTTTGGTGATGACCGAGGACCGGCTCGACCACGCGCCAGGCCTCCATCACACCATCCTCGCGGGCAAACAGCGCCGGGTCGCCCTTTATCGCATCCCCCAGGAGTCGGCGGTATGCCTCCCCGCCGTCCCCATAGCTGCTCTCATGATCGAGGGTCATGTCGACCGGCCCACTGACCAGTTTCGATCCCGGCAGTTTGGCTTGCATCGACAGGGTTATCCGGCTGTCCGGCTTCGTCCTGAACGAGAGGCGATTGGGCCCTGGGGCAGAGGTTGCGTCGGCAAACAGGGGTCGGGGAGGGCGTCGGAATTCGATGACAGCCTCGGTGACGGTCGAAGCCATGGCTTTCCCGGCCCTGATGATCCAGGGAACTCCCGCCCATCTCCAGGAGTCGATCTCGATCTCAGCGGCGACGTATGTCTCCGTGTCGGAACCGGCCGCCACTCCGGGCTCGTCCAGATAGCCTTCGTACTGACCGCGCACCAGATCTGATCGGCGGAGCGCGGCAGTCGCCTTGAGCACCTTGACCCGCTCGTCGCGCAACGCCTCGGGTGCATCAGAGACGGGCGGTTCCATCGCAAGCAAAGTCACCAGCTGGAGCAAATGGTTCTGAACCACATCGCGCAGGGCGCCGACTTCGTCGTAGAAGCCACCCCGGCCCTCGACGCCAAAACTCTCCGCCATGGTGATCTGGACGCCCCGCACGTAGTGACGATTCCAGATCGGCTCGAGAATCGAATTGGAGAATCGAAAGATCATGAGGTTTTGGACGGCGTCCTTTCCGAGGAAGTGGTCGATCCGGTACACACGGTCCTCGGGATAGTGGCGATGGATTATCTGATTGAGCTCGGCTGCAGACGCCGTGTCGCGACCGAACGGCTTCTCGAGCACGAGACGACCGTCCCGGCCGAGACCGCGTGCGGTCAGCCCTTCCACGACGTCATCGAACAGATCAGGGGGAATGGCGAGATAGGCGACAGAGCAATCCCTCCCCCCGAGACGCTTGGCGATGCCCTCGTAGGTGCCGGAGTCGCGATAGTCGCCGGCGACGTAACACAGGTTCTCGGTGAGACGGGCCAACACCTCCGAATCGATCTCGGTCGGGCCCGCCTCGAGCGTGGCTTGCACATGACGGCGAAGCCCGGCATCGTCCCAATCGCTCGACGCCACCCCAATGACCGGCATGTCGAGCTCGCCGGCAGCCGTCAGGGCGTAAAGCGACGAGAACAACCTCTTCCGGGCGAGGTCCCCCGAGATACCAAAGAGAATCAGCGCATCGGCCCGTCTTTCCGATCTCATCCGGTTCGGGTCCCCGATGACATGGCCTACGCCGACTGCTCCCCCACCGTGACCGGCTCGGTGGCCAGGAACAGCCCGTGGGCCTCAGCGACCATTAGTTCGCCCGTGTAGCAGAACCCTTCCAGGACAAGCCGCTTGCCACGCTGTTCGACCAGTCGGCCCTCCAACCGGTATTCCGCGTCGGGTGGGGCCGGGTTCCGGAACTTGAATTCGAGAGTGGCGGTGACCGCCATGGTGCCGGCCACCAGAATCGCAGTCCAGGCCAGGATCTCGTCCAGGGCGGTGGCCACGATGCCGCCATGAAGCACGTTGTGAAAGCCCATGTAGGCCTGACGCGGCCTGAACTTCGCCGTCACCCGGTCTCCATCGTGTTCAAAACCGTCGACATGAAGCCCGATGGGATTGTCCGCGCCGCAGCCGAAGCAGTGGCCGTATCTGGAGCGCACAGCGTCGAGGCTCGCGCCGTCGATCGTGCTCATCTGAGGAGGTTCCCGTCCATGGCCTCCGATTCAACCACGGTCAGCCGTCATCGCATCCGCCTTTTGATTCAGCCCGACGCCGGGGTGTGGCTGGTGATGCTGATCTCACGCCAGGCGACCCAGGAGGGGCTCGACTTGGTCACGACCCGGACGGCCTCAACAGCTGTGATCGGCGCATCGGGAACATAGGTGAGGATGTCTCCCTCCATTTCCGAACTGAGAGTTGTCGGCGGCGTGGGCAAAGCGGAGGTATTTCCCGACGTCGGGAAGAGTGTTGCCTGGCTATCCAGGTGTATATGCCGTGCGTCTTGGCCCGAGGATGACCTCCGTCAATCGGTTCCAACGCCCTCACATCTGCGTTCACAGACGAGCCGGCAGGATGGTTGATAAGGTTGCAACGTCTTGTTATCTAGGAGGCGCGAATGGCCACAATCCTCTTCAACGTCACCAATGCGTCGAACGACCCGACAAAGGCGACGATGCCGTTCATCGGAGCCACCGGGGCTCTGGAGAACGGGGACCAGCCCCAGATCATGTTGCTGGGCGAAGGCGCCTATCTGGCGCTGGAGACCGTGGCCGCCTCCATCAATGGGATCGGGTTGCCACCGCTGAGCCAGTTCTTCGATCAGATCATCGATCATGAAGTGCCGGTGTACGTCTGAACACCTTGCGCAGGCGCCCGTGGGGTGTCTTCAGAGGACCTGGCGAGGTTCAACGGCCAGCTGATTGGTGGGGTGGAGTGGGCCAAGCTGATCGCCGCCGCCGATCGAGTTGTGACGGTCTGATTCCCGTCAATACCCGGCCCACCTGCCGCAGCCGTCCCGGCTGCGGCTGCGAAAATGCCGGGGTTGACGGTGGGGGCCGCTGACGAACCAGACAGACAGAAACCGAATCCGGGCTGAGCCTGAGATACCCGATCGCGCACGGGTCATAGTTGTCGGTGGCGGCGTTATCGGCTGCAGCGTCGCCTACCACCTGGCCCAGCTCGGCTGGAGCGACGTCATCCTGCTTGAACGCCACCGCCTCACCGCCGGGACAACATGGCATGCTGCCGGCCTCATCGTCAGCTTCGGTTCGATGTCGGCTGCATCCACTGAGATGCGGCTCTACACCCGGGATCTGTATGCCAAGCTCGAAGCGGAAACCGGCCTGGCCACCGGGTTCAGCCCGATCGGCTTCGTCGAACTGGCCGCTGACCCGGACCGCCTCGAGGAGTACCGCCGGGTGGCGGCGTTCAATCGTCACTGCGGCGTCGATGTGCACGAGATCTCCCCGCTTGAGGTCGGGGGCCTATTCCCCATGGCCCGCACCGACGACATCCTGGCCGGCTTCTACGTGCCCGAGGACGGTAAGGCCAATCCAGTCGATGTGACCATGTCGCTGGCCCTGGGAGCCCGCCGCCGGGGAGTGAAGATCATCGAAGGGGTCGGGGTCACCGGGTTCCGCAAAGAACACGGGGCAGTAACCGGCGTGCGCACTGCCCTCGGGGATATCGAAGCCGAGTATGTGGTCAATTGCACGGGGATGTGGGCCAGACAACTCGCAGAACATGCAGGAGTCAACGTCCCGCTGCAGGCTGCGGAGCACTACTACCTGATCACGGATCAGATCGAGGGGATCTCCCCGAAATGGCCGATAATCGAAGACCCGGCCTCCCACGGGTACTACCGCGAGGAAACCGGCGGTCTGATGATCGGTCTTTTCGAACCGGTTGCGGCTCCCTGGAGAGTCGATGGGATCCCCGACAGCTTTGCCTTCGGTGAAATACCTCCCGACTGGGAGCGTATGGGCCCTTATGTGGAGACGGCGATGCGCCGTGTGCCCATCGCAGCGGAAACTGGCGTTCGCAAGTTCTTCTGCGGGCCGGAGAGCTTCACGCCGGACCTTCAGCCCGCCATCGGAGAGGCGCCTGAATTGAAGAACTTCTTCGTGGCCGCGGGTCTGAACTCGGTCGGAATCCTCACCGGTGGGGGCATCGGGCGCGTGGTCGCCCAATGGATCGTCAACGGCGCACCCGAAATCGACGTCACGGGGCTCAACATCGACCGATTCGGGGACCATCAGTCAGACCCTCGATATCTCAGGGCCCGTACGAGCGAATCGCTGGGGATGGTCTATCAGACCCACTATCCCAACCGTCCCATGCAGACCGCCCGCGGCATCAAGAAGTCACCGCTTCATGATCGACTCGCCGGACAAGGCGCATACTTCCGCGACGTGAGCGGATGGGAATCACCCGACTGGTATGCCCGCGATGGAGGCTCCCCGATCGTCCAACGGCTGTCGTGGGGCCGGGAAAACTGGTTTCCCTACTGGCGAGCCGAGCACGAGGCGGCCCGATCGGGCGTGATCGTGATGGACATGTCCTTCATGTCGAAGTTCCTGGTCGAGGGACCCAATGCCGCACAATTACTCGAGACCATTTCCGCCAACAGGGTTGCCGTCGAACCGGGAACGATCGTCTACACCCAATGGCTAAACGGGAGGGGCACCATCGAAGCCGATCTGACGGTAACCCGGCTGGACAAAGATCGGTTCTGGGTTGTCGCCACCGATACTGCCCATCGCCATGTCGAGACCTGGATGCATCGCCATGTCCAGCCTTCCCAGCGGGTGGAGATCACCGATATGACCTCTGATTACGCCCAACTCAACGTTCAGGGCCCGTTGTCGCGCCAGCTGCTCGCCCGGGTCACCTCGACCGATGTCACCAACGAGGCATTCCCCTTTCGCACCGCGGCAGAGATCGATGTTGCCTCTGTGCCGGTGCTGTGCATTCGCATCACTTATCTGGGCGAGCTGGGGTACGAGCTGTACATACCGGCAAACGGGGCCGTGGAGGTGTATGACGCCCTCATCGCAGCCGGGGCCGACCTGGGTCTTCGCCATGCCGGGTTGAAAGCGCTGGCCAGTCTCAGGATGGAGAAGGGCTATCGAGACTACGGACACGACATCGACAACACAGACGGGGTGGTGGCGGCCGGATTGGGATTCGCAGTCGATCTGGAAAAGCCCGGGGGATTCATCGGTCGGGGGGCAGTCCTCGCCGAAATGGAACGTCGTCCCCTGCGGAGAAGACTGGTCCAGGTGTTGGTCACCGATCCGGAGCCGTTGATGTTCCATGGTGAAATCGTCCTACGCGACGATGCTCCGGTGGGATACATCAGAGCAGCCTCTTACGGCTTCACCCTCGGTGGAGCGGTGGGTTTGGCGATGATCGAAACGGACCAGCCGGTAACGGCAGACTCGATCAATGAAGGCCTTTGGAGTGTGGAGATTGCCGGCCGCCGTTATCCGGCAGTCGTCTCGACCACGCCGTTATACGACCCCAAGTCGTCGCGAGTGAGGTTGTGAAAAAGGGCTGGAGGGCCGTTCGAGAAACGACCCTCCAAACCGGCGCAGGCGTGATTGGCTACAGCAGTGCCAGTTCTTTGCCGACACGCGCCCAACGGGCCATGTAGTCCTGAACGCCCTGTCCGTATGCGGCTAGCTGATATCCGATATCGGGGACCGCGAACACCGTCCTGGTGTAGAGCTCCCGGAACTCATCTGTTCCGACCAGCGCCCACAACGCGTCATATTCGCCGGGAACGATTATCAGGCTTTGGCCGGTTGTCCCCATGACATTGATCGGCTCACCGCACCTTCCGTCATGGGCGGCTGTTCCAAAGAACGCCATGCCCTCAGTGAAAGCCGTCAGGGCCTGTTCCTCCCTGCCGGGCGCAGCCCGGGTGTAGGTGAACACGATGGCTGAGTCCATCATCTCGCTGCCACCTCCTTTCGAGCTCGAGATTGCGTGAACGCCAAGCTCGATCTTCTCGTACATCTGGTCGCCGCCATCACGCCAGAGGCAAAAGACCCGTTTCCCTCTACACCGCCCGAAACTGCGCGTGATGATGCATATAGCTCATTGACCAGGGGGCTCGTGAGTATTAACTATGCGATAACCGCCAAGGCGGGCGGTGCTCATGTCTGCCCTGGCGCGTATGGAGGCGCGAAGCCCCTGGGAGACATGCAGATCTTCACCGAAAGGAAAGAGATGTCGTCCAGAACACTGGCCATCGGGGGTTGGGCTGCGATTTTTTCGATACTCGTCTACCTGGCCATATTTGCGGTCAACCCGGACCTCGACTTCGAGAACCCGTCGACAACGGTGACGGTGTTGGTGATTGTTGGAACGGTCGCCATAGGTGTCGCCTTCTACGGTCTTTACCAGCTGTTCCACGATCAGCAGCCAACCAACATGTGGATGCTCGGCTTGGCGATCGTCGGCTTGGCTCTGACCTTGATCCCGGCCGACTGGGCCTACAACACCGGCACCATCCTGTGGGCAGGAGCGATCCTGCTGGCCTCCTATCTCCTGAGGACTGTTCCCAGGTCGATGTGGGCGGCATGGGTGGGTTACCTGACCGGCGTGCTCTGGGTGGCGCTCGGCATTGCCGGTCTCGTTGGTCAGCAGAGCCTCTCCGATACCCTCAACATGGTGGGCAGCGTCCCATTCTTCGTGTGGGCCATCTGGATCGGATGGGTGATGATCAAGGCCTCCCGTCAGCCTGTCACCGCGGCTGCGTGATGAGCTGAGCCCAACCTCGAGGCGACTCGTTCACCAACCGCGGAACCCGGCCCTGCCGGGAAGGCGCGCCTCCTCGGTGTACGGGTAGACCTCGATCAACTCACCGCTGCGGATCCTCTCCTGGATCGCCCGCCAGGGCTCGACCTGGAACAGATCGCCGTGCGCCCGATAGAACACCTCACGCAACTCGGGGGACAGACCGAGGAATCGGCGGTGCTCCTCGGGGAACACATCGTTGTCGCCAACCGGGTACCACGGCTGGTCCGACATTTCGTCGAGGTCGTCGCGCGGCTCGGGAATCTCACGGAACTCGAGATCCGTCAGAGCGGATATTTCGTCGTAGTCGTAGAACACGACCCGCCCGTGCCTGGTGACGCCGAAGTTCTTGGAGAGAAGGTCGCCCGGGAAGATATTGGTCGAGGCCAGGTCCTTGATCGCCTGGCCGTATTCCACTACGGCCGCGGCTGCCGCGCTCGGTACCGCCTCGCGTACATATAGATCCAGAGGGACGATCCGGCGCTCGACATAGACGTGGCTGACGATGACCGCATCGCCCTCGATACGCACAGTGTTCCCCGCCTGGGAGACGAGTTCCTCGAGCAGATCCTCGGTGAAGCGTGACTTGTGGAATTCGAGATGCTGGAAATCCTGAACGTCCATCAGCCTTCCAGCCCGGTCATGTGAGAAGACGAGACGGTATTTCTCCATCACCGCCCGGCGGGTGGTCCGCTTCGGTGGTGCAAAGGTGTCCCGAATGACCTTGAAGGCGTCGTCGTATCCGGGCATGGTGAACACGATCATCACCAGGCCCTTGGTGCCGGGCGCCGCTTCGAATCGCTCGTCGGTCGAGTTGAGATGACGCAGCAGATCCCGATAGAGCTCGGTCTTGCCGTGTTTGTTCTGACCGATCGAGATATAGATCTCGGCGAGGCGTTTGCGGGGCATGAGCCGCCGGAGGAATCGCACCAGGTCGTAGGGACGGGCGACATCGACATGGAAATACGACCGGGTAAAGGAGAAGAGGATCGATACCTCGTTCTCGGTCAGCAGGACCGCGTCGACAAAAACGCCTTCGGAACGGTTGCCTAGAGCGATCACCAGCGGGATGTGCTGGGAGCCGGAGTAGAGCAGACCGATGATGTAGGCAGCCTGACCGCGGTAGAAGACGGAGCGGATGATCTCCGCTCGATCTACGACTGGCAGACCCCCGATCTGAGTCAGCCGATCCTCGATCCGTCCGGACACCGCACGAGCATCCGCCTCGATATCGGCGAACAGCGGCGCATGTTCGATCTCCATGAGAATCTCCCCGACGAGCTGCTCGGTGGTTTCGCTTCGGTCGAACGTGACGTAGACGGGCTCGAGCGATGGGCTGGGAGGACTGTCGAAATCGGTGTCCACGAACTCGACCCGCGAGTCGACTCCGACAGTGGTGAAGACCTTCCTGGTGACCGAATTGTGAAAGGTCTCGGCGAGTTCCCAGTCTTGACGGCCGGAAATCAGACCGGAATAGACCGCTTTGATTGCCACCCAGAGCATCGCGTCATTACTTCTCGGACCGAGCAGATTCCCGATCGATTCGACGACCTGATTGACCACCTCCGAATAGAGGTGCAGGCGCTCTCCCGCATCCGACTGGACGCTGGACCAATCGCGCTCCGCGAGGCGTCTTGGAGCACGCTGATTCAGACCGCGGAATCGAGCTGTGAACTGGTCAAAACCATCCAGGATGCGGGCGGCCCCCAGGTTGGAGAGTCTGCTGTCAGATAAAGGCGAGGTCATGTTGAAAGACGTTTTAGCTGAGGAGCTCCCGAAGCGACAATGCAGTCGATATGAGCCATCGAAG
>JBFHXF010000052.1:0-13562 GCA_041599115.1 Acidimicrobiia bacterium
GACAATGCGCAGGCAACCGTCGGCTAACTCGTACTCGCGGATCTGGAAGATGTGATCGGCGTCGCTCTGGTTGACGCTTGGGGTGAGAGCCTCAACCGACCCCTCGCCGGCGCAAGCGGGGACTGTGGAGAAGGCCGGATCGTACGGTGCGAGGAACGCCGAGTTCACCCACCCAACGATCGAGCCGCCATGCAGTGGTTCTTGGAGGTCGAACAGGCGGACCGGGTCGAGCAGCTCGACCTCCCACCACTCGCCACCGTCGTCGACAATGGTGGTGTTGCCGGTGGCCCGGATTCCGCTGTAGGTGGGCGCCAGCAGGGCATAGATCTGTTCACTCGCTCCAGGGGCACGCCGCACGCTCAGCGTATCGTCCGACGCCACGTCCACGACTCTGTGGGTTGGTTCGACCAAAGCCAGGTTGACCCGTTCCAACGTCACCGGGTCGTGATATGCAATCCCGTCGTGGCCAGAGGTGACCACCCAGCCCGCGAAGTCCAAGGTCTCCATCACCACCACCGGACTCACCGACGCGACCGTCCAATCCCCATGCGGAATGGCGGCCCCGTCAGGAGACCCGTAGTTGGAATCCTCGTTGTACGGGAAGATCCTGCCCGTGATGTTCAGACTCTGCCGATCGATCCGGCACAGCATCGAATCCGGGAGCCCCCCATCACCCTGTCTGGAGCAGTACACCGCCTCGTCGGTTACCAACAACAGGCGGGCAGGCTGCCCAGGAAGCGGATAGGCCCGGATGATCCGGCTGAGATCCGCTGTGAGTAGCAGCACCTCACGGTATTCGGACACACAGATGAAGTCCGCGCCGTACACACCCTCCCGGTTGCCGATCACGCAATCTGGGGCCTCGGTGGTGCCGGGGATCTCCGAGATCGCCCACACACCCTCAGGCGTGGACTCCGACACAACCACCGATACACGATCGGCCACCGACAACTCGGCCAGCGCCGGCGCGATCCCATCCCGAGCCGCGTCGTCCGCCGATTGGCTCGGTCCATCGACGGTCGGGGGATCCACCGTGGTGGCTGTGGTCTCGACCGACGTCATCGACAAGCCAGGAACGGATTGGTCAATCGTGGTTGGAGTCCCGCTTCTCCCCGTGCATGCCGCCAACAACAACGCGGACAGAAGAAAGCAAACGATCCAGAGACGCCTCATCTCCCGGAAACGCTACCCGACAAGACAGAGTTCCATGAGACGCCTCTGGCACGGGCTGCAGACCCCTCGATCAACGCAATTCATCGAGCGTCGATGATCGAAACGGAGCCCCTCCCGCACTCCTGCCCCAGTGTTCGGGAACGGCAATGGCCGGCTCCGATACTGGGTGACCACCACGCGGTATCCACCGAAATACGTGCGGATGAGACATCACCTGATCCCAGCTACAGGCCGCGACCTGCCGTGCGTTCGGCTTCTCGAGTTCGAGCCCTTCCGCGTTCTTCGATCAGCTGGTGGATGCTCTTTTCGAGCTTGTCGATTGCGTCTTCCTCGCCGAGCGCTGCGGGTCCTCGCTGCCGGGTGTGGTGAGGGTCGAGCTGGGCTCTGCGGACTACGGCGGGCTGGTCTATCCAGTCTCGGGTGATCATCTCGGTGAGTACATCCTGGGCGGTCTGATTGTCGCCGACGACGACGTAGGCGTGGTTGCTGTTGCGTCCTCGGGTCATGGGGGTGTAGACACCCCGACTGTCTGTCGGGGTGTCGATCAGGAGAAGGGCGGTGTCGACGGTACGGCCCTGGGTGGCGTGGCTGGTCTGGGCGTAGCCGAGTTCGAGATGCTCGGCCACGTACTCGACTGGGAGCCGGATCATGCCGGTGCGTCCCGTGACGGTCACACTTCGATCAGGGTGGATGGTGGAGATAGTCCAGTGGTCGCGGTTCTTGACCATCAGTCCTCGGTCGGTGCGGAGGGTCCGGTCGTTGCGGCGGGTGACCACCTCGTCACCGACGAGTATCTGCTGGTCGCTGGCTCGCATGGATGGTGCGTTGAGGTCGAGTTCGCCGGTCCTGATCCGGGTGTGTTGGGCGAGCCGGTTGAGCTGGGCGACGGTGTCGGTGCTGTTGGCCATCAGAGCCACGTTCTCGCCTCGTTGGCGGGCCTGTGCCCAGGCGTTGATGATGTCGGTTTCCATCTGTTCGTGGGTGCCTCCGTGGAGCCGCCCATGCTGCTCGTATTCGGCGAGGACGGTCGGGTCGCCGGTGCGGAGGCGGAGGCTGGCTTGTCGTTCCCAGTGGTGTCGGAACCGGTGGACACGGTCGAGTTCGACGGCGCCGTACGTTTCGACGAGGTGGGCGAACATGCCTCCCCGTCCTACCGCTGAGAACTGGCGCGGGTCCCCGACCAGGATGATCCGCCAGCCTTTCTGGTCGGCGAGTCGGGCCAGTTCGGCCAGTTTGGATGTGGGGGCGGTGCCGGCTTCGTCGATGATCACGGTGGTCCCGGCGGGGAGGTCATAGGCGGTCGCTGCCGGCCGAGCCGAGGGGCGGTGCTCGATGAGTAGCTTGTCCAAGGTGTCGGTCGCCATGCCGGTCTCGGTTGCCAGTACTTCGGCTGCGGCCGCGGTCGGTGCGACCCCGAACGCCGAGCGGCTCTGACCTTCGAGATGAGCGACCGCAGAGGCAAGCGCGGTGGTCTTGCCGGTACCTGCAGGGCCCACGATCAACTCCAAGCCTCCACCATCGGCGACTGCGGCCACCGACTCGAACTGCGCCGACGTCAACTCGTCGCCATAGCCCGTGACCCGACTCCGGCTGTGGGCCGATTCGCCCGTCCGGTGACGGTCGGCCCAGGCGCGCAGCTGTTCCTCCTCGTCGAGGATCGCCTGGGTGGTGAGCGTCCGGTCCACGGCGGCTTCGCTGATCGGTCTTCCATCGCGCCGAAGCGGGACACCCGCTGAGACGGGTCGGGAGATGTCCACGCAGCGGGCCGGGATCGCATGGTCGGCGAGTCGCTGCAGGAAGTCGGTCAGCTGCTCCGCTCCGGCTGTCACGGTGGTTGGCACGGATGCAGCCAGTTCTCGGACCAGCTCGGCGGGCCGCCACGTCGACTGACGCTCACTCAACGAGTCGAGTGCGCTCTCGACCAGCAGCGCCGACATTCCAGAGTCGATTCCTCCGATACTGCGTTGGCGGCCGACCACCTTGTCGACGAGCCGCTCCGGATCATGACCCAGTGTCCGTGCCCGATCCCGCCACTCTCGACGCAACTCGGTCGCGGTGAGGCTGTGACGTTTCGCAGGCCGGCTGTCCACCACGGACTCCCGCTCCAGTCTCCACCGCTCGTTGGCCGTCGGTTCTCTCCCCAGATCCGTGCGAAACCGGGCGAGCTTCTCATCGAGGCGGCGGACAACGTCGTTGGTGCGTTGGGAGAACTCGGCCAACACGCCGGCATCGAAGCCCGCGATCTCGGCGATGCCGTTCTCGGGCGCCTGCCAGCGGACCCCCAGGCGGCGAGTCATCTCCGCTCGCAGGTTGGCGTGATAGAGAGCAGACAGGGTGCGCTGGTCGAGCTTGATGGTGCGAGCGTCAAGTGCGAGCCAGCGGCCATCCAGGGCCAGTACCCGGTTGGCGATCACCGCGTGGGTGTGCAACTGGGGATCGAGCTTCCGGCTGGTGTGCTGTCGAAACACCCCGGCCACGATCCCCTCGGCGTCAACACACACGATGTCGCCGTGGTCACGCATCCGGGTGTGGGCCTGGATCTCGATCCAGCCGAGCACCGCCTCCACCGCGCACTCGTGCGCTTCCACCACCTGACCGCGGACCTCCTCATCGCCGACACCGAACAGGACCGATACCGATTTCGGGGCGGAGAAGGTCGCGTCGTAGCCCCCTACCGACCCCTCCCCGAACCGGCGACCCAGATCCCGACCGGTCGCCGGATCGTGTCCGGCCATCACCGCCAGGAATCCGTCCGAGTCGACCACGCCCCGAAGACCCAGACGATCCGCACCGCGACCCCACCAACTGCCCGGAGGCTCGTCACCGCTGAGGTAGTAGGAAGGCAGGTGCTCGGTGTAATACCGGCCCGCCTCGGTTCCTTTCAGCGTGGTCACCCGCACCGTCACGGCAGGCCTCCCTGCCACCGCCCACCGCAGGTGTGCACTCGTCTGTCCATCCGAGCGCCCTGGCACGTGTTGACGCTTGTACGGTTCGGCTGGGTCTGCTGTGTCGCCGGTTGGCTCTCCGATCGGCTATCGCAGGATCGAGTCGACGAGGCTGAGGGCTGGCTGCTCTCGTCCCTGGATGCCGTGTCGATTCGAGGGTTCGTATCCTCGGTATCGAGGCGTCGATCGAGTGGACCGTGTTGCCGACGTCGGCGTCGAGGCCGCAGCTGGCTGCCGTCGTCCGGAGACATCGCCGCGTCGCAGTGCTCCGGGCGAGTCGTCGCGGGGCTACGGATCGGATCCATCACCCCGGTATCACACCCACCGACCCTGTCACAGAAGTGTCACAAACCCTGTCATCCGACGGCCGAACCGGCTGAAAGCCCCATCGCACAAGGCTTTTCGGCCGCCACGACAATCAGTCCGATGGCAAACACTCGCGAGTGCTCGCGGCAGTTGGAGGGTCCTTGACAGGGTCAGCGACAGGGTTCCCGGCATCGGGCTGACAGGGTCGCAGCCGACAATGCAGGCATGAACACCCTCGACCGGCTCCTCACCGTCGAGCAGCTCGCCGACTACCTCGGAGTCCCGGTGGCCACCGTCTATGCCTGGCGTCACCGGCGAGAAGGCCCACCGGGGTTCCGCGTCGGCAAGTACGTGCGCTACCGCACGAGTGACGTACAGCAGTGGATCGAGTGTCAGTTCGAGGAAGTCAGCCGCTGAGCGGGTGTCGGCCTTGACCTGTAGGTTGATCGTTCAGAGAGGGCTTCCAGAGGAGGTGGACATGGCACACATCCAAGACCGGGGGACAGGCCATCAGCGCCGCTGGCAGGCCCGCTTCCGAGACCCGGAAGGTCGGGAGAGATCCAAGACCTTCACCCGTAAGGTGGACGCCCAGCGATGGCTCGACCAGGTGACCGCCGACCTGGTCACCGGTCGATACGTCGATCCCAAGGCGGGAAGGGTCAGCCTCGGCGAGTTCGCCGCCCAATGGCTCGACGGACAGACCTTCGACGCCTCGACCCGGGAGACGATGGAGTCCCGGATTCGCACCCACATCCTGCCGACCATCGGACACTTCGAGCTCCGCCATCTGAAGCCGTCCACGGTCCAGGCGTGGGTGAGGAGCCGGCAGACGGAGGTGGCGCCGTCGTACTGCCGTCTGCTGCTCTCCAACCTCTCGACCATCCTCTCAGCCGCCGTCGAGGACGGTCTGATCGCCTCGAACCCCTGCGCGGTGTCATCGGTGAAAGCGCCACGGGTTGACCGGCGCCGAGTGGTCCCCTGGACCGTGGAGACGGTCCATGCAGTGATCGAGGGCCACCCCAACGAGTTTTCAGCGGTGCCGGTGCTGGGAGCCGGTTGCGGCCTCCGTCAGGGCGAGATCTTTGGTCTCAGCGTGGATGCGGTCGACTTCCTGAGAAGGGTGATCCACGTCCGTCACCAGCTGCGCCTCGTTGAGAACCAGGTTGTCCTTGCCCCGCCCAAGGGAGGCAGGGAGCGGGAGGTGCCACTGCCCGATGTCGTGGCGATGGCCGTGGCGGAACACGTCCAGAGGTTCGGCACCGCCACGGTGGAAATCCCCTGGCGGGAACCGGGTGGAGAGATGCGAAGCGTCGAGCTTATGTTCACCAACCGGGACCGTGGACCCCTCACCCGGGCCTACTTCACCCACAATGCCTGGAAACCGGCCCTGCAGGGCGCCGGGCTGGAGCGAAACCGGGACAACGGGATGCACGCCCTCAGACACCACTACGCCTCGGTGCTGCTGGAGAACGGGGTCAGCATCCGCGCCGTGTCCGAGTACCTGGGCCATCACGATCCGGGCTTCACCTTGCGTACCTATGCCCATTTGATGCCCGAGTCGGAGGACCGGGCCCGGGCGGCGATCGACGCCGCACTTGGTGCTCCGGCGGAATCCACGCGGAACGCGAAGCGCATCTGATCGCGTTTTCCCTGGTCAGGGCGCTACAACGAGCCCTAGCCTCCGATGTAGCTCATTTCGACCGGGGCCCCGATACGAACGGTCTGAGACGACCTGATCTCCGAGTATCGATCGTCACGATCACGCCAAACCCTGTCGATCACCGCGGCAACGTCCAAACCTGATCTGATTGCCGCCCTCAGATCCTCGCCCTTGGAGGCGAACAAACAGGTGTAGAGGGAACCCTCCGCGGAAAGACGAGCACGGGTGCAGGACCCGCAAAAAGGCTTCGTAACCGAAGCGATAACACCGACCTCCCCCGACCCATCAAGGTAGCGGAATCGGTTGGCGACCTCCCCGGGGTAGTTTGCCGGCACCCGCTCGACGGGAGAGATTGCGTTGATGGCCTCGATGATCTCTGCCGCCGGGACCACGTCATCGAGTCGCCAACCGTTGGTGGTGCCCACATCCATGTACTCGATGAACCTCACGATGTGCCCGGCGTCTTTGAAGTATGAGGCCATCTCGGCGACGGCGTGCTCATTGACCCCTCTCTTGACGACACAGTTGACCTTCACCGGTCCCAGCCCTGCATCGGACGCGACCTCGATCGCCTCGAGAACCGCGGACACCGGAAAACCGACGTCGTTCATCTTGTGAAAGGTCGGATCATCCATAGCGTCGAGACTCACCGTGACCCGGTCCAGACCCGAGGCGGCGAGATCGGCTGCCTTTTTGGATAGAAGCGATCCGTTGGTGGTCAGGGTCAGATCATCAATTCCCTCTATCCCCGAAATCATGGCGATGAGTTGTTCGATGCCCTTGCGCAGCAGGGGCTCACCCCCGGTGATTCGCACCTTTTTCACCCCTCGACTCACGAACGCCGTCACGATCGAGACGATCTCGTCAAAGCCGAGCAGATCCTCCCGAGGGAGAAACTCGTAGTCCTTGCCGAACACCTCTTTGGGCATGCAGTAGGTGCAGCGGAAATTGCACCGGTCAGTGACCGAGACACGCAGATCGCGGACCGGACGGTCGAGTTTGTCCCTCAAGGCTTTCATGAGCGCCTCACGATATTGGACTGATGGCTTCAGCGAGACATCACCCTGTCACGACGAAACGGTGGCCGGCTCTGTCGGATCGGGCTCCGGCCACGCCCGCAGGGCGAGAACCCAGGCACCCATGCCCAGGGGAAGTGCCAGCAACGGCACCAGCCAGCCGACGACGGGCAGCAGCCACACCAGGCCCAGGACGGCCGCACCGACGGCAATGGCCCGGTAAATGCCGGCCCCACGTCGTATTCCACGACCAACGGCGAGAACCGAGGGTGCCCCTGCCACCAAGGAGAACGCGAGCACGACCCCGCCCATGGCAGCGGCCAGCGGGATCAGGACAGCGAGCAATGGCAGCGACACTGCACCCGGCGCCAGCCCCACTATCAGAGCACCCACACCAAGCACCAGAAGGGGCGAGCTCATGATCAGGAATCCGATGCCGTAGGCTCTAAGAGGGTTCCGTCGGATCCGCCTCGTGGCCCGATCGACCCTCTCCGGCCAGCCGTAGGTCACCAGGATCGCGGAAGCCGTGAGACCCATTACCACCAGCATTCTCCCTAAAAGCCCCAGAGCACGCACCCGGATGTTGGGTGGAAGCGGAGTCTCGTGCACCACCACACCTCGAGTGTTTACCTCATCCAGACCCACCGCAAGGCGCTTGGAACGATAAGACAGGTCGCCCCCCACCATCGTTGGGCCGGTAACGGTCAGCCTCCCGACGGTCACATCTACGTTTCGCCCCACCTCTCCCGAAAGGCGGAGACTGCCCAACGTGCCCCCAAGATCACGACCGATCCGGCCGGCCACGTCAGCGCCGAGGGACCAGAGAAGCGCGTCACCACCGATCCGGGCACCCGGGTCAACGCTGACATTGGCAGCCACCGCAACCAGGTCTTTCCCGATGGTGCCGGTCACGGTGAGCCTGGATGCCGCCACCCTGACGCTTCGGGTCACCTCGCCGTTGATGGTCACGTTCTGCGTCGCGGCGAAGACGCTCCCGGTGACCAGACCATTCACCACGACCTCTTCTGCCGCGAAGGCGACAACATCCCCGTGCACCTCGCCGTCGATGACCACAGCGAGACCGGTGATGTAGAGGTCATCTTCGATCACCACGCCCTGACGAATGATGGCGACGTCCGATGAGGCCGTGTCGGCCGCCAGCACCGGTGGCATCCCGACGGAACCCAGCAGGGAGACGATACCGAGAAGAAGCAAGCTCCTAGAGAGCCAACGCATTGGACGCCAGGTCGAGTAGCGAACCGGGCAACACACCCCAGACGATCGTGGCGACCACCGCGACACCGATAACCCAGCGGATGGCGGATCCCACGGCCAGCCTTCTGTCCTGAGCCTCGTCCATGTACATCACCACGATGATCCGAAGATAGAAAGCGAAAGCGATCACCGAAGCCAGGACGGCGACTACCACCAGCCACTCGAAGCCGGCGCTCCACGCCTGAGAGAACACGCCGAACTTGGCTATGAAGCCGGACGTGAGCGGGAGACCAGCCATCCCAAGCAGCAACACGGCAAAAGAACCGGCCAGCCCGGGACTCGTTCTGGCAAGGCCGCGATAGTCGTCGATTGAAGAACGGGCCGCGTCGGATCCCCCAACGGCCGCCACAACGGCAAAAGCCCCTACCAGCTGAACCGCATATGCCGCTAGATAGAAGAGGACACCCCGAGTCGTGCCGGCGACGAGCCCGGTCATGATGAAGCCGGCATGAGCGACACCCGAATAGGCCAGCATTCTTCGCACATCGCCCTGGACGAGGGCCAGTGTCGCACCCAGGAGCATCGACAATGCCGCGATACCGGCGACGGCCTGGACCCATGCCACGTCGAATCCGCCAAACGCCGTCAGCAGGATCCGGGTGATGGTGACGAAACCGGCGATCTTGGCTACGGCGGCCATGTAGCCCACCAAGCCCGCTGGGGCACCCTGGTAGACGTCGGGCGCCCAAGAATGGAAAGGAGCGGCCGAGACCTTGAAGGCAAGCCCGGCGATCATCAGCCCCACACCGATGTAGATCACGATCGGATCGGTCACGATGAACCGGTTGAAGAAGGCCCGTATGTCGAGAATGGTCAAGAAGCCGGTGCCCGCATAGGTCAGGGCCACACCGTAGATGAAGAACGCCGAGGCGAACGAACCGAGGAGGAAGTATTTGACTGCGGCCTCATCGCTTTCCGGCCGTTCCCTGGCCATGCCGGCAAGCACGTAGAGGGCAATGGAGCCGACTTCGAGACCCAGGAAGACCAGAACCAGGTTGTTGGAGCCGACCATCAGCGAAAACCCGGTGGTGGCCAGCAGAATCAGGGCGAGAGCCTCGGCGCCCCTCCTCCCCAGGTCCTCGATGAACCGCCATCCTGCGAGCACGCCGAGTGCTGTGACCACCAGAAGGGCGAAGCGGGCAAAGACCGCGAAACCGTCCACGATCACCATGCCAGAGAAGGAAATGAGCCGGAACGGATCGCGGGCGAGCAAGGCGTCCTCAGCGATCAGCTTCTGGACCAGCGTGGCTCCCCCGGCCAGAACCAGTGCGACAGCCACCACGATGCCGAGCACGCGTCGCGATGGTTTCCACTGCACATCGATCAGCAGCACGAAGGCAGCGCCCAGCGCCAGGATGAGATCCGGCGCTATGGCGATCCATGAAATCTCGGGCGTTGCGATCATCGGCCGATCTCCCCAGCAACGAACACGTCAATGAGTCTGCCCGGGTCCGGAACCCGATAGGCGGTGACGCTCTCGATGTTGTCGAGGACCAACTCGGTCGATGGGGCGATCTTGTCGAGCAAAAGGCCGGGGAAGAGCCCGATCACCAGCACCGCTGCGGCAATCGGAGCCAGCAGCGCAATCTCCCGTCCCGACAGGTCGGAGAGAATCTTGTTCTCGGAACGGTCGGGGACCCCTGTGAAAACCCGCTCGTAGGCCCAAAGCAAATAGACAGCAGCCAGAATGACTCCTCCCGCAGCAAGGATGGTGAAGACGGGGAGGGTCGCGTAACTCCCGACGAGCACCAGGAACTCGCCGACAAACCCGTTGAGACCGGGAAGCCCGATCGAGGCGAAGGTCATGAAGAGGAAGAAGCCCGCATAGATAGGCATGACCTTCTGCAGACCTCCGAAGTCCTCGATCTTCTTGGTGTGACGACGCTCGTAGATCATCCCTACCAGGAGGAACAATGCGCCCGTCGTGAGCCCGTGATTCAGATTCTGGATGACGGCTCCCTGGAGACTTCCGGACGTGAGCGCAAAAGTGCCGAGAACGATGAATCCGAGATGACTCACCGAGGAGTAGGCAACGAGTTTCTTCAGATCGGGTTGGACGACGGCCACTGCCGCGCCATAGAGGATTCCTATCACGGCAAGAGTGGCCATGATCGGCACTGCGTCGACCGATGCGTTGGGGAAGAGGGTGAGGTTGAACCTGAGCAACCCGTAAGTCCCCAATTTCAGGAGAACCCCGGCCAGGAGGATCGAACCCGCGGTGGGTGCCTCGACGTGGGCATCGGGGAGCCAGGTGTGCAGCGGGAACAGGGGTACCTTGATGGCAAATGCCAATGCGAAGGCGGCAAACAACCATCTTTCCGCTCCCGGGCTGAGTGCCACCTGGGCGAGATCACCAAGAGCGAACGACGGAAAACCGAATTGCTGGTTGTGACTCACCGCCAAGGCGATGATGCCAGCCAGCATGAGCGCCGAACCCACAGCGGTGTATATGAAGAACTTCATCGCGGCGTAGATCCGACGCTCCCCTCCCCAGATCCCGATGATGAAGTACATCGGAACCAGGATCGCCTCGAAGAACACGAAGAACAGGAACAAGTCCAGAGAGAGGAATACCCCGATCATCCCGGCCTCGAGAAACAGCGTATAGACCACGAATTCCTTGGTCCTCGTGGTTATCGAAGTCGAGGCGCCAAGTGCAATCGGAACGAGGAACGTCGTCAGCATCACCATGGGTAACGAGATCCCGTCCACCCCGAGATACCAGTTGATCCCCCAGGGCTCATACCAGGGCACCAGCGTCACAAGTTGTTGGCCGGCGGCAGGCTCGAAGATCCAGAACAGATAGCCGGCCATGGCCAGGGGAAGCATCGAGAGGGCGATTCCCAGTGGGAGGTGGAGCTCGCGGCGACGCGCCGGGACCAGCATCACGGCTATCGAGCCAATAATCGGGAGGACGATCAGCGCCGTCAGCATCGCTCGCTCCACAGCGCAACAGGTGACTCCGGTCGGCCCAGCCGCCCGGAGAAGATCTGCCGCCGAAGAGAGTCACTCATCCGCCCACCACCAGCCAGATCACCAACGCGATCACCCCGGCCAGGAAGACCGCTCCGTAACTGCGGACAAATCCGCTCTGCAGGGGTCGCGCCATGTCGCCGACCCGACGAACCGCCACTGCGATCCCATTCACCAGACCGTCGATTATCGGGAGATCTATCCCGAATGCGGCGACCTCCGCCGTTCGCCGGGTCGGTGCCACGATGATCGCTCCGTACAGATCGTCGACCCGATAGGCCGCTTCCCAGGTGCCCCAGAGCGGTTCGAAGCTGTGCTCGAAACTCTCCCACCTCTCCCTGGGTCTCCGATAAGTCAGGTACCCGATGCCCGCTCCCACGAGAGCGGCGGCCACGGACAATCCGGCAAGAAGCATGAACATCACGGTTCCTTCAGGCGGATGCTGCAGGGCAACCAGATCGAAGCTCGGCTCGAGGAAGTGTTCGAGGGTGGCCAGGAAGGGGGTGTTGATCAAGCCCCCAACCACCGCAAGGAGGGCCAAAACCATCAACGGGACGGTCATCACCCGCGGTGACTCGTGGGGATGGGCGCCCTCAGTCCATCGCGGCTCTCCCAGGAACACCAGGACCCACTGACGCGCCATGTAAAACGCCGTGAGCATTGCCGTGATCAGGCCCACGATCCACAAGGCGTAGAACCATCCGCCACGGGCAAAGGCGGATCCGAGTATGTCATCCTTCGACCAAAACCCTGCGAGTGGGGGAATCCCGGCGATGGCAAGCGTTCCGATCCCCATGGTCACCGCAGTGATTGGCATCTTCTTGAACAGCCCACCCATTTTGTGCATGTCCTGCTCGTCGCCCATCGCGTGTATGACCGACCCGGCGGCGAGGAACAGCAGGGCTTTGAAAAAGGCGTGGGTCATGAGATGGAAGACCCCCGCCACATAAGCGGTGGCACCGGCTGCCAGAAACATATAGCCAAGCTGAGAGACCGTCGAGTAGGCGAGGACCTTCTTGATGTCCTTCTGCGCAAGGGCGATCGTTGCCGCCCAGAGAGCGGTGATAGCACCGACGGTTGCCACGGTGGTGGAGGCAATCGGAGCCAGTGCGAAGATGGCCGCAGAGCGCGTGATCAGATAGACACCGGCCGTGACCATCGTCGCGGCATGGATGAGAGCCGATACCGGTGTTGGGCCCTCCATCGCGTCAGGCAGCCAGACGTACAGGGGCACCTGAGCAGACTTTCCCGCCGCACCCACGAACATAAGAAGGCCGATGGCGGTGGCGAGTCCCACGCCAAGTATCTCGCCCGCTCGATCGAAGATCCCCGTGAAAGAAAGGGTGCCAAACGCGGTGAACACCAGCATCAGGGCGACCATGAAGCCAAAGTCTCCGATCCGGTTGACGATGAACGCTTTCTTTGCCGCAGCGGCGGCCGACGGCCGCGTGTACCAAAAACCGATCAGGAGATAGGAGCTGAGACCGACCAGCTCCCACCCGAGGAACAGCATCGCGTAGTTCCCGGCCAGGACGAGGGTCAGCATCGAGGCCATGAACAGATTGAGCTTGGTGAAGAACCGGTGATACCGATCGTCTCCGTGCATGTAGCCGATGGCGAAGACATGGATCAGCGTCCCCACCCCCGTGACGACCAGAGCCATCAATGCAGCCAGAGGATCCCAGAACAACTCCAGGTTGGCCCCGATGGCCGGCATCCACTTCCAAAGCATGAGAGCAGTTCCCTGCTCACCCCCCTGAATGAAGGGCAGAGCGGCGGCGAGGACAAGTGCGAATGAGGCGGCGCTGGCAGCTGAGGCCAGCCATCCGCTGAGGGGCTCTTTGAGGTATCTGCCGAAGAAGTGAAGAAAGACCGACCCGGCGAGGGGAAAGGCGATCAATAGCCAGAGATAGGAGGTCATGAAGGAGGTCATCAGGTGACCTCGTTTTGGGTTATGGGTTCTGAGTTTTGGGTTATGGGTTCTGAGTTATGGGCTATGGGTTCTGAGTTATGGGCTATGGGTTCTGAGTTTTGGGCCGGATCAGTGACCGCAATGACATTTGAGGACGAGTCACCACCCAAGACCCAGCACCCAAGACCGTTGATGTCGATATGCCGCATCGACATCAACCCTTGAGCTCGCTCAACTCGTCAACCGAGGCAGTAGCACGGTGCCTGAATATGGCCACGATGATGGCCAGACCCACTACGACC
>JBFHXF010000053.1:0-13487 GCA_041599115.1 Acidimicrobiia bacterium
ATCGAGGAGAAGATAAGGGGTACCAGAACTCCACGAAACTCCTCCGAATGGACCAGGTATGTCGACCCGTTCCGCATCTCCACCACGAAGCGGTGACGACCATCGAATAGCCCCGGCATCCCCACTCGTCCCAGCCATTCGAGGACCCGATTCGGCTCGCAAACGGTAACTGTCGGCTTGAAGGTCTTCGCCGACCCGCCGGGAGGGCGGATGACCACCTGCAGTCGGTGCCCAAGCGCAACCGGTCCAGCCGCTTCGATCATGAATGGGTTCCAGCCGGCGAACTCGTCCACGGCGACGAGCATTGCCCAAACCTCTTCTGGAGTCGCCTCGATTTCGACTTCAGTGGTGATCGACCTCACGAGACCCTTCCCGGAGAGCGACGAAGCACGGCAGCCTGGCTGATGGCGAAAAGAGCCACAACCGCTGAAACTCCGGCGAGCAGAACCTTGCCCTCGCTGCTCATCGAACCGGGAAATGCGGCGAGTATCCCCACGGCGCCGATGACCCACGTCACGTCGGCAAGGGTGGTCGCAATCGCCTGTGGGCGATCGAGCAGCTCCCGGCGGACGTTGATCAGGGTGAGAACACCAAACGCGACAACGCCGAGGCCGACCAGTACCAGAACCGCAAACGGTATCTCCATGTAATCGGCCAGCGGGGCTGATAACCCGGCAGCGACCGCCCCCGAGATGATGGAGAACCAGCCGTTCGCCATCAACACCTTCCGCAATGTTCGATCTGAGCTCTTGTCGGTCGTCGTGACCATCTCGCCTCCTCTGGGTATAACTAATATCCTTAGTCACTGTAACTAAGAGACTTAGTTATGTCAAGGTGGCTAGCTGACGTCCCGTCCCAGGTTGGCAAAGCGGGTGAACTCGGGCTGGAAGGTGAGCTCTACGGGACCGGTGGAACCGGCCCGGTGTTTGGCCACGATGACCTCTGCCAGGCCCCGTTTCTCCTGCTCCTCGGGGTGGTAGTACTCGTGCCGGTAGATGAACATAACCACGTCGGCGTCCTGCTCAATGGCGCCTGACTCTCGCAGATCGGAAAGTCTTGGTCGTTTGTCCTCTCTCGACTCCAGAGATCTGTTGAGCTGAGAAACAGCGATGATCGGCACTTCCAACTCACGGGCGAGGTTCTTCAGATTCCGGGTGATCTCCGATATCTCCTGTTGGCGGTTCTCCCGGTTGGAGGCCTGCATCAGCTGGAGATAGTCGACAACAACCAGGGACAGCCCCGATCTGCGTTTGAGACGCCGACACTTGGCCCGGATATCGGTCACCGTCACCACCGGGGAGTCATCGATATAGATCGGGGCTTTGAACATCTTTCCGGCGGCGTCCACGACTTTTTGCCAGAGGGGCCCCAGCTGTCCTGATCTCAACTTCATCGAGTCGACCTTGCCAACAGATGAGAGGATCCGTTGGACGATCTCTTCCTTCGACATCTCCAGCGAGAAGATGGCTACCGGCTCATTCGTGAGAGCGACATTGATGGCGATGCCGGTGGCGAGCGAGGACTTTCCCATGGCGGGTCTGGCTGCGATCACGACGAGATTCGCTGGTTGGAGTCCCGCCAGCTTCTTGTCCAGGTCAACAAAGCCAGTCGAAAGACCGGCCAGATCGGCCCCGCTCTCCTCGAGCAACTCGATGTGCTCCAAGACCTCCTTGAACAAGGGCCCGACCTCAAGAAGACTCTGTGACGTTCTCCTCTCGGCGACACCAAGCACAACCTGCTCCGCACGATCAAGGACCGTGGAGATCTCCTCATCTATGTCGAAAGCAACATCGGTGATCGTGGCCCCGGCCCGTATCAGCTCGCGACGCTTGGCGTGCTCTTCGACAATGTCCGCGTAGTAGACGACATTCGATGTCGAAGGCACGATGTCGACCAGACGGGTCAGATAGGCCACACCACCAATCTTGTCCAGCTCGCCTTTGCGACGCAGCACCTCGGACACCGTGACTGCGTCGACCGGCTGACTCGTGTCGAACAGTTCGCGCATCGATTCGAAGATCGCCTGATGAGCCGGGACGTAGAAGTCCTCCGGATGAATGCGGTCCATGACCTCATTGACCGCTTCTTCGGAGAGAAGAACCGCGCCCAGCACCGACTCCTCAGATTCACGGGAATGCGGTGGGTTTCGGTACCCCGGCCGCATCGGGCGTTGTTCGGTCAATTGATCCACGTTTGTCCTCACCTACAAGTTGCCATGAGCCACCGACAGATTCTGGGGCCCTGGCGCGCAAGACCCCGCCTAGCGGGGAAGCTGAGCCGCCGTCAGCGGGGGAAGTAAGCAGAACTTAGACCACGGCGGCCGAGGGGCCAACCTGATCTCGTGTTTGTTTTTCGCGGTGGAAGACATTGACAGGAGACCGCGAAATTAGTCGCTAATTCTCCGGGAAGCCCGCCCTGACCGTCTCCCGAATCAGCAGGTTGAACTGCTCGGGCTTTTCGAGATTCCAAACATGCCCTGCTTCGGAGATGATCTCAAGACGCGCACCAGGGATCTTGGCCGCCATTTCCTTTGAAGCACGGAGGTTGGGTCGGTCGTTGGCCCCGCAGGCCACAGTGGTCGGAACGCGCACGTCTGGCAGCGAGGACCTGAAGTCAACGCCGGACGCGCTCCTCACGGCCGAGAGAAAACCATCCTTTCCCGTCGACATGGCGTCCTCTCTTGCGGCAGCTTTGATGTGGTTTCCCCGAATCGAGAAAGGACCGAGATCCTTCGACCTGCCAAGACCCGGCAGGTCCGGGGCAACAATGTGGAACGAATCCTTCAGCGCATCGATCTGCGGCATCCACATTCGATGACCCATGCCTAGCCCATGAAGCAGCAGCAAGGTGGGACGGCGGGGGTTGGGTATTTCGAAATGGAATGGGCGAGCCGTCACACCGAAGTCGTTCAACGAAGGCTACGACGCCGGAATGACGTCGAGCGTTAGCGGGAACTCGACCTCGGGATGCAACTTCACATGGATCTCGTGTAGCCCGATGGCCTTTATTGGGCGCGCCACAGAAATGACGCCTTTCTCCAGTTCGATTCCGGTGAACCGCTTCACTCCCTCGGCAATGTCGGTCACGGAGACAGAGCCGTAGAGCTGACCCTCGTCGCCGGCCTGCGCGGCGAGAACGACGCGGGTGCCGACCAGTTGCGTCGCAATGGACTCGGCGGCCTCCTTGGCCCTGCGCTCAGTCTCCAGGCGGGCGGCACGAGTCGCTTCGGCCTGGGCGAGCATCCCATCACTGGCCGGGACCGCCTTCTTCCTGGGTAGTAGAAAGTTGCGGGCGTAGCCGTCGGCCACATCGACCACATCGCCACGATGGCCCAGTTGGGTGACATCGGCGGTGAGTATCAGCTTCATCTCGAGCCAGAGCCCAGGTAGGGAAGGAGGGCCATCTCGCGGGCATTCTTGATGGCAATGGCCACCTCACGCTGATGGTTCGGGCAGTTGCCGTTCATGCGGCGCCCCCGGATCTTTCCCCTGTCGGAGACATACTTCCGCAAAACGGAAACGTTCTTCCAATCTATGTATTCGACATTCTCCTTGCAGAAGGCGCAGGGCTTGGGACGTCCCCGACGCATTTCCGGGCCGCGCCGACGTTTGGGACGGGGGTTGTTGGTGCTCTTTCTAGCCATGTAGTTCTAACTCCTGATCAAAAAGGGGCTTCGTCGGGGCCATAGCTCTCCCGGGCGACCGGCGCCGGCGGCACCGTGCTCGCTTCTTTGGAATTCCAGTCGCCGCCCGAACGAGTCGTCTTGTTTACGGTGGCGGTGGCCCAGCGCAGAGATGGTCCGATCTCGTCGACCTGGATCTCCACGACTGATCGCTTGTCTCCCTGGTCGGTCTCCCAGGACCGCTGCTCGAGACGGCCGGTAACGATGACCCGGGCACCCTTTTGCAGAGACTCGGCCGCGCTCTCGGCCTGTTCTCTCCAAACCGTGCCGGTGAAGAAGCTGGTGTCTTCCTGCCATTCGCCGTCCTGACCCCGCCAACGTCGGTTGACGGCGAGACGGATCTTGGCCATGGCCACCCCGGACGGAGTGAAGCGCAATTCGGGATCGTCCACCAGATTCCCGATGAGTGTGACATTGTTCGACATCTGAGTTCTCCTCTACTCGAGTCCCATAACGACTATGCCGCGTAGTTGGGACAGATTCCAGTCAGCCGCCCAGACGAACGATCTTGTGGCGGACGACTTCGTCGGCCAGTGACAGGATGCGATCCACCTCGTCGATCGCCCCGGGCTCGGCCTCGAACTTGATCACCGAGTAGTAGCCCTCAGAGAGATGATCGATCTCGTAGGCAAAGCGGCGTTTGCCCCAGAGATCGCTTCCCTGGACGCTGGCCCCCTTCTCATTGAGGAACTTCACCAGATCGCCTACCTTGGCGTCGATCTCGTCCTCCGCCAGATCCGGACGATGAATCGTCATTACTTCATAACCGCGCATATGACCTCCTGTGGACATCCTCATGGAAGGCCCCACCATTCGATGGAGCAGGGGCGTGCCGCGTCGGCGGCGCGAGACGCCGATGCGATTCGGCAATGGTAGACCCGATCACCGTCTTTCGACATTCGAGAGGGCGGCGGCTTGTTGGAAATCATAGGCACCGAGAGGGGTCTCCAGAACCCATCGGACAGGGCCGGGGGATCGGTACGCCGCACACGGTTCGGCTTGGCACGGATTCATTTCCGCACCACCGACAAGGGCCCCCGACGAGTCGAACCACCAGATGTCGAGGGGGATGTGTGTGTTGAGCATCCCAAAGGCAACTTCGGTGGGAGCGTCATAAACGAACAACATCCCGTCGATCTTCTCGGGCAGTCGCTCGATCTCCCGAAGCCCTTGATGACGCTCCGAGGGCTGATCGGCCACCCAAACCGTCAAAGCCTGGTGGTCAACCTCCACCCTGGTGGTGGGAAAAGGCCCGCGAGACAGGGAGCCGGCACACGCGACCAACAAAAGAAGGACTAGAGGGCGGACGTGCGACCCTTGATCAATTCTGATGCGACCTCGTCTGTGACGTGATAGGACTCCTCGTCACCGGGAAAGGCTCCGCTGTCCACATCTGCGACGAATCGCTTCACCGCCTCGACTGCTTCCTCGGCCAGGTTGGCATAGGGGCGAACGAACTTGGGACGATGTCCAAATCCAAGGCCGAGCACGTCATGAAAGACCAGGACCTGGCCGTCGGTTCCGCGTCCTGCCCCAATGCCGATGGTGGGGACGCTGACCTCCTTGGTGATGATCTCGCCTAATACGTCAGGCACTCCTTCGATGACTATCGAAAAGACGCCTGCGTCCGCCAGTGCCTTGGCGTCATCGATCATCTCGTGGGCTGCTTCGACCAACTTGCCTTGGACCTTGAAACCACCCATTGCGTGAAAGCTCTGCGGTGTCAGGCCGACATGGCCCATCACGGGGATTTCTGCGTCGAGGATCGCCTTGATCGCCGGAACACGCTTGCTCCCGCCCTCGAGCTTGACCGCTTCGGCTCCCCCCTCCCTGACGAGACGGCCGGCGTTGAGCACCGCATCGGAGAGCGTGGTGTGAAAGGTCAGCCAGGGCATGTCGACAACGACGAGAGCAGAGGGCGCGGCCCGACCCACCGCTCGGGCATGGACGATCATCTCCTCGATACCGATACCGAGCGTCGAGTCCATGCCGTGGACCACGTTTGCCGCCGAATCTCCCACAAGGATGATGTCAACGCCGGCGCGGTCGGCGATCAGCGCCGACGGATAGTCGTACGCCGTGAGCATGGAAATCTTGGGACCGCCCTTGCGTTCCCGGATCTGGGGGGTTGTGACCTTGCCGGCCATGACCATAAGGGTACTTGACGTCACGAGTTGGGATAGCGGCGCCGTCCGTTTGTTGAACTCTTCGAACCCTCAGATGCGAGAGCGGATCCAGGTGATGTCCGACCCCTGCTCGGCGGCCCCACCCGGGGTCTCGACCACGATCGGCGCATCAGTTGCCCGGAGCACCGTGACGAGATCCGCCGGGTTGATTGTCCCCCTCCCCAGGTTCTGGTGACGATCACGACGGGAGTCAAAGGGATCTTTCGAGTCATTGGCATGTATCAAGTCGATCCGGCCGGTCGCCTCCATGATCCTGTGGACCAGGTCGTCGAATGGCTCACCACCGGCCCAGGAATGACACGTGTCGAGAACGAAACCCACCCCGAAATGCCCAATCTCCCCCCAAAGCCGGGCTATCCACTCCACTCTCCTGGCGAGGGCCTTATCACCTCCGGCGGTGTTCTCGATCAGCACAGGGACATCGGTCTCGAGAGTCTCGAGTGCTTTACCCCATCTCACGATCCCCTCATCCTGGGACCCGTCCCCGGTGACGTGGCCTCCATGCACGACCACCCCGGCGGCGCCGATTTCGGAAGCCGCATCGCAGGTGTCCTGGAGGATCTTCCGGCTGGGAATGCGAACCCGATTGTTGTCCGCGCACACATTGATCAGGTAGGGAGAGTGAACATAGATCGGGATGGGAGCAGCTTTGAGTTCTTCAGCATCATCACGCGGCAATGGCTTCTTCCAGGACTGCGGATTGGAGAGGAATATCTGCACCAGTTGGGCATCCCGGTCGATCGCCTCGGCCAGCGGGTGACCCGCGGGCACGTGGGCGCCGACCAGGGTCATGCTTCCGGTTCCCAGATGCTCGATGTCCGCTTCCTGGACTCGCGTCGAGCCGCTTCAACTGCGAAATCCGAAATGGCTGTGGCGATCTCAGCAGGCTCCTCGGACCAGTCCTGCGCCAGCATTCCCAGCACCCGCTCCTCGATCCATCGAGCCCCCCAGGGGTGGTCGGGCAGGCCATCGCGGCCCACGACCTGGATTCGCAATAGCGGCAAGACATCGCCCTCGTCGGTGATGGTTTGCGCCCCGACGTCGACGATGTTTGACCAAGGGATCAGAAACGCCTTGCGAAACGGACCCCGGAGCCGGACCGCCAGCCCTTTGTCCTGGCACTGGATGACATTTGTCGGCCAGAAGAGCTCTTTCAGACCCCACGCCACGAGGACAACAGCGAATATGACGATGCCCCAGGCGTAGATGACGTCCCTCGCCTCGTAGATCTGGGTGTCCTCCGGGCGGAAGATGATCTCCCGCAGCCAGTTGGCGATTCTTCGTTTGAAAAGCACATCGATCGAAATGACCAACAGGGGTATGGCCCCCATGGCCATCAACCACATCCGCACCGCAGACCGACGAACCACCAATTCAGCCCTCCATCCCGAGATCGGCTGCTGTGACCACGGCTGAATAGGGTATCCCGCGATCAGCAAACGTCTTTGCCGCCAGGCCCGATGACCGGTCGAGGAGGGCGATCACCTGTACGACCTGAAGCCCGGCCCCCTCCGCCACATCCGCTGCCTCGCCCGCTGCCTTGCCGGTGGTGATGGTGTCTTCCAGGATCGCCACCTTCGATCCGGATGTGACCGATCCGACAAGCCGCCCGGCAATGCCGTGGTCCTTGGCCTCTTTGCGAATCGAGAAAGCATTGAGGTTGCGTCCTTGGTCGACTGCCACCATCGCAGCTGCAATCGCGATCGGGTCGGCGCCCATGGTCATACCCCCGACACACTCGACATCGGCAGCCAACACGTCCAAGACGGCTCGACCGACCAGCCAAGCGCCCCCGCCATCGAATGTGGTCTGTCTGGCGTCGACATACCACGACGAAACCACGCCCGAACGCAGAGTGAATGGCCCGTCGGTGCGGATGGAATGGCTACGCAGATGTTCAATGAGAAGGTCTCGTGACACCCTTTCATGGTAAGACGCTGGCCTCACATCCGGAGGTCGACATCGGCCCGGACTGCCATCACTCAGGGAGTAGTAGCGTCGGGTTGTGGATCTGTTTCTCGTCCGGCACGGTCAACCCGATTGGGCTCCAGATCGAATCGCCCGAAACAACCCCGACCTGACCCATCTCGGCCGTCAACAAGCGCAACGTGTCGCTCATCGGCTCGCCAGCCTGGACAACGTCGACGAGCTCTGGGTATCCCCCATGAATCGGGCTCAGCAGACGGCTCAGCCGGTGGAGGGGGAGACCGGTACACCGTCAGAGACTTACGACTGGCTTCAGGAGTTGAACAGCCCGCCACACTGGGACGGATCACCCGCCGAAGAAGTCGACAAGATGTTGATGGAGTCGCAGTTCCGAACGATGGACGAGATGTGGGACGGCTATCCGGGAGGTGAGACGTTCCGGACATTCCACGAAAGAGTCGTCAATGGTCTAGCAGCCACACTCGACTCTCACGGGATTCACACCATGCATGAGGAAAACAGACATCTATGGGAGGTGGACGACCCCAATAAGCGAGTAATCATCGTCGCCCATGCCGGCACAAACGCAGTCGTACTGGGACACTTGCTGGGTCTCGAACCTGTCCCGTGGGAATGGGAGAGATTCCGTCAGCCTCACACCGGCGTCTCCCGACTGACTACAACACGGGTCAGCACAGGGTGGACCTTTTCGCTTCGCCAGCTAGGCGATGTTTCCCACCTCCACCCGGGAATGGTCTCGGCTTAGGGCTCAGACAGCCCCTCCGGAACTGTTTCTCCCCCCAGGGAGCAAGGCGAGGAGCCCCCTCCGGAACTGTTCCATGCCGGCCGACTTCGGCCCTCAGCAACCCTCACACATGTCCCCACGGATCCTGGCTGCGCTTTCACACCTCGGGCCGAACAGACGCCGGTCGGCCGGATGACACCTCCTGGGGGAGGAAACATGTCGCTTCGCTCCCGGGGAAGGAAACGTGCTCACTCTTTGACGTACCTCGGATAGGTCGCCTTTGCCTGTGCCGGCTGGTTCAGATCGATGTCCACAGTCAAGAACGGCTCGTCATCGGTAGTGAGCCCGAGAATCGCGCCATCGGGGTCGATCACCCAGCCGGTTCCGCCGAAGGTGACCCCGTTGAATGAACCGCAACGATTGGACGAGAGGCCGAAGGCGCCCGACATCACCGACGCCGCCTGCCCGCCGGCGATCCACTTGTCGGTGGTGCGCAGCTCCGTAGCCCGCGGCACCAACAGGAGCTCCGCTCCTTGTCGGGCATATCCGCGAGCATGCTCGGTGAACCAAATATCTGTGCAGATCATGAAGCCCGTGGCGTGCTGACCCATGCTCATCACGTCGAAAGACCCATCGCCGGGCGCGTACCAGCTTGCCTCCCAGAATCCGGGCTCCTCTGGGAGGTAGTACTTGTCGTGACCGTCGCTGAGCACCCCATCCACCCAGATGAATGCTCGGTTGTGCCGGTCACCTGACTCGGTTGTAAACGGGCGCGACCCGGCCACCGAGGCCACGCCCAGTTCGCCCAGTCTCTCGATCCATTCGAGATGGGATACAACTGCCGACTCCCAATCCTCCAGCGCGAACCGATCTGTCCAACCAACCCACGCGTGGAATGGAAGCTCGGGGAGCAACACGAATTCTGATCCCGACTTCTGGAGGTGCGCCGCGAGGGACAGCCACGCTTCCTCGAAACCCGATGGAGGATCTGGCAACTGACAGACGGTCACCCTCATTCGGATTGATTCCCTCCCGCCTATTTGCCGTATCGGCGTTCGCGGCTCGTGAAATCGCGTAGGGCGCGGAGGAAATCCACACGTCTGAAGGCGGGCCAATTGACATCGACGAATACGAACTCGGCGTAGGCCGATTGCCAGAGGAGAAACCCGGACAATCTCGACTCACCCGAGGTGCGGATCAGAAGGTCGGGGTCCGGCAGGTCACTCGAATACATGTGGGCGGCCAGGGCGTCCGAATCGATTCGATTGGAAATCTCATTGGGTGGGACTCCTTCTGCGATGAGAGAAGCCACCAGGTCCTTTGCCGCGTCGACTATCTCCTGGCGCCCTCCGTAGCCCATGGCGATGTTGAGACGGCGTCCCCCGGCATGTGACAGTTCCTCGGCGGCCTTGGCTGCGGCAACCAGACGGTCAGGCAGCAAATCGAGACTCCCGATGAACCGAAGCGACATCTCGACACGCGCACAAAGGGCGGGAAGACGGTCGAATAGTTCCACCAGCACGTCGAAGTAAGGCTCCAGTTCTTCGGGAGGCCGCGAAAGGTTCTCTCTCGACAGGACCCATGCGGTGACGACCGGGATCTTCAGATTCTCGACCCAACCGAGAAAGTCCTCGAACCGCTGCATGCCCACGCGATACGAATCCGAGTAAGACGGCAGACCCTCCTCGCGGGCGTGCCTGCGATGGCCATCGAGGACGATCCCGATATGTCGGGGAAGCTTGTCCTTGTCGAGTTCTCTGAGAAGACGACGCTCGTAAATGCGATAGAGCAAACGACTGGTCATGCGGGAGTACATCGTACCTATGACCGGAGGCCACACCTCCCACAGCGACCTTGCTGTCATATCCTTTGCTCGATGAACCGGCTGACCATCGGAAAGATGCAGAACCCCGTTCGAGGTCTGCTTCACGGCGCCGGGGCAATTGGTGCCGTCGTCGGACTCGTCCTTCTGATCCGCAGAGCCAACGGAAGCGGGCCAGCCTTGACCGGTTCCCTGCTATTCGGAGCGGCCCTATTCATCATGTACACCGTTTCATCTCTCTACCACTCGGTCCCGTGGAGTTCGGGGTGGAAGGCGCGGCTTCAGCGCATCGACCATTCGATGATCTTCCTCGTGGTGGCCGGCACGTTTACCCCAATCGCGATTGCTGCTTTGGACGGCGCAGCGCTGATCGTGGCCCTCTCCCTGATCTGGGCGATTGCCGTCACCGGAATCGTGCTGAAGACCGTCCTCCCGCATGTCAAGACCCGCCTCTCGGTGGCTCTTCAAATGATCATGGGGTGGTCGGCGCTGGTTTGGATTCCGATGATCAATGACCGGCTGGGAACCGCAGCAGTGGCCCTGATAGGACTTGGCGGACTGTTCTACACGGCCGGAGTGGTGATCTTCATGACCAAACGGCCCCGGTTGTTTCCCCGGGCATTCTCGTATCACGAACTTTTCCATGTCCTCGTGATCGCCGGGAGCACTGTGCACTTTCTCGTGATCTTTCGCTATGCGATCCCGGCTATCGCCTAGCTCAGCGGGAGTAGCGACCTTTCCCGACACAGCGATTCGATCTCGTCGATTTCGACAGGCGCCAGGACACTGAGATTGAGATTCCCCCCAGGAGTGACCAGGACGTCATCCTCGATCCGGACACCCAGCCCGAGAAAGCCCTCCGGCACCTGGTGCTTGATCTTCTCCGCCTTGTCCCGCTCCGTTGCCTCCATCGCCGCCGCCTTGGCGTCGCCCTCACGCAATCGCCTGGCAAACCATTCTTCGCGGTCGTACTCGAGCAGGGCCAACTCGAGCTCGGGCTTGTCGGGTGAGACATAGAGACCGGGCTCTATGGTGAAGGTCATGCCGGGTGCGAAGCTCTGATGTTTTCCGTCCACCCGCGAGGGAGACCTGTCGTGGACATCGAGGCCTATCCAATGTCCAAGACCGTGGAAGAAGTAGGCCCGATAGTGATGCATCGCCAGCGAGTCTTCGACGGACAGCGGTAACAGCCCGAGATCGACCAAACCTTCGGTGAGGGTCTTGACGGCAGCATCCTCGAGAACGTCGAAAGAGGCTCCGGAAACCGCTCCTTCGACACCCCTCCTCTCTGCGGCCAGAACCACCTCGTAGAGCGCCCTCTGGTTGGCGCTGAATTTGCCATTCGCCGGGAATGTCCTGGTGATGTCGGAGGAGTACCCCTCGAACTCGGCGGCGGCATCGATCAGGATCAGATCTCCGTCATTGACCCGAGCCGAATTCTCGACGTAGTGAAGGATGCAGGCATTGGCCCCGGACGCGACGATCGACGGATAACCGTTGTGCCGGGCGCCCGCCATGCGCCACGTGTACTCCGCCGCCTCCTGGATCTGGTACTCGAATTGGCCCGGGGCAGCGAACCTCATGGCCTCACGGTGTCCGAGGGCGGAAAGCTCGCAAACCTCGGCGAGAATCCGTTGCTCCTCCTCGGTCTTGACCAGACGCATCCGGTGTAGAAGAACCGAGAGATCCCTTATCGATGACGGGACCCTCCAACCCATCCGATTGCGAGTTTGGCGACCTCTGTTGAAGAGTGCCGTCATCCTCTCGTCATAGTTGGCGTTGCCAGTGGCGTACCAAAGCACTTCGCGGCCATCGAGGTACCGCCGAATGGTTTCGTCGAAATCGCCCAATTCATAGGCAGCATCAGCCCCGTGGATCTCCCTGGCGCCATCCACACCGGCCCGGTACCCGGTCCACACTTCCTGTTCGCGGTTGCGGGGTCTGACAAAGAGGGCATAGTCACCGTCGGAATGACCCGGAGCGATCACCGCCACTGCATCAGGCTCAGGAAAACCGGTCAGGTAAAGAAAATCTGGATCCTGATGAAAGACATATTCGACGTCGTAGCTTCGAACTACTTCCTTCGCGCCCGGGATGACCGCTACCCCATCAACACCGATCTGCTCAACGAGACGAGCCCGTGTCTCCGCAAAACGATCTGGCATTCCCTAGACGGTAATCGGCCTCGACCCGCGTTGGTTTCACGAGGGCGGGCGGTACTGAAGATCCACAATCAGCACGAAATGATCCGATCCCAGGCTTGGACCCAGTCTCCGGTCCCGGACGGTCATGGAATCGTCGTACAGCAGATGATCGATCGGGACACGGAGGAAAACGTTGGAAGTGGCCGCAAAAGAAGCCTGTAGGCCGAACCCGATCTGGGAATTTCGTAGGCCTCCCACCGAAATGAGTCTCCGGAACGGGTACGACCATGGCGTCGCGTTGAAGTCGCCGACAATGAAGGCGGGGCCGGCTCGGTCTACAGCCCATTGGGCGGCAAATTCCAGTTGGGCATCACGGAAGGCGGCCCTTTTCGCGCTCGTCGGGGCCAGCGGATGGGTAGAGAGGACGTCGATCGTCACCGGCCAGCTTTGCGGCTTGTAGACCAGTTGAATGGCTCTCGGCTGCTCGGCAGCAAACCCATAGGACAGGGCTTCGACCTGATCCCGGGCCAACACCAGGGTACCGAATATCAGATCGTTCGATCGCCCCCGGATGATCTCGTAGTCGAGACCGGCCGATTCGATCGCCACCTCCCAGGGACGGCTTGCCTCGTAAAGGAAGACCAAGTCGGGGTTCAACGCGCGGATGTAATCGATGACAGCTGCGTAGTCCTGGTTGGTCGACAGGAGGTTGAAACTCATCACCCTGATGGTGGGCATCGCCGGGTCGGGGGAACGCGGCGATCCCAGGTAGAGCGGGGCCACAAACGCCAGATTGACCGCGGCTGCGCCTAGGACGGTGTAGGCGACCTTGCGCCATCTGGAGGCGAGTAGAACCGAGCCGAGGACCATCAGGGAAACGATGTATTGGGCCCTGAAATTGGCGAGGACATCCAACCACCAGATCCACCTTCCGCCGAAGGCGGCCATGCTGACCAGGGTGATTCCAATCGCGGGAACGACG
>JBFHXF010000054.1:0-13127 GCA_041599115.1 Acidimicrobiia bacterium
CCTCCGGAAGACCACTCCGATTGCCTTTGCGATCGCCACGGCCATGATCACCAGGACTGCCGTGACGAGGAGGCCATCCGGGTCCGCGCCTTTGTCCAGAACCGGGATGATCACCGAGTCTGTCACCCATCCGATCACCTTGGCCGAAGCGATGATGGCACCAGCAAAGAGGAACGATCCCACGAGGGCTATCGCGAAGGACCAAGGGTGTCCGCGCACGAATCGCCAAATGAGACCAAACCCGTCACGAATCACCGCTCCAGGCGTTAGTTGGCTAAATGACATGATGGCTCATCCGTAATGACTTCTTCAAAGGGGCGCCTCGAGTCGAGCGAACCCAAGGGGCGCTCCGGCGATCCGCCAGCCTACGACACTCTCACCGCCAACCAATTCGAATAAGCCGAGCCCGCGAAGGTGCTTCACATGGTGTCGGACGGGTTAACTTCAGTTCCTGGAGGCCAAGACTGGACGTTTCCATCGACAAGATGTACTTGGGAGCCCTCGTCGACGACGCCGGGCCGCTGCTCTACGACGGGAACCAATTCACCACTCATGGTGTGATCGTGGGCATGACCGGGACGGGAAAGACCGGGCTTGGATTCAACCTCATCGAGGAGTCCCTCATCAACTCGGTTCCGACTCTCGTTATCGATCCCAAGGGCGACATGGGGAATCTGCTGTTGAGTTTTCCCGGCTTCGCCCCAGCAGATTTCAAGCCGTGGATCGACTCGAACGAAGCCCAGCAAAAGGGGTTGACCGACGACCAGATGGCCGAGAAGGAAGCAACCAAGCTGCGCAAGCGGATGACCGCCGAGGGAATCACGGAAGAACGCATGAGACGGCTTGCCGAGAACACCGAGATGACGATTTACACCCCCGGGTCGTCTGCAGGCGTCAGCCTCAACGTTCTCGGCACGCTACGGGCGCCCGAAATGGACTGGGAAAAGGACTCCGAACTCATCAGGGATGAGATCGAGTCCTACGTGTCGTCTCTCCTGGTCTTGGCCAAGATCGACTCCGATCCGGTTTCCAGCCCCGATCACATTCTGATTTCAACCATCATCGAGACCTTCTGGAGGAAGCGACAGGATCTTGACCTCGCCACACTCATCGGGCTGATCCCGAAACCCCCGTTTCGCAAGCTGGGGGTCTTCGACCTGGATGTGTTTTTTCCCGAGAAAGAGCGAACAAAACTGGCTATGGGTCTCAACGCCGTTCTGGCATCTCCTTCGTTTTCTTCCTGGATCGTGGGACGGCCTCTCGATATCGAGACCATGCTGACCGGGGAAAAGACAAGAGCGGCCATCATCTATCTCGCTCATCTGACAGAGGAACAGCGCCAATTCGCGGTCACGCTTCTGCTCTCCAAGTTGGTGACATGGTTCCGCGCCCAGACGGGAAGCGAGGGCCTACGAGTGCTGGTGTATATGGACGAGGCGTTCGGGTATGCGCCCCCCACCGCCGAACCCCCTTCAAAGAAACCAATCCTCACCATTCTCAAACAGGCCCGAGCCTTCGGTGTCGGGATGGTGCTAGCTACACAGAATCCCGTCGATCTCGATTACAAGGCCCTGTCGAATGCGGGAACTTGGTTCATCGGTCGCCTCCAGACCGAGAATGACAAGCGCAGAATGCTCGAGGGCCTGTCGTCTTCGCAGGGTGATCTCGACGCCGCCGGTTACTCCCAACTGATCTCGGGCCTGAAAAAGCGCCAGTTCGTACTACATACAACAAAAGACAAGCCGCGGGTCTTCAAGGCACGACGAGCCATGTCCTTTCGCGCCGGGCCTTTCACCCGTGATCAAGTTTCGCTGCTCATGAAAGACAGAACGGATGCTCTTCCCACCGACACCGAGACCTCCCCCCGAGCGGCACATGAGCCGCCGGGGAGTATCGATTCGGGTCTGGTTCCTGTCGCCCCCGCAGCTCCTGAAGGGATGACAACATCTTTCCTGGATCCAGGAGCGCCGTGGGCAGAACAGGTGAACGCAGATCCGGCCGGTTCCCACTATGAACCTGCCATCGCGATCACTGTGGGGCTCCTCTACGACGATGCTCCTGCCAAGGTCAGCCATATGGAGAAATACGAGGCGGTGATCTACCCCATCGGCGAACCCTTCGACCCCAGCACCATGCAGACGGTCGACCACGACCCCAGGGACTTCCTTGTTGAACCGACACTGGCTGAAGCCAACTATTCACTGAGCGAGGCAAGACTTCACACCAAGGCCTTCTGGACGTCGGTTGAAAGCGCAGTCAAATCCCACCTCGTCGCGAGCCGAAAAATCGCCATTTACAAGAATCCCTCGTTGAAGCTCTATGCGAGGGTCGGTGAAACGGAGAATGAGTTCACGCTCAGATGCCGGGCCGCAGCCGTTGCGGAAGCCGACACGGCGATGGCAAAGCTGAATCAGCGATATCAAACCCGAATCGATCGGGTGAAGGCCTCAATCTCCAAGGCGGACAGCCGCGTCCGCGACCTGGAGGCAACCGCCGCAGCCAAAGGACAGGCCGAGTTGCTGGCCGGGGCCGGGGATCTTCTCGGGGCCCTGATAGGCGGTCGGCGCGGCTCCAACCCGCTTGGCCAGGCCGCGAAACGTAGAAGCGCAACCGCACAGGCTCGGGCCAGAGTCGAGCAAGCCGAGATCGACCTGGCCGAGGAGCAGGCGGAGCTCGTCGAGCTGGAGGATGACCTTGCCCGGGAGATGGCCAAGCTGAGCGATGAGATGGACGGGAAGGCTGAGGACGTTGCCCTAGTCGAGATACCGCTGGAGAAGACCGATGTGAGCCTGGCCGACATCAGGCTGGTTTGGATTCCCCGGTCGGATCAGGTTGGCTAGATCGAGTCGGCTAGATCGAGTCGACCAGGGCGCGGAGCAGATCTCTGATCGACACCACCCCAAGCAACTGTCCTTCGTCGTCCATCACCGGAAGATGGCGGTAACCCGACTCGGCGATCCAGGCAGCCGCGTCCCAGACATCGAGTTCGGGATCAAATGTGTCGGGATCCCGGCTCATGATCCCGGAGACGGTGGTTCCCACGCCGATACCCTCGGCCACCGCTCGCCGAATATCCCTCTCGGTTACAAGTCCGATGAGATTCATGCCCTCCACCACTGCCAGCGAACCGAGGTCGGAGCCTTCCATCGCGGTGGCCGCCTCCAACACGGTGGTTTCCGGGCCACAGAGGAAGGGGGCATCCCCGACAAGATCACCAAGCCGCATGTCCCTAGTTAAGCGCACCCGGCGACCCTCGGAATCGTGCCCTCTCCCCCGAGAACCGCATTCACGGAAAAGACCCGCCGATGGCGGGTCTTTTCGATTTCAGGAGAAGGCGTTAAACCAGGTCGGCCTCTCGTATGCCAAATGAGGGATGACGGAGACGGCACAGCGCCAGCTTCTCCAGCTGACGGATGCGTTCTCGGGTGAGGTTGAACTCATCACCGATTTCCTCCAGGGTCCGAGGCACGCCGTCATAAAAGCCGTACCGAAGAGCCAGGATTCGCCCTTCACGATCGGGCAGCCGTTCGATCGAGATGCGAAGCGAGTTGGCCACGTCCATCTCCTCGGTCATCTGGACCGGGTCAGCCGCGTCCTGGTCCTCGATGAAGTCTCCGAGCTGGGCGCCATCCTCTCCGATGGGTTGCTCCAGCGAGACCGTATCCGCGACGCTGAGCGCCAGTTCAACCTTGTCGGCCGTGACGCCGGCTTCCTCGGCGATTTCCTCGGGACGGGGATCGCGGCCCAACTCGGCCTTGAGGGATGCCTGAGCAGCCCTGACGGCTGCCAGAGTGTCATGGAGATGAACCGGGATCCGCACAGTGCGCGACTTGTCTGCGATCGCGCGGGTGATCGCCTGTCGGATCCACCAAGTGGCATAGGTCGAGAACTTGAAACCCTTGCGCCAGTCGAACTTCTCCACGGCGCGAATCAGACCCAGGTTGCCTTCCTGGATCAGATCGAGGAAGTCGATTCCCGAAGTGTTTGCATATCGGCGGGCATTGGCGACTACCAGACGCAGGTTGGCTGTGAGAAAGTCATCTTTGGCCTGGGCTCCACGGCGTGCAAGACGGCGCAGCTCCATTTCCTGCCGCTTGCCGTCGAACTCCTTGTTCTCCAGCTTCTCGGCGGCCTCCTCTCCTGCCTCGATCTTCTGAGCGAGCTCGACCTCCTGTTCGGCAGTGAGCAGGTCGTATTCCCCGATGGCCGTGAGGTATTGGGAGACCAGATCCGTGGTGAGGCGGCCGCGCTCATCGGTGAGTTTGGAGTGAAGCCGAATCCTCGGCTTGTCCTTCTTGTCGGAACGCGTACCAATGACGGCCATAGCTAAAAGTCCTCCTGAGGCCTTGTGGGCGGTGCGGGGAGCGGGGGATCCCCGGGAGATCCACTATGACACAAGAAGTCGGGTTTGTGAACCCCCTTTTCACGACACTTCAAATCTTTTCCGCTTAGCTGACGAATGAACCCGGTTCGAGCAAATCGACCAGCGAGCCAGTGGTGCTTAGCACTTCGGACCACGACGGGACGGGGATCTCGATGACTGCGACCGCCGCCGTCTTCATTTCCACTCTCGCCCCGGTCAGGCGGGAAACCAACATCGACCAGGTCGGCTGGTGGCCTACGATCATCATCGGATCGACTTCTGGACTGGTCGCACAGATCTCGAGAATGTCGGCGACCCCCGCCTCGTAGAGACGGCGATCGAGCTCGAGAAGACACTCCCAACGTCCGGCTTCCTTTGCCAATTCGGCGGTCTTCCTCGCCCGCACTGCCGTGGAACTGATCACATGGGCTGGAACGAGACTGGCGCCAGCAAGCACTCGACCCATGACTCCGGCATCGCGTACCCCCCGCCGGTTCAAAGGGCGTTCGTGGTCGTCGCTGTAGTCGGCATGCCAATCCGATTTGGCATGCCGCATGACCAGGAGGGTTTTCAACTATCCGGCCAGACGAGCGGCTGTGGTGAATATGCGGGGATCGGGGTAGTCCTCGCAATAGTTGTAGAGGTAGGCGACGCGGATCGTTCCCTGCGTGTCGACAACGAATTCCCCGGCCTGCATCCAGGGATCATCCACCAGCGGACGGCCCTGGGCGCGACGAACGTTTTGGAATTCGCGGCCGGTGTCGACACCCAACTCGCAATACTCATCCGGGGCGTCGTAGAGGACCTGCTCCAGCGACCAGTGACCCAGACCGAAGGCGCGGTGGGCTTCGTAGAGGGGGTCCGAATACATCGGTACCGGCACGCCATACCTCTCTTTGTATGCCGCGATCCGCTCGGGTTCGCCGGGGGCGCAGATCACGACGTTCAGGCCGGCGGATTCGTAGGCGGGAAGCTCCTCCTGGAGTCGACCGGCCCGATCGAGCCCGCAGCCACACCCGAGATGACGCCACAGCATGATCAAGGCGGGACGTTCCGACCAAGCCCTGCTCATCGCCATGGTCGACCCGTCTTCGGCAATGACTTCCACGTCGGGTGCAGAGTTTCCCCGGCGAAGCGGGTTGCCTTCGATGGTGGGCCCTTCCACCCACCTGTCCATCCACCGCCTCTCTGCCGACAGATAGAGAGCCTGAATATCTGAGCCGGTCATCGAGCCATTTAACACGAATGCGCCAAATCGGTCAGGCGGAGACCATGGTCGCCAGCGCCAGGATCCAGAGGAGGTCCTCCAGCAAGAGTGACTGACGCAGTCTTGGCTCGCCTGCCGAGGCGGCAACAACGTCCTGTTGGCTCAGCCCCGTCAGGATCGTCTTCCACGCCGGTCGAGCAACAAAGGCGCCCACCACGAACATCGCCAGTACCGCGGCCAGACCCAGGTAGATCAGGAGGGGCGTGTCGGCGAACCCGGTGGTGTAGTAGACCAGGGCAACGCCGCTGGCGAGAGTCATCAGCCCCGAGAACAGTGCGAGCCTTTCGGCGCGCTTTATGCGAGCGACAAAAGCCTCCGTTCCCACCATCGAGCGCACAGACTCGCTCACATCGCGGCTGATGAGGATCTTGTGCCCAAACCAGGCAGCGGCGAAGGTGATGTGGATGATCTTGAGGGCAACGATCATGGGACGAAGTTAGCGCACATCGTTCAACCGAAGTCGGAGGCGTCGAGTTCGATATGACTAGCTTCGTGTCCCCAATGGCTGAAATCGCGGTCCCCACTAGATTCCAGGGCTGATGCCAAACCGTCTTTCCGAGGCCACCTCCCCGTATCTACTCCAGCACAAGGACAACCCGGTGGACTGGCACCAATGGGGTGCCCAAGCATTCGATGAAGCCAAAAGCAGAGATGTTCCGATTCTGCTCAGTGTCGGGTACTCCGCCTGTCACTGGTGTCATGTCATGGCACACGAGTCCTTCGAGGATCCCGACACCGCCGACGAGATGAACCGGCTGTTCGTCAATGTCAAGGTGGATCGGGAAGAACGACCCGATGTCGACTCGATATACATGGAGGCTGTTCAGGCGATGACCGGTCGGGGTGGATGGCCGATGACGGTCTGGCTGACACCGGAGGGGCGTCCCTTCTATGCCGGGACCTACTTCCCAAATACCGACCGCCACGGTATGCCCTCTTTCCGGCGCGTCATCGCCGGAATCGCCGAGGCCTGGGCCAATCGTCGTGACGACCTGGCCGAACAGGCTCAGAAGCTCACCGAAGCCATCAGCCGCTCCATCCCGCCCGGCACCTCTCTTCCGGACGAGGGTGCCCTCAACTCGGCCTACCAGCAGATCGAGGCGACATTCGACGCTGTGAACGGTGGGTTCGGCGGCGCCCCCAAGTTCCCACAACAGACGGTTCTCGAGTATCTGCTCCGGATCCGCCATGAATCGTGGGCGAGCCGTGCCGCCGAGATGCTGAACACCACGCTCATCGAGATGGCGGACGGCGGGATCCACGATCATCTTGGCGGCGGATTCGCCCGCTATTCGGTAGATCAGCACTGGCTGGTCCCCCATTTCGAGAAGATGCTCTACGACAACGCGCAACTTGCCAGGATCTACCTGTGGGCCGGGATTGAGTTAGAGAACGACCGTTTCCTCGACGTCTGTCGTTCGACACTCGATTACATGCTTTCGGACCTGCGTCACCCGGAGGGGGCCTTCTTCTCGGCCGAAGACGCCGACTCCGAAGGGGTAGAGGGCAAGTTCTATGTGTGGACCCTCGAGGAGCTCGACGCGGCGCTCGGCCCCGAGGACTCTGCCACCGCCGCCCACTTCTTCGGTGCCACTGCGATGGGGAACTTCGAGGGGTCGAACATCCTGCATCGACCCACATCGACCGTCTGGGATTCTGAAATCGAGTCAATCCGGGTGCGGCTGCTCGAAGCTCGGAGTCGCCGCATCCGCCCCGCTCTCGACGACAAGGTGATAGCGGCCTGGAATGGTCTGGCGATTCGGGCGCTTGCCGAAGCCGGAGCCGTCCTCAAAGAGGACAGATACCTCACGGCCGCTGCCAACGCCGCCCGGTTCATCCTGGGGAACCTCGACATCGACGGCGTTTTGAAGAGGTCATGGCGCTCGGGAAGAACCTCGACCCCGGGATTCCTCGACGACCATTCCGCGATGGCGGTTGGGCTGTTCGCCCTGTATGCCGCCACCGGCGACCTCGAGTGGTATGACGGAACCATGCGACTGGTCGATCGGTTCGACCGCTTCGCCGGCGAGGACGGCGGCTTCTACACGACGGCCATAGACGGAGAGTCCCTGGTCAAGAGACCCTCGGACTGGACCGACAATCCCCAGCCTTCCGGCAATGCTCTTGCCGCCGAAGCACTCTTGATGGCAAGTCTCTACACCGGCGAGACCGTCTTCCGCGAGAAAGCCGAAGCCGCGATCATGGCGGTCGCCTACCTGGCCGACCACTACCCCTCCATGGTGAGCCACCACCTCTCGGTTCTCTCCGCGATCCACCGAGGCACACAGGAGCTGGCGATCCTGGGTCCGGACTGGAGGGTGTTGGCCGATGTCTACTGGGAGGCGTTTCGCCCGCATGTCGTTCTGGCCGGCAGCAATCAAGCCGCCGCGACGGTGCCCTTGCTTGCCGACCGGTTCATCGAGGGTCGAACGCTGGCATACGTCTGCCGTGACTTCGTCTGCAACCTCCCCACCACGGACCGCGGGGAGCTCGCCACCCAATTGCACTGATGCGTGTGGCTCAAGAGACCACGCAGACCGATGGCGGCACATCGGATCAATCCCCCTAGCCTTGCTCTCCGAATGGAGATCTCAGAGGATGTCCTGGCGGCCATCGGCAACACCCCGCTTGTCAGGCTGGCCAGGATTCACCCCAACGGAAACCTGGTCGCAAAACTCGAGCACGTCAATCCGGGAGGCTCGACTAAGGAGCGCATCGCCGTTGCCATGATCGATGATGCCGAGGCGGCGGGTCTGCTTCACCCCGGTGGAACCATCATCGAACCGACGTCGGGCAACACGGGGGTCGGCCTTGCCATGGTCGGAGCCGTCCGCGGGTATCGCGTGATCTGCACCGTTCCTGACAAGGTCTCCAAGGAGAAGCAGGATCTTCTAAAAGCCTACGGCGTTGAGGTGATCGTCACCCCCACAGACCTCGGGCCGGACGATCCCGATTCCTACTACGGGGTGGCCGAACGGTTGACCAGAGAGATCGAGGGCGCCTTCCGACCCGATCAGTACTCGAACATGGCCAACCCCCGGGCACACTACGAGACCACAGGCCCTGAGATCTGGCTGCAGACCGACGGGAAGATCGATGTCCTCGTCGTCGGCGTCGGAACAGGCGGCACCATCAGCGGAGTGGGCCGGTACATCAAGGAGCGCAAACCCGAGCTACTCGTGGTCGGTGTTGATCCCGAAGGGTCCATATACACCCAGGGCCCCGATGGGAACATCCATCAGTATCTGGTGGAGGGCGTGGGCGAAGACTTTTACCCGGAGACCGTGGACCTCGATCTAGTCGACCGCTGGATCGAGGTCAATGACACCGAGGCGTTCGCGATGACTCGCCGCTTGGCCAGGGAGGAAGGCCTGCTGGTCGGCGGGTCCTGCGGAATGGCCGTGCACGGGGCGCTCCAGGTCGCCAGGGAGAGGCCTGACTTGCTCACCGTTGTCATCCTCCCCGACTCGGGACGGGGCTACCTGTCCAAGGTGTTCTCCGACGAATGGATGGGCCTGCATGGCTTTGATGTTTGATGGCTTGAAATCGAGAGCCCCGATTGCTCGGGGCTCTCGCAGGTCATGTGGCTCGGGCCTCGCTCGACATTAGGTCGCCACGACAGGACTAGTTCCGTGGTAGCCATGAGCCCGGTGGTCCAGGTTTGGAGTCGCCACCTGTCCCTCAGGGACGAGCGGCACAAACGCGGTCAGCGCCGCTCAGCGCCCGACCACCTCCAGAGTCCTAAAACGTTCATGCAAGTTCGGACCACCTCCTTTCTCTGGTGATCTCAGTTTGGCACACCCTCGGGTTCTTGGTGCAGGTTTTATTGTGTCGGGTCTCGCGATTGAATGACCGCTTCCGGTGAGGTTCCGAGCCGGGTCAGGTCTGTCGAAAGATGTCCGGTGCGATCGGGTCCTGTTCACGGCGACGGGCCGCCAAACCGGACAAGTACTGATTCGGAAACGGGTGGCCGGCATAGCCGAGGTCAATTGCAGCGTTGAGCGTCCAGTAGGGGTCCACCAAGTGAGGTCGGGCGAGCACGCATAGGTCGGCGCGACCGGCCACCAGGATGTTATTGACATCGTCGATGCTCGACACCGCGCCCACGGTCATGGTGGCGATGCCGGCTTCGTGTCTGATTCGATCGGAGAAAGGCGTCTGGTAGAGCCGGCCGTATTCAGGATCGGAGTCAATCGAAGTCTGCCCCGTGGAGACATCGATCAGGTCGCAGCCGAGTTCTTTGAGCTCCCTGCTGAAGACAACGGCGTCGTCGCCGTCGAAACCGCCTTCCACCCAGTCTGTCGCCGATATGCGGACCGACATCGGCTTGGCGGCGGGCCACACCTGGCGAACCGCGGCAAACACCTCGAGGGGATAGCGCATCCGGTTCTCCAGGGACCCCCCATACCCATCAGTCCGCTGGTTGGCCAAGGGTGTCAAGAAGCTGGAAAGAAGATAGCCGTGGGCGAAGTGCAGTTCCATCATGTCGAATCCCGCCCGGTCACCCCGTTTTGCAGCCTCGACGTGCTGGTCCCGAACGATATCCATGTCCTTTCGGGTCATCTCCCGGGGAACCTGGCTGTCTGGCCGGTAACGAACCGGCGATGGCGCCATGATCTCCCAATTCCCCTCATCGAGGGGCTCCGAATCGCCCTCCCACATCAGCTTGGTGGAGCCCTTGCGACCGGAATGACCGATCTGAAGACCAATCCTGGCTCTCGAATGGGTGTGGACGAAGTCAACGATCCTCGACCAGAACTCGGCCTGCTCATCACTCCAGATCCCGGCACAGCCCGGGCTGATCCGGCCTTCGGACGAGACACACGTCATCTCGGTCATCACCAGTCCTGCGCCGCCTACCGCCCGGGACCCCAAATGGACGAGATGCCACTCGTTGGGCATGCCGTCGACAGCGGAATACTGGTCCATCGGCGAGACGACGATCCGGTTGTCCAGCACGAGGTCCCTGATCTTGAACGGATGGAACATCGGCGGAGTCGTTGGCTCGACTTGGTGCGGAGTCCGATGATCCGAAGAGGCGTACCACCGGTCGACCCGCGCCACATAGCCCGGGTCACGCAGACGCAGGTTGTCGTAGGTGACACGTTGGCTACGGGTGAGCATCGAGAACACGAACTGCTCGGGCTCGACAAATCGATAACGCTCCACCCCTTCGAACCACTGGAGCGAGGCCTTGGCCGCCCGTTGCAGACTCTCCACCTCCGGGCGCCGCAGCTCCTCGTATCGCTCGAGCGCCTCATGCAAGGGCAAATCATCAACGAGGAGATTGGTCAGAGCGATCGCATCTTCCATCGCCAACTTGGTCCCCGACCCGACGGAGAAATGTGCTGTGTGGATGGCGTCACCCAAGAGAACGACGTCATCGTGGCTCCACCTCTCGCAGGTGATCGTCGGGAAGTGGAGCCACTTGGAGTTGTTGCCAAGGAGCATGGAGCCGTCGAGATGCTTGGCAAAAAGCTCCTCGCAGCGACGCAACGCGTGCTCGTCGCTGACACCCGGCGGAAAAACATCGTCGGCCGTGGCGTCGAGCCCCAATCCCGCCCATGTCTCGGGGGACATCTCCACGATGAAGGTGCTCCCGTCGTTGCTGTACGGGTAGATATGAGCCCAGATGAGACCGGCGGAGGTCTCTTCGAAGATGAAATTGAACTCGTCGAACACCTTTGGCGTCCCGAACCAGATGTACTTGTTGCGCCTGATGTCCACCCTGGGCCTCAGGAACTCTGCCAGCTCCCGGCGGACCAGGCTGTTGGCCCCATCCGCCCCCACCACCAGGTCCGAGGGAGGCAGATCCGACAGCGTCGATATCTCCGTCGAGAACTTCAGCTGCGTGCCGACCTCTTCGGCGCGGTCTGTCAGGATCTCGAGGAGGGCCCGGCGTCCGGCGGCGGCGAAACCGTGCCCCCCGGAGCGAAAACGGCGACCCGCCGGGTGGTAGACGCTGATATCCCCCCACTGACGAAGGGTTTCGGTGAGCCTGTCGAAGCTGGGGCGATCGGCCTCACCGAAGTGATCCAGGGTCTCATCGCTGAACACCACGCCGAAACCAAAGGCATCCTGTGGCGTGTTCCTCTCGTAGACGGTCACGTCGAAGTCGGGACGGACCTGTTTCACGAGAATCGCCAGGTAGAGGCCTCCTGGGCCCCCTCCAACCACCGATATGGAAAGTGGATCAGATCTCACCGATTCGACGCTACAGCCTCAATGTGCTGAAGAAGTCTCCCCACCAGGTGCCAACGGCATCGAGAGTGTTGGTGAGTGCCCAGATGAACACCACGATGAGGCCAACGATTACGACGATTGTCGCCAGATTGCGTACCCGGTAGAGCTGACGCTGTGAGGCATCCTCGATGTAAGACGGCTCAACCAGTGCCGGAGTCGGAGGGTCGATCGCCAATGCGTCCCGCGGAGCCAGGAAAGCCGGTCCCTGTGGGAGGGTCGGGGTCGATGGTGGAATCGGGGTGGGAGCTTCGACAGAGAGGTCATCGGGTTGGCGCTCAGGGCTCGCCGGCACGGCCACGTCGGCGTCTTCGGCCATGTCCTCGACCATGGGCGAGGTCCTTTGCAACGGATCAACGGGTTCCGACGAAACAGCCGGCTCCGAGCGGGCCTCCGGACGAAGACTGGCCAGGGCCTGTTCCACGGTGGGGCTGGCCTCCACCTCTGGAACCACCAGCCCTGCCTTTTCGTAGAGAATCCTGGGGTCGATGGCCAGCACTGCGGCGAGAGCGGTGATCACCTCGGTGTCGTTCGGAGTGGACATGTCACGCTCCCAACTCCGGACGGTGCTGGCCGACCGGCCCACCAGATCTCCCAGCTTCGCCTGGCTCAACCCGGCCTTTGTCCGCCTGTAGCGAACGGTTCTCCCAAATGAGCGTTCCGGCATCTCCCACGATGCTACCGGCCGGCCGGATCTCGGTAAGAGTCGCTATCGGTGTATCGCCCCTATCCTCGGAATCGCTCATCGGGGAGGCGTCCGGACGCCTGGTGGGTCCCCCGGTCTTCAAAACCGGTGAGAGGCAGATTCTGTCTCTGGCGGGTTCGATTCCCGTCCGCCTCCGCCATATCTCAGGTCCGGTCAGGTCGGCGGATAGGCCTCGAATCCATTGATCCTTTGAGACTCTCTGACAAAGGCGATGATCGCCGCTATCTGGTGATCGCTCAGCCCCTCCACCGGCTCCATGGGCCCATATGGCCAATGATGCTGTTGGCTTCCAGTCAGGATGGCCAGGACGAAAGCCGTGTCGCTGTGATGATTCGGTTCGTAGACGATTGAGAGGTGGGAGGGGCCCTTGTCGGTGCCTCGGAGATCTTCGCCGTGGCATTCGGCGCAGGACGCCTGGTAGAGGGTTGCTCCTTCCGCCACCAGGACGGGATCTTGCTCCGGGATTTCGGGTCCGGCGACCGTCGCCGGCCCACAAGCCCCCAAGAGCAGACTCGTCACAACGACGAGCCCGATCCCCGCATTCCAGAATC
>JBFHXF010000055.1:0-13093 GCA_041599115.1 Acidimicrobiia bacterium
GAGAACAGCGCAAAAGACCCCACCAGGACCAGGACGAGGAATCCGAGAAGCGCAGGGCCTATTGCCGACTGGGTGAATGAGTGAACCGAGTTGATCGTTCCGGATCGGGTGAGGAAGGTTCCCAGGATGGTGAGTGCGAATACGCTGATGACCAGGATGAAGTTCCAGGCCTGGAGCATCCTCCGCCTGCGTTGTACCAGCGCCGAGTGGAGGAATGCGGTCGCCGCCAGCCACGGCATGAATGAGGCGTTCTCAACCGGGTCCCACGCCCAGTAGCCGCCCCAGGACAGGACCTCGTAGGCCCACCAGCCGCCAAGAAGGATGCCGAGTGTCAAGAACGACCATGCGATGAGAGTCGAGCGGTGACTGCGTCTCAGCCACTCTGGGCCCGGGGCTCCGAGAACGAGGGCGCCCATGGCATAGGCAAACGGCACCGTCATTCCGACGTAACCCAGATAGAGGATGGGTGGGTGGATTGCCATGAGATAGTGGTTCTGCAGTAGGGGATTCGGCCCGGGTCCCTGCAAGGGGGCAACCGCTCCGACAAAGGGCCAGGGACTCGATTGGGCGCATCCGAGCTCGAGTGCCTTGACGCAGGTTTCAAAGGGATTCGAGACTGTGAGCATCAGTCCGAAGAAGAAGATGCCGACCGCGCCCATCACTGCGAGGGCTGCCGCCCCCAAGCTGTCCGGTTTCCGGCGGTAGTGCCGCACCATCGCCCAGGTGTATCCCGCGAGTATGAGGCCCCACAGGACAATGGATCCCTCCAGGGCAGCCCAGGCCGTGGCCACGTCGAACGGAAACGGGGTCGTGGTGGAGTGGTGATTGGCTACATAGGCCACGCTGAAGTCGTCCGTCAGCAAGGCCAGCTCCAAGGCGGCCATCGAGGAGATCGCACCCGCCAGAAGGAGACGTCCCGGTCCCACGAGATCGGCCTGTTGGCCGCGAGCCACCGAGATACCGCGGAGGATGAGGAGCGTTGCGCCCAAAAAGGCGACGGCCACGCCGGCCAGGCCTAACACGGAGAGCATCAGTTATCCGGGTAAGCCCCGCCCTTTTCGGGGGTCTGGTAGTTCTCGTCGTGTTTGATCAACGCCTCGCTGGCAACGAAGGTGTCTCCTGACCAGCTTCCCTCCAGAAGCACGGGAACATCGTCCCCGAAGAGCGACGGCGGGGGCCCGTTCAAGAGAATCGCAATGGTCGCTCCACCATCGGTCACCTCGAAGGTGACTACGTCGGCGGTGACATTGACCGAGCCGGCGACAACGTTTCCCGCCAGCCGAAAGGCGCTGCCGTCGGGAAAGTCGGCTTTCTGTGAAATAGCCTCTGTCGGGTAGAGGTAGTAGGTCAGGTTGGTGCTGAGTCCGCTGACAGTGAAACCGATGACCAGGGCGATGACACCAATCGTTCCGAACAGGACAAAACGATGGTGGTTCATCATCCGCTTCGAGCCCGCCTCGATCGAACGTGCAAATAGACCGCATAGCCCACGATTGCCGCATAGGTGATTCCGAAGGTCCCGATGACGATGGCCTGGTCAGACATCCTCGACCTCACTCAGCCGGGGTGGGGTGATTCCTTGATCGGCCTGCACCGGGGCCGGAGCCACGGCGAGCTCCGCTTTGGCCACATCCAATCGGGCTGCTATCAGCGCCGCGAAGAGGACTGTGAAAGCAATCACGTTGACCCCCATGGCGATCAGCATTTCGGTCGGCATGGTCGAGCCGTCGGGCCGGATCGATTGAGTCTGATGGAGCGTCCTGAACAGATTCACCGAGAAATACACCAACGGCACTTGGATGACGGCGATCGCCCCGAGTATTGCTGAACGCCGCGCCCTGGCGTACGGGTCCGGTGTCGCCCGGCGCAGCGCGAGATAACCGATGTAGACGAAGAACATGACGGCGGTCGTGGCAAGCCGGACATCACTCCAATCCCACGCCCTTCCCCAGACGGCCTGGCCCCAAGCCATTCCGGTGAACAGTCCAACAGCCGTGAAGAGAACGCCGACCTCTGCCGACGCCTCGGCGAGACGATCCCACCTTGCCGTCTTTCGAAGCAGCCATGCGATTGAGGAGGCGGCGGTGAGGCCGAAGGCCATGAAGGCCACCCACATCGACGGCACGTGGACATTGATGATCCGGCTGAACTCACCCTGAACCACATCGGTCGGGGAGGTGAATGCGAGCCAAAGTCCGGCCGCCACGGCGATACCAGCCAGGGCAAACAGGATCCTCGTCCGTGTCATCTAGATGTCTCCTCGAGCGGTCGCGCCAACCCGACTCCGGCCACGGCCAGGGCTAGGTCGGTAGCGAGTAACAGCAGTATCCAGGGCAGGATACTTGCCTTCCGGGTTATGGCCTCCAGCGTCTGGGATCCACCTATTACGAGAGGAATGGCGAGGGGGGCGACGATGAGTGATGCCAGAGATGTCCGGCTTCTCAACCCCGCGGTCACCTCGCCGGCCAGCGTCCCGAGTTCGGTCAGTCCAATTGCCGCCAGGACGGTGCTGGCGATTGCCGGCCCAACCCAACCGTTCGAGAGCCGGGGGTTATAGAGGATCAGCATGGCAACGAGCAGGGCCGAGAAAAAGCCAAGCGTGAGAAGCGATCCCGAGATTGCCCTTCCTGCAAACTTGGCAGCCGGGTCCACTCCCAAGAGCGAGTAGAGGTCCCTTCGTTCAGGGGTGTCGGCGGCCGCCTGTCTCAGCGCGACCTGCATGCCGAACAGAATGCCCAAGGCCCAGTAGACCGCGGGCCCAATGAGCGAGATGCCCGAGAGGTCGACGCCCAGGGCAAGGGGGAAGACCAGGAGAGCGATGACGGAGAAAGGAATCACGATGCGAAACACGTCGCCGGTACGCCTTTCTACCGACAAATCCACTCTGGCGATTTCGATGGCTTGCTTCCAAAAGGTCATGCCATCTCCTCGAGGGTCCCTGCGGAAAGAGCAAACACTGTCGTAGCCCGGCGCAGCTGGGCGCGGTCATGGGACACCACCACCGCGGCGCCACCAGCGTTGACGGTCCGGTCGATGAGCGCATCGATCAAGGCCTGAGCATCAGAGTCGAGCCCGCTGAACGCCTCATCGAGCAGGACGAGTTTTGGTCGCGTTATGAGGAGGCGTGCTATCTCAGCGCGGCGGAGCATTCCGAAGGAGCTCGCAGACCCCCTCCGACCCATTACCCCCTCCAGCCCGACCACTCGTAAAGCGGTGGCCACCCGGTCCATGTCGTGACCCGACACCCGAGCGGCGTGGACCAGATTCTCTTCGAGAGTCAGTTCGGGGATGACTGCCGGAACGTGGGAGATCATGGCGATCTGGCTGCGAATCCCGAACACATCGTTGCTTCCGAGATCTGCCCCCAGGACCTGACCCTCGCCGGTTCGGGGTCGGAGGAGAGTCGCCAGGACTCTGAGAAGAGTGGTCTTACCCGATCCGTTGGAGCCGGCAACTCCGACAACCTGACCGGCGCTCACCGCGATTGTGACCCCATTCAAAACACGGCTCTCTCCGAGTGTTACTCCGACGTGCGCGAGACTGGCCAAGGAAGTCACGGTCGAAGTCTCACCTCCGGGGTCCTGGTGTTCAAGTCGGATGCGGATACGGCTGCGTATGGAGTCGTCGTCCCGTGATCGGCAGGGCGATTCCCACAGCGATGCCTGCGATGTACCAGCCTGCCGGACCCCCGGCGAGGGTGAGCCGGAGCGGTTCGGTGGCGAGAAGGACGAGTGAGGCCAGGCCGAGTGCCGAACCGGAGCGTAGAAGCGTGGCCATCGGAGCCCGCGAGACCACTACGGCCGCCACGATGAGCCCGGCGGCGGCGTACAGCTCAACGGGGTGTCGATCGACGCTGCTGGCGGGCACCGACCATCCCCAAGGGAGGTTGGTGGCGGTCCCCAGACAGGCACCTCTCCACAGGCAGCCGGCATGCCAGCCGGCGAGTCCGAGCAGCGCGGCCGGGGCAACGGCATCCAGAAACGGGACATGGCCTTTGACCGACCACATGTAGGCTCCCATGGCGCCCGCGGTCGCGGCTGCAGTGTGGACACCCCCCCGAACCAGAAGGATGTCACCGGGGTGGACAAGCGGGTTGGTCCCTTGCGAGATCATGGCTGCGAGGCGTCCTATCAGCAGACCGGCGGCGGCCCCTCCGGTCAACCTGTCCATGGCATGGTCGGGCAGACCATGGTTCCATATCCGGATTCCCACCCAGGCAAACCCCACACCCGTGAGGGCGGCCCAGACGAGGGTGAATTCCACTACTAGCTGCCCGAACGCAACAGCTCGTCGATTCCCAGAGCAAGCGCTCTCTCATCGATCACACCGTTGTGGGTCGAGTCCAAGCGGCCTCCGGGAAGAAAGAAGAATGTGATGGGTGTCCCGATGCCGCCGTAGTTGATTGGTATTGCCCGGTTACGATCGAAGTAGTTGTCGTATTCGAGACCGAATTCGGCAATGAACGCTTTGGCGTCGGCCTGATTGTCCTGGACGTCGATCCCGATGAACTCGACCTGCGCCCCAAAGGCTTGGTGGGCGCTCACCAACAGTGGCGCCTCGGAGCGGCAGGGTATGCACCATGACGCCCATACATTGACGACCGCGGGTCGATCGAGCCCTGCGAGAATCTGCTCGAGGCCCTCGACTGTGATATCCGGAATGTCGGGCACTCCTCTGGTGTCGGCCGATGCGCCTCCGCATGCCGCCAAGGTCAGAGCCAGCGCCAGCCCAGAGGCGACGAGTTTCAACATCACAGCGGATTGTGTCATCGATCCCTGGATATATGGCCGGCACGTGGCGCTCAGATGCGCGATCCGGGCCTCAGCCGTCTCACCTGGCGCGCCGGGACGGCAAGCTCTCCGGATGCTTCGATCAGCCGGGGCTCGTTGTTGACTAGCCATCGCCAAATCAGGTCGGCTTCTTCCGCGATCTGGACCGACGGTGCCACATCGCTGATCGTGGCCTCGACCTGAGAAACCGGGACAAAGGAAGGAATTTGACCCGTTGTCCATGTTGCGACGAGCCGGCCGTGATCGATGGATGCGTGGTCTCCACTCAGAGTCTCACCCTCCCAGCAGCCGAGGCCCTGCAGGGCCGACCAGGACTGCCGAAGCTCGATTGCACGAGCGAGCGCGTCATGGCGGTCCCGTACCCAGCCTGCCTCCTCGAATCGAAGGTTGTCTGAGAACTCCTCCATCCGGACGACAAGTGGTTCGAGCAGCAAGCTCGGGTCTACGGTCACGCCGTCGATCAGTCGCAGGACCACTTTTCGATAGATGTCCTCATCGAGGAGCCCGTCGCACGGGCACAAAGAGACACCGAGTTGGGCCGCAGCGCATTTGCCGCTCCGAGAACCCGGTCGGGCGTGGCAACGTCTGATCGGAGTGCTATCCCACAGGGCGGTGACCACCAGGTCGGCGGTGCGTTTGGAGCGGAATGGCCCCAGATGGATCAGGGCGTCATCCCGCAGGGTTCTCACGACCGACAGCCTCGGGTATTTCTCTTTCGTCAGCTTGACGAAGTGAGACGTTTTCGGTGGTCGAGATCGGCGGTTGTAGCGGGGTCGGTAGGCGTGGATCAGCCGGATCTCTGTCACCTCGGCTTCGAGCAAGGTGTTGGTCGGCCGATACTCGATCGCTTCCAGCTCGCGCATCATGCTGGCGACAGAGCGGCGCTTGTCCCCATAGAAATACTGGCGAACTCTGGCCCGGAGATTGCTTGCCTTACCCACATAGATAGGGACGTCGTGCCGGTCCTTGAAGACGTAGACGCCGGGTGCCCGGGGCAACGGCTCGGTCAGGCGGATTTTGGAGTAATGCGCTGATCCCTTTGCCCGGGGCAACTGAATCAGATCGTCGAGATTGGTGACTCCGATCGATCCGGCGCGCTCGAGGAGAGAGTGGAAGACGTGAGCAGTGGCCCGGGCATCCTCCAGAGCTCGATGGTTGGGCGTGACTGGAGAACGAAAATGGGATGCAAGCGTGGCCAGTTTGAGATTGCGCACGTCGGGTCGAACCAGTCTCCGCGCCAGCGCCGCCGTGTCGACGGTCTGGTTCCCGATCCTGGGGTATCCCAGCCGAATACAGGCCGCGTTCAAGAACGACATGTCAAAACGAATGTTGTGCCCGACGATGATGGCGTCCCCGATGAACTCGAGGAAGGAGGGGAGGGCAGTCTCTATTCTCGGGGCGTCGAAGACCATCGACTGGGTGATCCCGGTGAGGATCGTTATCGATGGCGGTATGAGTGCACCCGGGTCGACCAGCGTCTGGTACGAGCCGATGAGATCGCCCCCCAGGTATCGCACACCAGCGATCTCGGTGATCTCACATGTGGCGGCGGAGCCGCCCGTTGTCTCGAGATCCAAGACGCAAAATGCCACATCGATGAGCGGGGTGGACAGATCATCGAAACTGGGCTGGATGGCGGTCGTCACGGCCCACGACAAGCTATCTCGAACATGTGTTCGATGTCAAGAACCCAGCGCATGGCTCCGGATGTTGGAGGGTGTAGCCCCTGGGTTGTGACCTGCCGGCCGCCGTCTCGGTAAGCCGCACGATAACCTCGGGTCTCTCGAACACCGTGGAGGTGGGATATCTCGGATTACGAACTAGTGAAATCGGCCTACACAGCGGTGCTCAGCTTCATAGTCGACCGTGGTCGCGCTCCTCACTACATGGAGCTCGCAAAAGAAGTCGGGGTAGGTCCTGAGAGGGCACGGGCGCTTCTACGCGAGACGGCTAATGCAGGACCGGTGGCCGGATGCTGGCTGGCGCACGACACTGATCTGGTCGAGTCGTGGGCACCGTTTTCGAACGTGCCAACGCATGTCCGTATCTCCGTCGACGGAGTCGAGAAGTGGTGGGGTCAGTGAGGGATGGAGTCGCTGGCCGTGCGCTGGCTGTTTCCCGAGAAGGAGATCAAGATCGACACAATCTGTCTTGATTGTGGCGAACCGATCACCGTCCGGATGAAAGACGAAGATGTCATCGAAGTCGACCCCGACACGACCGTTGGGTACATGCTCTCTCCGTTCGTTCAGTGGCGCGAAGGTTCCGGGGCCTTCAACTGAAGCCTGATGAATCTCTTCCGGTCGGAAGAACACGTGAAACGGTGGCCCCTCTATGTGAGGGCCGCCGAAGACTATGTCATGCCTTTGACTGAATGGGCTCAGGTCTTTTCCGGTCCTCTCTTCAGGCGCAGGCTGGAGCCTGACTATCTCGATCACTCTGAGGGTTATCTCGCCAAGTATCACGACGATCTTCATGAGTTGGGAAAAGCAAGTCCGTTTTGGCAGTACCCCATGATCGAAGAAATGGACTCCTTGGATCTCGATAGATATCGAGTCGTGGGGAACTACTCGCGGTTCGACGATCGGGTCTTGAACGATTTGAAAGACGCCCGCAACAGAATCGTCGCTGGTTTGGATACCGCTTCGCCGCATCGCGAGAACCATCTGATCTGGGCTGCCCCAGGGTCAGGCAAGACGTATCTCGTGCAGGAGATAGCCAGCGTGTTCGGCGGTAGCTGCGACTACGTGGAGATCAACCTCGCCAAACACGGGCCGGAATCATTTCGCGATGCTCTCAACGGTCTCAGCGGCAGGACAAACCCGGTGTTGTGCCTGATCGATGAGGTCGACGCCCACGATGGCACGACTTGGCCGTACGAGACTCTGATGCCGTTCCTCGACCTCACGGTCGAGGGTCGTGGCCACGTCGTCTTTGTCCTCGCCGGGAGCTCAGGGTTCAGTCTCGAGGGGATGAAACGGCGAATCGCCGCGCGCCCAAAGGGCAACGACGTTCTGAGCCGGCTGCCCGCTGAAAACGAGTTTGTCATTCCGGAGATGAGTTTTGGAGACCGGGTCCTGATCGTGATCGCCCAGATGACCAGGGCGGGCTTGGAACTCGGCTACCAGATACGAGGAATCGAGAAGCTCGGTCTCTATTTCGCGGCGGTCAATGCAAAACTGGTCAACGCCCGCCAATTGCAGGAATTCGCGGCTCGAGCGGTGAGCCGGGTGCCCCGAGGGGACGACAGAGTCAAGTACGATCACCTGTTTACGCCGGGGGATCCCGAAAACAAACGCTTCTGGCTAGAGGTCTCATCTGTGGCGAAGGACCTTGTCAACTCATTCGTCAGCATCGAAGAACGATCTGCTCGAAGCTGATGGTCGTTTCGCCCGCTGTCTGACTGCTTCGTAGGCGAGGATCGCCATTGTCACGGAAGCGTTCAGTGAATCGACAGCACCGTTCATTGGAATCCGGACCAGGACATCTGCCGCTTCTTCGGCTCCTCGGGTGAGACCGGTATCTTCAGCCCCAACCAGCAGGGCAACCGGTCCCGAGAGGTCGAGATCCCAGATTTGGCTGCGACCGCCCGGAGAAGCGGCTACGAGCCAGAGCCCATTAGCCCTTAGCCACTCCGAAGTGCTGGTCAGGTCGGCGGCGACGCATGGGACCGTGAAGACGGCCCCAGTGGAAGAACGGATCACGTTGGGGTTGAACAGGTCGATTCTGGAATCCACAGCCACAACTGCGTCGGCAGCGAATGCGTCGGCAGAACGCAGGATGGCCCCCAGGTTGCCTGGCTTTTCCACTCCTTCGGCCAGGAGGACGAGGGGACTGGGTCGGAGGACGATCTGGTCGAGTGTCGTCTCGTGGCGGTCGAACACTGCGATTACGGCATCTCCCGCCGATCGATAAGAAGCCTTGGCGAGAGCTTCCGGCGAACAGGTGAAATGAACAGTTCCGGCAAGGGGCGTGGTTGGCGGCCTCTGCTGATACATCTCTCTGGGTCGCAGTCCTGCGTCCAGCGCTCGTGTGAGTTCCCGCGGCCCTTCCACCACGAACACGGCTTCGCTGTCACGATGTTTCCGGTCACGAAGACGAATCAGGCGTTTTATCCGGTCGTTGGAAGGTGAGACGATGTCAACCGACATTTCCACCAGTATCGCATCAACGGAAGGCCGGCTTAGGCTCGCGTTCATGGAACTCGCGCAGTTGGGAAGCTACGGGTCGGTGACCGAAGCCGAATTGGTGAAGGCCCGACTGGAGGCCAATGGAATCGATTCTGTGGTCCAGGCGGACAACGTCGGGGGCACTGTGCCGACGCTGGCCTTCACCCGGCGGGTGAAGGTATTCGTGCGAGACACGGACCTCGCGGAAGCGTACGAAGTATTGGAGCGGATGCTTCCCGGGTGATCAGGTGCTGTTCCTCCATTGGTTGTGGTGGATCATGCTGGGCTTCTTTCCGCGGGAGAGACTTCCCGATTTCCGGTCGGGTGCGGGATGGCCCAGCGTTATGACGCCGATTGGCTCGAAGTCATCTGGCAGACCAAGAAGTGACGCCAGTCCTGGCACATCGTGGACCCCGAGAAAACCGGCAGCGAGACCCTCGTCGACTGCCGCCAGGAGCGATGCCATCATCGAGGCCCCGGCATCGACCCACCAATACGGGACGGGCCAGTCGATTGCGTGGCCGGCCGAATCGAGTTTGTCCGGCTCGTCGTACCGATCCCGATAGACCTTTTCGCTCACAGCGATTATGAGGTGGGCCGGGGCGCGCGAGATCCAGGGATCAAACCCCTTTTCGACGTAACCGGCTTCGTCCGCCAGATCTGCAATTGCCGTTCGCGTGGCGTCATCCTCAACCAGGACCACAGCCACCCCCTGGCTGTATCCTGCCGATGGTGCCCGGAGCGCTGCAGCGGCGATGCGCTGGAGAACAGCGGCGGAAACCGGCGAGTCCGTGTAGTTGCGTACCATTCTCCTTCGGGAAAGCGTTTCTTTGAATTCCATCAGCCCATGTTTACATCGTCGGTTCGCTGATGATTCAGGAACTGTGAACTGGATCTGTCGGTTAGAAGTCGTATGGTGTCCGTTGTAGCGACATGTCGACTACCAGCCCCATAACGGAGGGATAGATGGATTGGATTCGATCGGGGGACCATGAGACACGGGTGGTATGGACGCGCGGCGAAGGATGCGCCGATCTTGCAGCCCTTCTCGGAGAGGGGCCCGCAAACCGGATCAGCGGAGACCTGGCGAGTGAATGCATAAGCCAACGGGCTGACATCCTGGTCTCGAGGAAACTCCCCAGTTCGTTTGATCTCGTGAATGTCGCGGTTCCCCTCGACTTCGTGCCGGAGAACGTCACTCGCATCGTCTCAGCGGTCGGAGGCGGACCACACTCGGCCCTCGCCGCCCAAACGGCTGCGACCCTGGGGCGACGTCTGGGTGTCGAGGCGGAAATGCTCTTCGCTGCCCGACCGGGGGAAGAGGCGGCCAATGCAGAACGGGTGATCGAAGAGCTGGGTTTGGCCGTCGACGAGATCGGCGGACGCGTTGTAGAGGTTGAGGGTGTGACCGAGTTGCTCGAGGGACTCGCGGACGGAACGTTGCTCGTTCTGGGAGCTCCGGGAGGTTCCTGGCTCCAGCGCGCCATGTTCGGGCCGGGCGCCCGTCTGCGAAGCAAAGCACAGGCCGGTGCGGTTGTCGTCAGAAGCGCACCGGAAAGGGTGTTTCGCTGGATGGGGGATCCGGTCTACGTGAGCCCGCTCCGTCAAGCGGACGACACGATCAGGTTGCATCAAGAGCGGCTCCTGGCTGTTGCCGACAACGGCGTTCTCGTGGGCTTGGTCCGCCGGGACCGATTGACGCATGCGGGAACCGCGGCGGTGGGCGATCTCATGGAAGATGCCCAATCAGCGAAGGTGGATGAGACCCTCGATGAAGCGCGGGAGCTCGAGCCTGCCTTTGGCTTCGATCCGATCCCCGTTACAGACCACGACGAGCACCTTGTCGGCGGATTGCTGTTGCACTCTTCCTGATATCAGCCAGAATCTGAATCCGTGACAGCGGGAAAGCTCTTTCGGGGCGCATTCTGGATTCTGATCGCTCTGGGACTCGTCTTCCATGTCGCCGGGGGCTGGTATCTCTCGGCCCAACTGATCAAAGAGCGTTTCACGCCCGTTGCCGAGCCGTTTGCAGTGCCGGGTGGCGACTTCATCCTGACAGAAGCCCAATACAAGTCGCCCCTCGGGGAGATGAACTCGTTCTTCTTGCCGGCGTCGGGCACAACCTGGGTCATCCACGTCCATGGTGAGGGGGAGACTCCCGACCAGCCCGCACCGCTGTTCGCGGCTATTCAGGATGCGGGATATCCCCAACTCGCCATCAGTTATCGCAATGATGACTCTGCGCCGCCGGACCCATCCGGCTACTACCAGTACGGGACGACCGAGTGGGAGGATGTGAGCTCGGCCGTCGACTACGCCCAGGCCCATGGTGCCGCGAAGATCGTTCTCAGCGGATTCTCAGCCGGCGCGGCACACATCATGTCGTTTCTGCTTCACCGGTCGATCGATGCCGTCACCGGTGTGTTGATGGACTCGCCCAACGTCGACTTCGGGGCGGCGGTCGACTGGGCCGAATCGCGACGAGACCTCCCCTTGATCCCTGTGAAAGTACCCGCCACGGTGACGGCCATCACCAAGTTTTTCACATCGCTGGGGACAGGCGTGAACTGGAAGCTGGTCGACTACGTGAACAAGGCCGATCTCATCATCAAACAACCGGTGCTGATTCACCATGGAACCGGCGACCAATGGGTGCCGATCGAAGTGAGTGTCGAGCTTGCGCAAGCGAAGCCGGACATGGTTCGCTTGATCGAGGTTCCCGGAGCAGGCCATGATGATTCCTTCAATGTCGACCCCGAGAAATACATCGAAGAGGTCCTGAGTTTCCTCAGGCTGGTCGGTTAGCCACCCTGGTCCCGGCCCGAGGTCGCAGCGGATCGAGGAGCCCATGAGCGTCGCCGAACCGATGATCAGACTCAGCGGAGTCACCAAGGTGTTTCCCGGTTCGAGCGATCCGGCCGTGGACCGGCTGGACCTGGATGTCGGACGGGGCGAGTTTGTTGCTCTTGTTGGACCTTCCGGTTGTGGGAAGACCACCACCTTGAGGATGATCAACCGGATCATCGAGCCGACCTCAGGGCGTATCGAAATCGACGGCGTTGATGTTCTGTCGCTGCAAGCCCACGTTCTCCGGCGTTCCATCGGTTACGTGATCCAGCAAATCGGGCTCTTCCCCCATCGATCGTTGTCGGAGAACATTTCGATTGTCCCGGCCCTTCTGGGCTGGGATCGGGGAAGAATCAGGGACCGTGTCCTCGAGTTGACCGAGATGGTCGGTCTGGATCCGGGTCTTCTCGAACGGTACCCCGCCGAATTGTCGGGGGGCCAGCAGCAACGTGTTGGGGTGGCGCGGGCCCTGGCCGCAGATCCGCCCGTCCTGCTGATGGACGAGCCTTTTGGCGCAGTGGATCCGATTGTTCGCCACAAGTTGCAGGAGGAGTTCCGCCGGCTTCAGGAAAGGCTGGGAAAGACCATCGTGTTTGTGACCCACGACATCGACGAGGCTCTCTATCTCGGCGATCGGATCGCAATCCTCAATACCGGGGGGCGGATCGAACAGATCGGATTGCCCGAGGAAATCCTGGCCCGACCGGAGGGGCCTTTCGTTGAGGAGTTCCTGGGTGGTGAACGTGGCCTCAAGCGGCTCGCACTGATGCCGATCGGAGCGAACCGACTGGTGCGAGGACCGATGGTCGATCGAAACGACTCCGCCGGGACTGCGTTAGAGGTCATGCGAGCCCATGCCGTCGACTGGTTCGGGGTTCTCGATGGAGACAGATTGTTGGGATGGGCCCACGCTTCCGATCTCGGAACGTCTAACCCGGCCGACCTCCATCTGCGACCGCTGATCAGCACGATCGCCAGCTCGGCCTCACTGCGCGAGGCTTTGGACGCGGTCGTGACCGGGCACACTCGTCTGGCCGTAGTCGTTGACGACGGGGTGTTCAAGGGCGTGCTGGACGTCGAATCGATCGCGCGGGAGATCACGGAATGATCACCATGGCGCAGGTATCCCTCCGGTTCGACTGGTCATGGGTAGGTCGGAATCTCGACACGATCTGGCAGAAAACCGTGGAACATCTGACCCTCAGCGGCGTGGCGATGATCGCCGGGATCGCGATTTCGGTCCTTCTCGCGATTGCGGCACTTCGTTGGCCCCGTGTGTTCGAGCCC
>JBFHXF010000056.1:0-12618 GCA_041599115.1 Acidimicrobiia bacterium
CCTTCACCCGCAGACCCTCGATCACCGTGAGCCGGTAGACGTCGATCACCGGCCCCACGACGTGCAACGCCACCACCTCTTCGGGGTCCATGAGAGTCTTCAGCTGATAGGAGCCGGCCTTCAGTTTGGCGGCCGAGTCAGTGGCCCGCACTGCCACTTCGAACTCGAGAGCCGAGCGCACCACGCCTTGGGCCGCGAGTATCGCCGCTATGTCCTTGGCCGGGGTACCCGGCGGGATGTCGACGATCACATCCTGACCCGCAATCACATTGACCGGGCCGGTGCCCGTGTCTTCGGAGCCGACCGAATTGCCGACGAGACGCCCCAGATAGGAAGCACCCCCGACGACTGCGATGCCGCCAATGACGACCAGCCCGATGGCGGTGATCACCTTCACGGCTCGCACCCACGGTGCGGGGTCTGGCGTCGGGTCGTAGGTCATTTGTCGCTGTCCAAATAGCTCTGGAGGATGATCGCCGCCGCCACCTTGTCAACCGTCCCCCTTCTCTCGCGACGCTTCATCCCTGATTCGAGGAGCGACCTCTCCGCCATTCGGGTGGTGAAGCGCTCATCCCAGTAGACGACGTCTACGCCACTACGACGTCGCAGCTCCTCCCCAAAGTTCCTGGCGTCGGCAGCAGACTGGGTCTCGCCACCCCCCAGGCTGGTCGGCAGCCCGAGCACGATGGTCCCGACATCGTGCTCTTCAACCAATTCGACGATTACCCCGGTCGCCCCTTTTCGATCTATGACCGAGTGCGGGGTGGCTATCACGCCAAGGGTGTCGGACATGGCGAGCCCGACTCTCGTCGTACCGCAATCCACACCCAGAGCCCGCCTCACAGATCGGCGAGGGCTCTCTCGACGGCCTCGCCGACCTGTTCGAGAGCTGCAGCCAGCATTTCGCCTTTCGGCCCGCCTGCCTGAGCGAGTTCCGGGTCCCTCGATCCCCCGCCCCCGAGCTGTGCAGCGCCTGCCTCGATCAGACTCGACGCCGAGAGACCCCTCTCGAGGAGGCCCTTGGATATGAGACATACCAGCGATCCCTTGCCGCTCGTACTCGAACCGAGGGCGACCACACTCGGACCGCCGACCCGGTCACGTACGCCCAGTGCCAGTTGCCTCAACTCGGTGCCGGAAAGACCGCCGACGGCCTCCACGAGATAAGAGACTCCACCAGAGGTCAGCGCCGCAGCGCCCAATTCACTAGCCAACTCGCCCCGGCGTTGGGTGCGGATTGACTCGAGTTGCTCCTCCAGTCCCTCCACCTTCTCCAAGAGACCGCGAACCCGGGCCGGCGCTTCTGAGGGAGATGCTCTGAGAGAATGCCCAATCTCATCCATTCCTCTTCGCAGACTCACCAGGTACTCGTAGGCGGCAACACCGGTCAGCGCCTCGATCCGACGGAGATTCGACCCGATCGACGACTCGGATGTCACGATCAGGGGGCCGACCTCTCCGGCGGTCGTGGTGTGCGTGCCACCGCAGAACTCCGTCGAAAAATCGCCCACGCGGACAACACGCACCGTTTCGCCGTATTTGTCCCCGAAAAACGCCAGTGCCCCCATCGCCTCGGCCTCCTCTTTGGAAGTCACCGTGGTTTGAACCCGGCCGTTGGCAATCAGCCGCTGATTGGTTTCTGCCTCGGCTTGTGCGATCTCTTCTGGCGCCATCTGGGTGTAGTGCGAGAAATCGAAGCGCATCCTGCCTGATTCCACCAGCGAACCGGCCTGACGGGCATGGTCGCCCAGAACGTCCCGGAGCGCCCAATGGAGGACATGGGTGCCCGTGTGACTCTTGCGGATGGCGTCCCGGCGAGTTGAATCGATTACGGCCTCGACCTGTTGTCCAACTCTGAGGTGCCCGGAGACGACTTTGCAACGATGCCCGTGCAACCCCTGGATGACATGCTGGGTGTCGACGACCATAGCCTTGCCGGTATCGCCGCTGAGAAAACCGGTGTCACCGACCTGGCCTCCAGACTCGCCATAAAACGGAGTTCTGTCCAGGAAGATCTCGACCTCACGGCCTTCATCGGCCCGCTCGATGGCCTCTCCCTCGGCCACCACCGACAGCACCGTGGCAGCAGTGCGATCCTCGTTGTACCCGACGAACTCGGTCAGGCCTATCTCGTCGAGGACGGCCCGGTAGATGGTTTCCGCCGCCGACACCAGGTCCGACCCTTTCCATGCGGCCCGGGCCCGCTCCCGTTGGGCCGACATCTCCTTTTCGAATTGATCTGTATCGATTGCGACGCCCCGCTCGGCAGCGATCTCCTGGGTCAACTCGACCGGAAAACCGAAGGTGTCGTGGAGTTTGAACGCCGTGGCGCCCGAGAGAACCTGGCCTCCGCTCTCCAGCTCGGTGTCGAGGAGCTGATGACCGGACTCGAGTGTCCTGCGGAACTTCTCTTCCTCTCGTGTGACCACATCAATGACCCGGTCACGTTTGGCGGTGAGGTCCGTATACCAGTCCCCCATGACGTCGACCGTGGCATCGACCAGTTGGGGCATGATCAGACCCTCGCCCCCGTACTGCCAGGCATGGCGGACAGCGCGGCGGAGCAGCCGCCGCAGCACATAGCCCCTCCCGTCATTGGACGGGACGACACCGTCGGCAATGAGGAAGGTGACCGCACGGGCGTGATCGGAGAGGATTCTCAAAGAGACGTCGCCCCGCTGTGTCTCGCCGTAGGTCTGACGAATGTGGGCCGCGGCCACGTCCCGAATATGGCGCGTGGTATCGATGTCGAACACCGACGGGACATCCTGAAGGACCGTCGCGGTCCTATCAAGGCCGAGACCGGTGTCGATGTTCTTCGCAGGGAGGTCGCCCACGACGTGATAGGGCTCATCCTGGATGTTCTGCATGAACACCAGATTCCAAAACTCGACGTACCGATCCTCACCACCCCCGATAGGGCCTCCCGGCGAGCCGAAATCATCACCACGATCCCAGAAGATCTCTGAACTGGGCCCGCATGGCCCCGGCACGCCCATCTGCCAGAAGTTGTCCCTTCCCCCCGCTTGGACCCGATCGGCAGCAACGCCCACGCCGTCGACCCAGATCTCACGGGCCTCATCGTCGGTGTCGTAAACGGTGTACCAGAGCCGTGACGGGTCGAGACCCAGCACCTCGGTGGAGAACTCGTAGGCCCATTTGATGGCATCCACCTTGAAGTAGTCGCCGAAGCTGAAGTTCCCCATCATCTCGAAGAATGAGAGATGACGCTGGGTGCTCCCGATGATGTCGATGTCCACGGTGCGGACGCACTTCTGAATCGAGGTTGCGCGGTCCCAAGGCGCCTTCTCGTCACCCAGGAAGTAGGGCTTGAAGGGCACCATCCCTGCACCGGTGAGGAGAAGCGTCGGATCCGTCGGGATCAAGGAGGCGGAAGGGCGAGCGATATGACCCCTCTCCTCGAAGAAGGAGGTGAAACTCTGTCTCAGTTCGTGACTATTCACAAGAAAACCAACCGGTCGCCGGAAGGGGCGAGGTTAACGACGCCGTGGCCTCTAGCGGTCGCGTTTCGGACGGACCATCTTTGCCGTGATATCGAGCACGTCGGCACCCGTCGCTATGGCCGCGTCGCGCACTCCGGCCGGGGTGGGCCGGCGCCGCAGGGCGCGAACCGTGATGATGCCGCCCGCGACTGCACCCGTTACAAACCACCAAAGTCTGTCCAACACATCGTCGAGAATACTGCCCTTAAGTGCGCCCGGTCCTGCGGAGAATGCCGTCGATGACCTCGAGCCTTCTTCTGATCTCGGTCTCCTCGCCACTATCTGATGGCCAATACAGTGCCACCGGCTCGACGCCGTCGGGAAAATACTGCTGTTCGACGACTCCGTCAGGCCAGTCATGGGAGTACTTGTAGCCCTCGCCATGCCCCAGTTCGACCGCCCCGGCGTATCCGGTCGACCTGAGATGCGGTGGGACCGAACCTGAGGGGCCCTCCCGGACCAATGTCCTCGCCCGGGTGATGGCCAGGGCGACCGAGTTCGATTTGGGCGCCGCGGCGAGATAGAGGGTGGCGTGGGCCAGGTGGTAGGAGGCCTCGGGCAGTCCCACGTAGGCCAGGGCCTCCGCTGCGGCCACCGCCACCTGTATCCCCTGCGAATCCGCCAGCCCCACGTCCTCCGAGGCAAGTATCAACAACCGTCTCGCAATGAACTCGGGGTCCTCCCCGCCTTCAAGCATGAAAAACAGCCAGTACAGGGCGGCGTCTGGGTCCGATCCTCTGACGCTCTTGATGAAGGCAGAAACAACGTCGTAGTGGCTGTCCCCTGCCCGGTCATATCGCACAATCCGCCGCTGCAGGGCCTCACCGACGTCGGCCGGGCGGATGACACTCCTGCCATCCGCCTGAGCGAGCATTGCCGCCACCTCGAGGGCATTGAGGGCCTGGCGAGCGTCACCTCCGGTCCGCATCGACAACTCTCCAAGCGCGGAGTCCGAGAGCGTCAAGCCCATCCCCCCCAGACCACGCTCGTTGTCTCCCAGCGCCACGCCGATCAGCACTTCGATGTCCTCCGGCTGCAGCGATTCCAGACGGAACAGGGTCATCCGGCTCATCAGGGGGCTGTTGATTTCGAAAAAGGGGTTCTCCGTCGTGGCGCCGATCAGCACCAGGGTCCCGTCCTCGACACCGGGAAGCAACGCGTCCTGCTGATTCTTGGCAAAGCGATGGATCTCGTCGAGGAAGAGCACGGTCCGGGTCTCATCGACCTCGAGCCGGTGCTTGGCCGAGGTCAGAACCTCTCTGATGTCTTTGACGCCGGCCGAAGTTGCTGAGAGCGTCTCGAACTCAGCTTCGGCATAGCTCGCCACAAGTCTCGCCAGAGTTGTCTTGCCCGTGCCCGGCGGACCCCAGAGCAGCATCGACACCGGTCGTCCGGATTCCACTATTCGTCGAAAGGCCGCGTCTGCGCGCAGGAGTGCGGCTTGACCGACCACCTCGTCGAGCGTGCGGGGCCGGATGCGGGTGGCAAGTGGTGCGGCGCGCGCCGCAGCATCGGCTCCCCTGCTGGAAAACAGGTCGCTCATGGCTCAGACGCTACTAAGACTCAGAGGTCGCTCTCGGCTTGCCGCTCCCGGGCGTCACTGGAGAGTTCGATGCCCAGTTCGGCCAGTTGGCCATCATCGACCCAGGTTGGCGCCGCAGTCATCGGGTCCAGGCCCGTCTGGGTTTTCGGGAACGGGATCACCTCGCGTATCGAGCTCTCGTTCTGCAGCGCCATGACGAGGCGATCGATCCCGAAGGCGAAGCCACCATGCGGAGGCGTGCCATAACGGAGTGCTTCGAGAAACCAGCCAAACCGCTTTTCCGCCGTGACTGGATCAATACCGAGGATGTCGAACACCTGACGCTGGGTCTCCGGATCATGGATTCGGATAGATCCGGAACCAAGTTCGATCCCGTTCAGAACCGCGTCATAGGCATTGGAAAGGGCCTGGCGGGGCCGTTCTCGCATGTCCTCTACCGAGTGCGGCGATGTGAAAGGGTGATGGGAGAAGGTGAGCGAGCCGTCTTCTTCCTCCTCAAACATCGGAAAGTCCACAACCCAAACGAATGCCAGTTCTTCGTGTTGCGCTGGTCTACCGAGTTCGACCCTGAGCGCTCCCAGGACCGTCACTACCGTCTTCCACGTGTCGGCGGCGAGGAGAAGGACATCCCCCGGCCCGGCAGAGAGCCGATCCGAGATGCCCTGGAGCTCGGACTCCCCCAGGAACTTGGCAACGGGTGATCGCAGAGTTCCGTCATCTTCGACCACCAGCCAGACCAGACCCTTCGCGCCCAATTCCTTGGCTCGCTCCGTCACCGCGTCCGCTCTGGCCCTGGACCATTCTCGAACCCCGACATTGATCCCGCGGATCGTTCCATCGGAGGCCAGCGCCTTGTTGAACACGGCAAACTCCGAGTCTCCGAACAGATCGGACAGGTCCTCGATCTCCATTCCGAATCGGGTGTCCGGCTTGTCCGACCCATATCGATCCATGGCTTCCTGCCAGGTGATTCGTGGGAAGCTCTCAGCCAGATCCACTCCCCGCAATTCCTTGACCACTGCAACCAGAACACGTTCGATGATGTCGAGAACGTCGTCCCGGCCCCAGAAGGAGCCCTCCAGGTCGAGTTGGGTGAATTCCAACTGGCGATCGGAGCGAAAATCCTCATCCCGGTAGCAACGTGCGATCTGGAAGTAGCGCTCGACGCCGGCCACCATGAGGAGCTGTTTGAACAACTGGGGTGACTGGGGCAGCGCATAGAACTCGCCTTTGCGCAGACGCGAGGGGACCAGCATGTCGCGGGCACCCTCGGGAGTGCTGTTCACCAGAGTCGGAGTCTCCACTTCGAGGAAACCGGCTTCATCGAGAGTCCTCCGGATCGCGGAAGTGGCCCGGGAACGCGCCTTCAAGTTGGCCGCCATTCGCGGTCTTCGCAGATCGAGATAACGATGCTGGAGCCGAACTTTCTCATCCACCTCGACCCGATCGTCGATCATGAAGGGAAGCGTGGCGGCCGGAGAAAGAATCACGATCGTTTCGGCACTTATCTCGATCTGCCCCGTCTCCAGGCCGGGGTTCTCGGTCCCGGCCGGTCTCGCCCGCACGGTGCCGCTCACCGACACGCAGAACTCCATCCTGAGCTCAGCGAGCTCCTCATGGTCGTCCGGGTCGGCCACGATTTGGATGATGCCCGAAGCATCCCGAACATCCACGAAGGCGATGCCTCCGTGATCGCGTCGTCTCTGGATCCAGCCGGCAACTGTTACGGACTGGCCAATGTTCGTTCTGTCGAGGTCGGTGGCGTGGTGGGTTCTCATCAGATGTTCTTTCCCATCCAGGATGGGACATCGTCGAGTTTCATCTCTTCACGCTTATCTCCGGCTCGAACATCCACGGTCTGACCCAGTCCCCGAAAGACGATTGTCACCGGGGCATGCGATCGGTTGGACGATTTGAACTGCGCCTTGACCGAACGCCCTTCCACGTCGAAATCGACTGCCAGCCCCACCGATCGCAGGGTGGAGGCCGCCAGCAACGCTTCATCGGGACCCACCTCTGATACGAGGTAGATGTCAATTGCGGATGTGTCCGAGTCCCCGATGGTGAGCAGGATTCGGTCCACTCCCAGGGCGAATCCCACGCCCGGGGCAGACCTGCCCCCGATCGATTCGGCCAGACCGTCGTAGCGGCCACCGCCTCCGACCGCGTTCTGGGCGGCGTCCAGGCCGGTGGCGAGGTACTCGAACGCGGTCCGTGTGTAGTAATCCAGCCCCCGAACCAGTTTTGCGTCGAGGACATAAGGTATCCCCAGTGTGTCGAGTGAATGTCTGACACTGTCGAAGTGGGCAACACACTCGTCGCAGAGGTGGTCCGACATCACCGGGGCATCTTCCAGTCTCGGTGCGCACACCTTGCAGTCGAGGACCCGCAAGGGGTTGTCGTCGACGAGACCCCGCGAGTCCTCGCAGAGGATCTCGTTCCGCTCAGCCAGAAAGGTTCGAAGTTCTTCGAGATAGCCCGGACGGCAGTTGACGTCTCCCAGGCTGTTCAGCCGGACTTCGAGGTCGGGCACACCGACGGCGGAGAGATAGCGATAACCGAACTCGATCACCTCTGCGTCGGCACTGGGGGACTCGACATCGAGATACTCCACACCAACCTGCCAGAACTGCCGGTACCGTCCCTTTTGCGGTCGCTCGTAGCGGAACATCGGCCCCGAATAAGCGCCCTTCCATGCGCCCTGGGAGCCCGAGTTGAGAAAAGCGCGGACCACACCCGCGGTGCCCTCTGGTCGCAGCGTCACCGACCGGCCGCCTTTGTCGACAAAGGTGTACATCTGCTTGGTCACCATTTCGGTGGCATCGCCGACGCCTCTCTCGAAGAGCTCGGTCGACTCGAAGATGGGGGTCATCACGAGGGGGTAGCCGAATCGGTGAGCCCATTCCTCCCACTCCGACAACACCGTGGTCCACAACTCCGCCCTCCGCCAGGGCTGTGGGCTCTGCGACATCACATCAAAAGTCCCCTTGGGGGGTTGGAAGCTCATGAACGGTGCGAGATTAATGGGTTCACTGTCGCATACCCGGCGGGTCACCAACCGCTTGCAACGGGAACGCGGTACCCCGTCGACGAACCGGCCCTGTTTCAGGCCAGGAAAGGGTTCTCCCTGCGTTCCTGCCCGATCGTGGTCTCCGGCCCGTGTCCGGGCAGGACGCGCACTCCGTCGGGAAGCACCAGCACCTTCTCCTGCATCGAGCGCATCAGCTCCGGGAAGCTCCCGCCGGGGAGATCGGTCCGGCCGATCGACCCGGCAAACAATTGGTCCCCTGACAGAAGTGTCTCCTCAGACTCGAGATAGAAACAGCAATGGCCCGGAGTGTGCCCCGGGGTGTGGCGCACCTCGAACTCGAGCCCCGCCAACCCGAGTGCCATGCCGTCGGCCAGAGGTTCGAAATGCCGGGGAATCTCATATGACCCCGGAACCGGTATCCCGAAGATGGCCCGAAGCTGTCCTATCGGATCCAGTGTGAGGAAATCGTCGTCGGGATGGACATAGACGACTGCGCCCGTGGTGGTGGACAGCTCGCCGGACCCGCCCGAGTGATCGACATGTCCGTGCGTGAGCAAGACAGCGACGGCCGACAGGTCGTATTGTTCGAGGACCTTCACCACGGCACCGGGGTCGGGAGGCGCATCGACGACCACCGCCAGACCACCGGGCTCTGGGGCGATCACATAGGCGTTGGTGGCTGTCACCCAGGCCGGGATGGGAACGACCAGCACGGTTCAGGACGCCGGATCGTTGGCGAGGCGAAAGGCCGTGAACACGCCGTCAACCCCCCGGAGGTCGGAGAGCAATCGGGGCAGCTGCGAAGCGTCGGACAGTTCTACCTCGTATTTCAGCACGGCCACACGATCCTGGTCCACGTGGGTCGATGATGCCGTGATATTGCCTCCGGTGTCGCTGACCATGGCGGTCACGTCGCGCAGGAGCCGCGTCCTGTCCAGTGCTTCCACCTGAATCCACACGACAAACGCACCCGTCTCCCCTGCGGGCCAGGAGACCTCGACGCTTCGCTCCCGACGATCGCTCAGGGAAGCGACGTTGGTGCAGTCGGATCGGTGGACGGATACCCCCCTGCCCACGGTGACGTAGCCCACGATGGAGTCTCCCGGAACCGGCGAACAACATCTGGCGAGATGGACCAGCATGTCGTCCTGACCCTCGACCACAACATGGGCGTGATCGGAGGGTCTCCGCCGACGGGGCACGAACAGCTCGTCGCCCGTCTGGGGGGCGAGCATCCTTTGCAGCCGGGTCGAGACCGAGTCGATCGACACATTGCCTTCCCCCACTGCGACCTGGAGCGACTCGATGCTGTTCTGACCGAGATCGGTGGCGATCCTCAGCAGATGGGAGTCTCGATCGCTCCCAGAGAACTCCGGCGCCTCCTTCTTGAAGAGCGCGACAAGTGCCTCTTTCCCCTCGACCAGAGCTTGGTCTCGCCGCTCTTTGGTGAACCATTGTTTGATCTTGGACTTGGTCCTGCCGGTCCGCACAAAATTGAGCCAGTCCCTGCTCGGTCCGGCGTCGGCCGCCTTGGAAGTCAGAATCTCGACAATGTCCCCCGACGTGAGACGGGTCGAAAGCGGGACCAGCCGACCATTCACCCGTGCCCCCACACACCGATGACCCACCTCGGTGTGAACCGAGTACGCGAAATCGACGGGGGTTGCGCCCGAGGGCAGCGATTTGACATCGCCGCCGGGCGTGAGGACGAACACTTCGTCCCGGTACAGGTCCAGTTTGAGGTTGGCGAGGAACTCCTCGGGGTCCTCGTCGGCGCCCGAGTGGCTGAGCTCCATGTCCGGGAAGGGGCCGAACTCACCCTCCTTGTACCTCCAGTGCGCCGCGATGCCGGCTTCGGCACGCCAATGCATCTCCGGTGTGCGGATCTGCACTTCGATCGGCTTGCCATCAGGGCCGATCACCGTGGTGTGCAGGGACTGGTAGAGGTTGATCTTGGGCATGGCGATGTAGTCCTTGAATCGTCCTGCCACCGGGACCCAATGACTGTGAATCAGGCCGAGCGCCGCGTAACAGTCCCTCAGGTTGGGTGCCATCACCCGGATACCGATGAGATCGTGTATGTCCTCGAACGGGCGGTTCTGCTCGAGCATCTTGCGGTAGATCGAATAAGGGTGCTTTGGCCGGCCGGTCACATCCGCCTCGATGCCCGAGTCTGAGAGGATCCCCTTTATCTCACCCACCATCTTCTCGATGAATGCCGCCCTTTCGGGTGCTCTCTCTGCCAGTTTCGCCTGAATCTCGGCGTTCGGGCCCGGATAGAGAATGGCAAAGCAACGGTCTTCGAATTCGTGCTTGATCTCCTGAACCCCAAGCCTGTGGGCGAGGGGGGCGTAGACATCCAGTGTCTCACGCGCCACCCGTATTTGCTTTTCATCACGCAGCGCCTGGACCGTCCGCAGATTGTGGAGCCGGTCGAACAGCTTGATCAACAGGACGCGAACGTCCTGCGCCATGGCGACAACCATCTTGCGAATGGTCGCTGCCTGGGCCTGCTCCCGATTGGAGAACCGAACTCTGTCGAGCTTGGTGACACCGTCGATCATCCCGGCGATCTCCGGGCCGAACTCCATGGTCAGATCCTGCATCGTGACCGAGGTGTCCTCGACGGTGTCGTGGAGCAGTCCTGCGGCGATGGTGGGGCCGTCGAGCCCGTACCTGGCCAGCATCAAGGCGACCATGGCCGGATGGGACATGTAGGGGTCTCCGGTCTTGCGGAACTGGCCCTCATGGGCCGCTTCGGCCACTTCATAGGCGCGGCGCAGCAGATCCTGGTTCCCATCGGGGTGGTGCTCCCTGAACGCCGTGAGCACCTTGTCGACGGTGGCCGGCTCGGTTTGATCAGTCGTATCTGACCAGGGCATTGATCGGCACCCCGTCGAGTTTGGATGCTCCGTTTAGAAAAGCGAGTTCGATGAAGACGGAAAAGCCGACGACCTCGGCCCCTACGGCTCTCAGCAAGCGAATGGCGGCGGCGGCAGTCCCTCCTGTGGCGATCACGTCGTCAACGATCAGCACCCTCTCGCCCGGCGAGGCCGCGTCGGTGTGGATCTCGAGCGAATCGCTCCCGTACTCGAGGGTGTAATCCTCACGAACCGTGGAATACGGGAGCTTCCCGGGCTTGCGCACCGGAATGAATCCCGCCCCCAGACGACCCGCGACCGGGGTTGCCAGGGTGAATCCCCGCGCCTCGATGCCGGCGACCTTGCTGATGCCTCGATCCATGAATGGCTCGGCCAGAGCCTCGATCAGGGTCGAAAAGGCTGCCGGATCGGCGAGGACCGGGGTGATGTCCTTGAATATGACCCCCGGCTCGGGGAAATCCGGGATGTCCCGGATGAGCGACATGATGTTCTTCACGTAAAGAGTCTACGGCCGGTTTATCGCCTGCCGGAGCCGGCGCGCCGTTCCACCCACTTCGTCCGATCCTGCCAGAACTCCTCTCGCTCCTTCCAGGTGGCGAGGAGCGGGGCGGCAACGAAGATGGAGGAGTACGTCCCAGCGGCGATCCCGACGAACAAGGCCAAGGCGAACTCGCGCAGCGTCGAGGCGCCGAGGATGAACGAGCCCACGAAGAGGATGCTGCCCACAGGGAGCAGGGAGGTGAGCGATGTGTTCAGCGACCTGGCCAGGACCTGGTTCATCGAGAGGTTGACGATGCTGGTGTAGGCCATCTGGTCTTCCAGCAAGACCAACTCCTCCACTTTGTCGAACACGACGACCGTGTCGTAGAGGGAATAGCCGAGAATCGTCAGGATCGCCACCACCGTCGAAGGAGTCACCGCGAATCCCGTGATCGAGTAGATCCCGACGGTGATGAGCAGGTCGTGAAGCAATGCAGCGATGCCTGCCAGGGCCATCTTGAGCTCGAGGCGCCAGCTTATGAAGATGATCACGACCCCGATGAAAACGCCCAGTGCGACCAAGGCTCTCTTGGCGACCAGCGAACCGAAGGAGGGCCCGACTGCTTCGATCGAAACCTCGGTTCGATCGACACCGATGACCGCGGTGAGAGCATCGACAGCCGAGCTCTCGATCTGAGGATCGAGCTCTCTCGTTTCGACACGAACTGCGGCGCCATCGTTGAGCAACTGGACCGTGGCCTCGCTGACCCCAATCCGCGAGAGGGCTTCTCTGATAGCGCCGACGTCGGCACCCGCCGGGTTCGGCGCCTGCATGCTCAACCCGCCGACGAAGTCGATACCCAGGTTGAGCTGTCTGAAACCGAGACTGCCGAGGGAAATCACCAGAAAGACCGCCGAGATGATGAACCACCGTCTCCGGTGGCCGACGAAGTCGATCTGGGTTTCCCCACGATTGAGCTTTCGCCAGGTGCTCATCGCGCTGCCCCCTCGATCGAAAACCACCCTCTAGAGCCGAGTTTGGTCTCGGCCAACACCGCCACGGCCCTTCGCGTGAAGGTCCGGGCGACGAAAATGTCCAGAACCGTCGCTATCCCGAGGGAGATGGCGAAACCCTTCACCGCGCCGACAGCGAGGGCCCAAAGCAGTGTTGCACCGAGA
>JBFHXF010000057.1:0-11948 GCA_041599115.1 Acidimicrobiia bacterium
CGTGTCGATGCAGCTGGAACATGAGGCAGTCCTGAGCGCCGGCAAAGGCGACAGCGTGGGCATAAAGACCACCGACCGGGCGCGAACCGGAGACGAGGTCTATCGGGTCACCGAAGGCTGAGAACGGTGGACATGGAAAGGCGGAACGGACTGCTGAGACATCCTGACCGAATCCATGAGACCGGCGATTCTTCCCTTAGCTCTGGCTGAGATCGACTGGTAGTTGCTCGAAGGGGCTGCGATACTTGACGATTCCGCGCCCGTAGCTCAATTGGATAGAGCGTCTGACTACGGATCAGGAGGTTGGGTGTTCGAGTCGCCCCGGGCGCGCTGACGAAACCCCTGCAGGTGCGTGGGCTTCTTTTGTAATGAGTATCTGAACCACCGCTCGATAAGTGCCGCAATGCGCCGTCGAAACAGGGCTTTCGGCTCTAGCGGCGAGTCACCGGCGAGTCGACCCTTGGTAGTAGCGAGGCATTGTCCTTATTAGCCGGTGATTAGGGGTGAGACTTGCGAGAAGCTACGGCGCTCGGGTTAGGAGGCCGGTTGTCAGGCGGCAAGTTCGCCGAGTCGACCTTCGCTCGTCTAATCCTGGGGCCGGACCGTCTCAAGAGCTCTCCGGGTGAGAAACAATGAGCATTCGGATCGGTCTGTTCGTGACATTTAGCCTTCTGGTTTCGGCCTGTGCCACAACATCGGCGAATGCGCTCCCTTTCGTCGACTTCACGCAGCGAGAACAGGTTTCACACGCCGACAACGGGCCGGTCAAATCATTGCGGATTGCGGTTGCCGCCATCCTGTCTCCAGAAGGCAATGTAGAGAGCTACAGCGGTCTTGCGAGCTATCTCAGCTCGAAAATGAACCGCCCTGTCACCATCGTTCAACGGCGCACCTACCAGGAGATCAACGATCTTCTCCAGGCCGGGGACGTCGATGTCGGCTTTGTCTGCACCAGTGCTTATGTCTTGGGTCACGATCTTTTCGGACTCCGGCTCCTCGCGGCCCCCCAGATCGGCAACCAGACCGTCTATTACGCCGAGATCATTGTGCCGGCCGACAGCACCGCCACCAGCATGGAGGATCTCGGCGGCGTCACCTTCGCATTCACCGATCCGATCAGCACCACCGGCCGCATCTACCCGACCTATCTCGTGATGCAGCTCGGGGAGACACCGGATTCGTTCTTTGGCGGGACTATCTTCACCTACAGTCACGATCGCGCGATTGAAGCCGTTGCAGACGGCGTCGCCGGCGCCGCCTCAGTCGACAGCCTCGTGCTCGACTACGCACTCGATCGTGATCCCACCCTTGAGTCCAAAATCAAGGTGATTCAACGATCCCCCGCATTCGCAATACCTCCCGTGGTGGTCGCTCCCGGCGTCACACCGCGCCAGGCTGCCCAGATCCAGGGTTATCTCCTTGGGATATCGACTGATCCGGTCGGGGCACCAGTCCTCGCAGCCTTGGGTATCGACGGCTTCGTTTCCATCGATGACAGCGCATACGACGGGGTACGTGTTGTCATCGACAGTGTGAACCGCTCCGGATGACCAAGAGCAATCCTGGCCAGAACTTCGATCAATATGTCGAGCGGGGCAAGCAGCTTCTAGGCGGAGTAAGTGTCAGGACCAAGATTCTCGGCATCGTCCTGGGCCTCACCACTCTGCTGGGCCTGGGCGTGACCTGGGAGGTCAGAGTGGTGATGGGCCGGGTCCTGCTAGACGAACTGGACACCCGGGGGACTGCGGTGATCAGCGACCTGGCGGCAAGAAGCGTTGATCCCATCCTGCTCAACGACTCTTTCTCGGTCCACCAGCTCCTGACTCAGACTGTGGCCAACCATCCCGATGTTCTCTATGCGTTCGTCCTCGATCCTCAGGGAAGGGTAAAGGCGCACTCGTTCGGGGCGGATGGGTTTCCTGCACAACTTCTCGATCTCGAGCGCAACGATGAGGGGGCGTCTGTATATGACAGCTCTCTGGGGAGGATCCACGATTTTGCCGAGCCGATTCTCGAAGGCAGGGCGGGTATGGCGCGCGTGGGGATGTCAGAGACGAGGTTGCAGGCACTCATCGACGCCATCACCGGCCAGATGCTCCTCACAACCCTTGTGGTCTCGCTATTCGGGATTGCGGCGGCGATCTTCCTGACCTGGATTCTCACACGTCCAATTCTCGATCTGGTCTCCACAACCAAGAGGGTCGGGTCAGGAGACCTGTCGGCACGTGCCAGACACTGGGCGGCGGATGAGATCGGAGTTCTTGCCGACGCCTTCAACGCCATGGTGGCAGAGCTCGAAGATAGCCAGGCCACCATCACCGAGAAGGAGGCGTCGCGGACTCGTCTTCTCGGGCAGCTCATAAGCGCTCAGGAAGAAGAGCGCAAGCGCATTGCTCGGGAACTCCACGATGGGGTCGGCCAGGCCCTGAACTCTCTGACACTCGGGATCTTCGCCCTTGCCCAGATGGACGATGAGGCTGAGATCGACGCCAAGGTCGTGGAGCTGCGGAACGCTACCGAAGAGACTTTGCGAACCGTTCGGCAGCTGAGTCGGGGCCTGCGGCCCAGCGTCCTCGATGACCTGGGGCTTTCCGAGGCGCTAGGCCATTACGTGGCGGAATTCACCACCCTCTACCCCGGATTTGACGTCGACAGTCATCTGGAGATCAGCAGACGTCTACAGCCGGCGGCAGAAACCGCCCTGTATCGTATGGTCCAGGAGGCGATGACGAACGCGGCACGCCACAGCAGCGGCAGGACGATCAGCCTGGTTCTCTCGCAACGAGACGGATGGACCCAGGCCATCATTGAAGACGATGGCACCGGCTTCGATGTCGAGGCGGTCCGGCGGGAAGGGGAGAGCGTAGGCATTCACGGGATAGCTGAGCGCGCCGACCTGGTAGGTGGGCACGTCCAGTTCGAGAGCACTGGCCTGGGTACGACGGTCTTCATCGAGGTCCCGACTTGAGCCGGATCCGCATCGTTGTCGCCGATGACCACGCCGTGCTTCGCGCCGGCTTGAAGTCTCTTCTCACTGCCGAACCGGATCTGGAGGTCGTCGGCGAGGCAGGAGACGGCGCGATGTGTGTCGAACTCGCGGCCGACCTGCACCCGGACGTCCTTCTCATGGATATCAACATGCCCACTTGCAGCGGTCTGGAGGCCCTTCCTTTGATTCGCGAGCGAGCTCCGGAATGCAAGGTACTGGCACTGACCATGCACGATGACCCGGGTTATCTGCACAGCATCCTCGAGTTGGGCGGCGCCGGTTTTGTGCTGAAGCAATCGGCCCCCGAAGAACTCCTCGCAGCCATCCGGGCCGTTTACGACGGAGGGGTGTATGTCAGTCCGCGTCACATCAAACTGCTCCTCGAGGACACTTTGAGCAATCCGCCACCACAGGAACCTCGCTCTGCCCAGCATGAGAGGTACGAGTCGCTCAGCGAGCGGGAAGCCGAGGTGTTCAAACTCACCGCCCTTGGTCATTCCAACACCGAGATCGCCGACCTGCTGTTCTTGGGCGTGAAGACCGTCGAGACCTACAAGGCTCGCATGATGAACAAGCTGGATCTGCACAGCAGAGCATCAGTGGTGCGCTTCGCCCTGGAACTCGACATTCTCCAATAGCGCTGGGACATGTCAGGGAAGTCCCCTACCTAAGGGTTCCCTGGAAGAGGGGCGTCCCCGACACAGAAGAGGGATTCTCCTGCTATCCAAGGCTCACCCGACACGATGGAGTGGGGTCAGGCCGCCCAGAAGGAGGATGTTGCATGCCTGCGCTGCTCCAACAGGAGAGTGCTCTCGTCCGGATGCGGAACGACATCGAGAGGGCTCTCGAGAAACCGGTGGATCAACGCCATTGGGCGATGGTTATCGACCTGCGCAAGTGTGTCGGCTGCCACGCCTGCACCATCAGTTGCGTTGCTGAGAACAAACTCCCTCCCGGCATCGTCTACCGCCCGGTGCTGGAAACGGAGATCGGCACATTCCCGAACGTGACTCGAAGATTCATGCCGCGTCCGTGCATGCAGTGCGAGGAACCACCGTGCGTTCCTGTCTGTCCTGTAGGTGCGACATGGAAGAGAGCGGACGGCATCGTCGAAATCGACTACGACCAATGCATTGGATGCAGGTACTGCCTGACCGCTTGCCCCTACTCGGCAAGGACTTTCGACACTGGCCACACCTACACCGAAGATTCTCCTCAGCAGATGGATTACGAACTGCTTCCGAACTTCGAATACGGGAGAGAGTGGCCCCGCGACGGAGGTTCCCCTGAGGGAAACGCCCGCAAGTGCACCTTTTGCCTACACCGTCTGGAGAACGGTCTCCTACCGGCCTGTGTTACGACATGCATCGGCACTGCGAACTTCTTTGGTGACCTCAACGATCCGGATTCCCTCGTGGCCGAGATGGTCGCGCAACCCAACGTGATGCGACTCAAAGAAGAGATGGGCACGAAGCCGTCCGTCTACTACCTGGTGTGAAAGGAGGTTTCATCGTGACACGAATCTCAAGATCCATCGCATGGACATTGGCCGGTATCGGCTTCTTGGTCGGCCTGATCGGGCTCGGCCAGCGTCTGACGTTGGGACATCAGATGGCGGATTACGGCAGCTATGTGCCGTGGGGCCTTTGGGTGGGCGGATACATCTATCTGATCGGACTTTCCGCTGGTGCCTTCCTGCTGTCGACTCTGGTCTATGTGTTCCGGGTCAAGCGTCTTGAACCGATCGGCAAGCTTGCTTTGTTCATCGCTTTGATAACGCTTTTCGGGGCCTTGCTCCTGGTGTGGGTCGACCTTGGACACCCACTGAGGGCATATCGACTGGTCACGCATACGCAATTCAGCTCGATGATGGGTTGGATGGCCTGGTTCTACAGCGCCTACTTCGTTGTGCTTCTCGGCGAGCTCTGGTTCGCCATGAGAGCCGATCTGGCGGCATGCGCGGATGAGCCAGGAATCCGCGGAAGAGTGTGCCGATTCCTGACATTCGGCCGTAGAGATCGGTCTCCTGCAAGCGTCGGAAAGGACCAGAGGGTCCTCAGAGTGCTTGGCATGATTGGAGTGCCGGTTGCCATCGCTTTCCACGGGGGCGTGGGAGCGCTGTTTGGCGTTGTTGGAGCCCGGCCGTTCTGGGCCGGCGGACTGACGCCGATCGTTTTCCTCGTGGGCGCGCTGGTGTCTGGTGGTGCTCTTCTCACGTTCATGACGGCCATTTGGGGCCCCGGACGAGGGGGAGCGGCGCACCGTGATACCGTCCGATTCCTCGGCCGAATCGTGCTCGGCTTGTTGGCCCTCGACCTGCTGCTGGAGTGGGCCGCCTACTCGACTGGTCTCATCTCGGCAGTGCCCGCCGTCACTGAAAGCATCAGACTGGTCATGTTCGGCCCGTATTGGTGGGCGTTCTGGATCATCCATGTCGCCATAGGGGTGATTGTGCCTCTTGGGTTGCTGATCTTTCGCAACAAGTCCACGGCGGCAATTGGCTGGGCCGGAGCTCTTATCGCCGCAACCTTCCTGACTGTAAGGCTCAACATCGTCCTTCCAGGGCTGGCCGTGGAGGAGCTCGAAGGGCTGCGAAATGCCTTCACCGGTCCCGGGCTGACCTTTCAATATGCGCCAAGCCTGGGCGAATGGCTGGTCTTTGTCTGGGTCCTGTCTCTGGCTGGCCTGCTTTTTCTCACCGGTTACCAGCTCTTGCCAATCGTGCGGCGAAAGGAGGTGGTCTGAATGGCCACCGGAGACATCGATTCGTCTGAAGTGAGCAAAAGCGAGTTCTTCGAGACGCTCTTCCCGGTCACGCGCCGGGACTTCATCAAGACCAGCGCCCTGGTGGGCGGTTCGGTCGCCATGGCTGGTTCCCTACCGGCACTGGTCCGCATGACGGGCAACATCGTTGAGCCGGCAGTCGCGTTTGCGAAGGGCGAGTATCCGCTCAACAAGGTCGAGAACACCTTGTACAGCGTCTGCCTCAGCTGTCACACAGCCTGCACGATGAAAGCAAAGATACAGGACGGAGTAGTCGTCAAACTCGACGGAAATCCCTACAGCCCGATGAACCTGTTCCCGGAATTGCCCGAGAACACTTCACTGGCCCAGGCGGCCAAGGACGACGGCAAGCTGTGCCCCAAGGGCCAGGCTTCGGTACAGATCGCCTACGACCCGTATCGGGTGCGCAAGGTGTTGAAGCGCGCCGGCAAACGCGGCGATGGCCGATGGAATGCCATTGAGTGGGACCAATTCATCAACGAAACAGTCAATGGCGGGGATTTGTTCGGTGAGGGCCACGTCGATGGCCTCAAAGACATCTACAAACTGCGCGACCCCGACCTCGCCAAAGAGCTAGCCGATGACAGCAAGGCCGTGGCTGCCGGTGATATGCCGTTGGATGAGTTCAAGCAGAAGCACGCCGCCCATCTCGACATGCTCATCGATGCCGACCACCCCGATTTGGGGCCGGTGAACAACCAGTTCATCTTCCTGGGCGGGCGTGTCGAGCATGGACGCAAGGAGCTGGCCAAACGCTTCACCGGTGACGGCATGGGTTCGGTCAACTTCTTCTTGCATACGACTATCTGCGAGCAGAGCCATCACATCGCTTATGCCCAGATGACAAACGGAAAGGACCACTTCAAGCCCGATCTATTGTCGAGCGAGTTCGTCATCTTTTTCGGAACCGGGGCTTTTGAGGCCAATTTCGGTCCGACGGTGATGGCCGAACAAGTCACCGATTCGCTGATTCGGAACAACTTCAAATTCGCAGTAGTGGACCCGAGGCTCAGCAAGACCGCGGCCAAGGCATGGAAGTGGGTGGCGTTGGAGCCGGGATCGGATGCCGCTCTCGCCTTGGGGATGATCCGCTGGATCATCGAAAACGAGCGCTACGACGAGACATACCTGCAAAGTCCGAGCGCAGCGGCTGCGGAAGCCTACGGAGAGATCACCTTTACCGACGCGACCCACCTGGTCCGGCTGGACACAATGGTGTTTCTGACGCCTGAAGACGCCGGACTGGAAACGCCCCTCGATGACGAAGGGAAGCCCGTTTCCGGTGTCCGTGTTGTAATGGGCGAGAGTGGCCCGGCAGTCAGCCTGGATGCTGCATCGGGCGCGTTGACCGGTCAGTTCGTCGTCAACGGAATCAGGGTCAAGCCGGCGTTTCAACTATTGGCCGACAGGGCTGGCGAGAAGACACTTGCGGAATATGCCGCCATCTGTGGGATACGCGAACGGGATATCGTCGATCTCGCCGACGAGTTCACCAGCCACGGGAAACGCGCCGCTACCGAGTTGTATCGCGGTCCCGTTCAACACACCAACGGCTACTACAACGCCCAGGCGATCATCACTCTCAACGTGCTGATCGGAAACGTGAACCACCGCGGCGGGCTCACCGGAGGGGGCGGGCACTGGCACGAAGACGGCTCGAAGGGAGGGGCCCCGTTTCCGAAGAGCGTTATCGCTTCGGCGCCCGGAGGGATGGCCAAATGGGGAATACCCATCAGCAGGCAACAAGCCACCTACGAAAAGTCAACGCTCTTCGATGGGTTCCCAGCAAAGCGCCCCTGGTATCCGTTTACGAACGACCTGTACCAGCATGTCATTCCGAGTGCGGCTGCGGGATATCCCTACCCGGCCAAGGCCGTGTTCATCCAGAAAGGGACGCCGCTCCTAGCCTCACCGGCCGGTCATGCCCAGATCGAGATGCTCAGGGATTCTTCCAAGATTCCGTTGGTGATCTCCTGCGACATCGTGGTCGGCGAGACCAGCATGTACGCCGACTATGTCCTCCCCGATCTGACCTATATGGAACGTTGGGGAACACCTCATACCACACCGGCGATTCTCACAACCGTGAGCAAGGTTCGGCAGCCGGTCATAGCGCCGCTGACGGACATTGTCAGCGTCGACGGCGAACAGATGCCTCTGTCCTTCGAGGCATACCTCATCGCCGTCGGTAAGAAACTGGGTTTGGCGGGGTTCGGCGCTGACGGCCTTGGTGATGGTTACCCCTTCGACCGTCCGGAGCATTATTTCCTGGCCATGGCCTCGAATATCGCCTTTGGAGACAAAGACGACGGGTCACAGACCCTTCCCGGGGCGGACGCCGAAGAAATGCGGATCTTTCGCGCGGCGCGGCGTCATCTTCCCAGTAGCGTCTTCGACGAGGACATCTGGAAGCGAGCAGTGCCGGGTGCTCTGTGGCCGAGCGTCGTCTATCTCCTCAACAGGGGTGGGCGTTACGAGGCGAGCGCCAAGGCGTACGCGGATGATGAGTGGATAGCCCACACCTGGAAAGGTCAGTGGAACCTCTACGTGGAGGCGGTCGCAAAGGCGACGGACAGCATGACCGGGAAACGCTACGACGGTCTTCCGGGTTGGCAACCTGTCAAGGACGCTGCGGGTAACGAAGTCACCGACGCGGGTTACGACCTGACTCTGATCACCTTCAAGGAGATATTTGAGGGCCAGAGCCGGGGCGCCAGTTCCGACTGGCTGCAGAAAGCTCTCTCGTCACACAACTTCCTTCTGATGAACGCCAAGGATGCTGCTGCTCGCAATATCAAGTCGGGAGATCGGGCAAGAGTTCTTTCGGCCAGTTTGCCGAATGGAAAGTTCGACCTGGGCGACGGCCGGGACTACTCCCTCGATGCCGAGGTAAGCATCGTCCAGGGAATGACGCCGGGCACCGTGGCCCTCTCGTGGCGGGGTCACTGGGCCTACGGTTCCAACGACATCGTGATTGACGGTCAAACCATCAAAGGCGATCCCGCCCGGGCCAAAGCGACGGTCCCCAACCCAGCAATGAGGATCGACCCCGCCGTGGGGGACGTCTGCTTGACCGACCCCATCGGCGGGAGTGCCAGCTTCTACGACACGAAGGTGAGGCTCGAGAAGGTCTGACGTCAAAAGGTAGTGTCTCTCCCGGCGGTTAGCATCGGCTCCGTTCCTCCGGAGACGCCAACCGTCGGAGTCGCATGAAGGTGTATCCAGTCACCGGCTCACCGCCCAGCGTGGAGATATCGCTTTGCCTGAACAGCCGGCATCGCGGAGTGGGGTGCATCCGCTGTCTGGCAACCTGCCCGACCTCCGCGATCCGACTGCCGGTCGGCCGACCTCAGATCGAGCAATGGTCGTGCGTTGCTTGCGGCGCATGTGTCCAGTCTTGTCCGACCGGCGCATTGGAGTCTTCGGGGAGGACCCCCGAAGCTGCCCTTTTGCGGGCGCTCGCGGATCGACCTTCCGGGGTTCTCGGTGTGGCTTGTGTCCAGGCGCCGTCTGACACCACGCTTCCCATAGAGGTGTTGGGGCGAAGCTCGCGGTGTCTTGCCGCCCTGAGCATCTCGGATCAACTCACGCTGACGCTGGCGGGCGACGACGTTTGGCTTGACGACACACACTGCTCATCGTGTGCGATCGGCGCAGCCGTACAACCCATCCATCGGACGGCCGGCGCGGCGAACGCGTTTCTTGCCAGTACGGAAACCGGCGTGAGGATCTGCCTTGGTTCCTCCACAACCGATCACACATCCCGCCCTCCTGAAGTAATCGACAGTAAGCGGTTGAGCCGGCGGGCTCTCTTCTCAGCAGTCAAGCGAAGTGTTGCCGATGCCGGCGATGTCGACATGATGATCGACGGCGATGCAGGGGCGAAGCTCGTTCACCGGATACCCCGGCGACGCAGGGCCTTGTGGCACACCCTGGCGAGGTTCAAAGCGAGGCGTCCGGTCGATGTGACGGGTCTTCCCTTCGCCGATGTCCTCGTCGACGTCGAGGCGTGCTCGGCCTGCGGTCTCTGCGCGACGTTTTGTCCAACCGACGCACTCATTTTCCACTCAACCGACGACTCATTCACACTCTCGTTCCGACCGTCGACGTGCCTCGATTGTGGGATTTGTCTCGTGGCATGCCCTGACGGGGCCGTCAGCTACGGCTCGGATCTGCCGCCCGGGTCGCTGTTTTCACAAGTGCGATGGCTGGTAGCGGAGGGCACCATGGCGCCTTGCCGCGTTTGTGGAACGGCCACGGCTCTGCTCACGGAGCCAGAGCCTCTGTGTTCAGTCTGCCGCGATTCGGCAGGCGTGGTTCGCCCCCTGTTCGACGGCGCGGGGCTTTTGGACGACTTGTTTGGCCAGTCGCAGAAGTGATCTCGAGGGCATGCGGTGCCCTCACTCCGAAGGCCTAGCTGTCGGCTCGCCCTTGCTGGGAGCCGTCCCCGCTCATCGCTCGAACACCGGTGGCTCGTCGACCCTGTGCCAATCTGTGGGCCGACACAGGAGTGCTTCTCATGACCATCGGATGGGTAGAGGTAGTGGCGTCTTCGGCATTGGTGGTCGTGGCGCTGGGGTTATCGGTGTGGAAGGGACTCCGCACGGAGCGATCCATCGTCTTGGCGGCGGTCCGGGCCGCGGCACAGCTGCTTGCGGTCGGCGTGGTGTTTCGGTTGATCTTCGAATCGACCACAGCGATGCTCTGGGCGGCGCTCTGGGTTGTTGCCATGATCATCGTGTCGGTGGAAACGGTGCAACGACGCGTCCGCGGGATACCACGGGTTCGAGTTGGGGCGTTTCTGTCGCTGGGTGGGGCGCTGGCAGTTTCCCTCGGCATCCTCTTTGGTTTTGGTGTTTTCGAACTTCAACCGGTGTTTCTGGTGGTTATCGCCGGCATCACCCTGGGGAACACCATGCCCTCGGCGGTGCTCGCCGCTGACACCATTGCCATGGCCTTTTCCGAGCACCCGGAGAGGATCGAAGGTCTGCTTTCCCTCGGGATGGACCCGGACTCTGTCAGTCGTTTTCTCACACCTGAGGCGGTGCGACGTGCCCTGATACCTCAGATCGAGCGCACCAAGGTCGTCGGGTTGATCGCCCTCCCCGGGGCGATGACCGGGATGCTGCTGGCGGGTGCCGATGCCTTCAGCGCGGTGCTCGTGCAGATCGTGATCATGTACCTGGTGTTGGGTTCGGTGGCGATTGCGGTGGTGGTGGTGGTGTCGGTGATTGCTGTTAGGGCCTTCACCCCTGACGCCCGTCTTCAGCCTTGGGTGGCCCAACGACAGGTTGGTGGATAGCCGGGGGTTGGTGCTGCCAGAGGCTGCAATGTCGGTGTCTTTGGTTGCGGTCCGGCTGGATTGCAAGGTGAGGGGGTCCTCCCAAGTCTGGGAGGACCCCCTTCACGGTCGGTTTTCGGCTAGTTGGAGCTAGGCGGGTGCGCCCTTCCAGTGGTGACAAGCCCACAAACCGTCATCGACCTTGTGCCAGTATCCGCCGTCTTTGTTACAGGGAAGCTCTGAGAGGTCTTTGCTAGTGAACCTCAACAGTTCGGTGCCCAAGAAAGTGTCGTCTCCGAGACTGAACACCATCACGTTTCCCGCCTTGCCCTGACTGAAAGCAGGTGAAAAACAGTGGGTTTTTCCATTGATTGGAGCACAGCTCCATCCGGCCGCCTCCAGTTTCGCCGACGACACGCCACCAGCCCAGGCCGGAGCCATGGCTCCCATCATCATGGCCACCACGGCCAGCAGCATGATCAGTCTTCGTGTTCTCATTGTTTCTCCTCCTCGAGGGCTGTTCCGCCCCCGGTGGTCGATCAGCTGTATTCGCCGACCGGGTAGATCTCGTCGGCCACCAGCCCATGGGCCTCCCGGTGGACGGTGTTGGCATCCTCGGCGTTGTCGGCTTCGACAAGACAGAAGATCTTTCCTGCTCCCTCGTCGACCCAGTAGCGGAGATAGTTCACCCCGTACCTGGCCTGGGTCTCCAAGTCGGCCTTGTGAGCCCCGGCAACATCGGTGGCGGACACCCCACCCTCGATATTGTGGACATCCATGAACAGTGACATCTAACGACCTCCTCGTGTCTTGGGTACTGCCACCCTTGTGAAGCTATGGAGTCGGGGTCGCTCCGTCATCAGGGGCGAACACCTAGAAATGGGTCGGGGGTTA
>JBFHXF010000058.1:0-11664 GCA_041599115.1 Acidimicrobiia bacterium
CGCCAGGTTCCTGGAGTTCACGCTGCGTGATCTGAGGAGGGCCGGCCACGACCTGGACCCCAAAGCCAGAGCGGACCTCAAGGCGAAATCGCAGCGGCTGGCCGAGCTAGGGATCAGATTCCAGCACAACATCGATACGGCTGAACAGGCCCTGCTGGTCGAACCCGATGATCTCGAAGGCCTTCCAGACTCTTATGTCGAATCACTGGAGACCGACGAGAAGACGGGGAAGCTCAAGGTCACAATGGCTTACCCCCACATCATCCCTTTCCTGGACAACGCTCGCCGCCGGGATCTGCGTGAGCAGGCGGCATTCCTCTTCAACACGCGGGCTGTTGCCGAGAATCGCCCGATTCTCGAAGAGGCAATCCGGCTGAGACAAGAGAGTGCGGAGTTGTTTGGGCTGTCCTCCTGGGCCCACTTCGTTCTCGAGGAGAGAATGGCGAGAGACCCGGCCAGAGTTGCCGACTTCTATGCCGACCTGATACCACCTCTCAGCAAAGCGGCAGCTTCCGATCTGGCAGTGATGACCGAACTCCTCTGCACCGAGACCGGTGAAGCCACACTCCAGCCGTGGGACTGGCGCTATTACGACACGCAGCAGCGCAAGACCGATTACGGGATAGATCAATACGAAGTGGCTGAGTACCTGCCCCTCGACAAGGTTCTCGCCGGCATGTTCGAGCTCTGCGAAGAGGTGTTTGGTATCGAGTTCGAGGAGGTGCCCGACGCCCGGGCCTGGGATTCCGAAGTGTCCCTGTATGCCATACGCGATTCCGCAACCGGAAGCATTCTCTCCCACTTCTATCTCGACCTCTTCCCCAGAAAGGGGACCTTCGGCCACGCCGCAGAATTCCCGATGATCCCCAGCAGAGCACAGGACGACGGGTCGTACCAGGACCCGGTATGTGCCATGGTGGCCAATTTCACCAAGCCCACTGCGGATTCGCCTTCACTCTTACAGCACAGTGAGCTGGAGACCTTGTTTCACGAGTTCGGCCATGTCCTCCATCAGAATCTCGGAAGAACCGAGCTGGCCCGATTTTCTGGCACCAATGTCGAGCGGGATTTTGTCGAAGCCCCCAGCCAGATCATGGAGCACTGGGTGTGGCGCAGCGACATCCTCAAACGATTCGCCAGGCACTACCAGACGGACGCGCCCATCCCCGACGAGCTCGTCGCCCAACTCGTCGCAGCCCGAAACCTGAACATGGCGGTCAGCCAGCTTCGCCAGATCCAACTCGGCGTGCTCGATGCAGAGATTCATGGACCCGGAGCGAACAAGGACCTCGACGAGATCCTTCGCAGGGCTTCAGCTCTCGCACTCCTCCCTTTCCACGAAGGGACCTTTTTCCCGGCGTCGTTCGGTCATCTGATGAGTGGGTACGACGCTTCGTACTACGGATACATGTGGTCCGAGGTCTTCGGAGATGACATGTTCAGCCGTTTCGAGGCCGAGGGCGTGACCAACCCGCGGGTGGGCAGGGACTACCGGAGAGAAATCCTCGAGCGAGGCGGGACGATTGACGCCGATGAGATGCTGCTAAACTTTCTCGGTCGTCAACCAGACAACGCGGCATTCCTGCGCAAGCTAGGAATAGCGGGAACCGATTGACCGACCAATATCGTCTCAACCCTGAAGGACAAGAGTCGTTGAAGTGTGGCTTTAGCGAGGTTTTAGGGGTCGCTCCGCAACAATGAATGCGGTAGGGGGATCGAGGGATCCCCGTTCAGGAATCAGTTGAGATCACAAAACGTTCTATCAGCTAGGCCCATTACCAGGAGGGCCCCACATGAGTGACATAGTAAGAGGAGCAGCAATCAAGGGCGTTACCCGCCCCTCGCGGCGTTTCAACACCGGAAGGGTGTGCGCCAAGAACGGCTGCACCACCAAACTCTCCCAATACAACAAGGCCGAGTACTGCCACGCCCATGCCCCAATCCGTTTTCCCCGTGTGCGGGGAAAGATCATGGATGAGCAAGGGGCCTGAGTCTCTGGCTGGGACAGGTCCTCTCCCCCTCCCCGTCCCGCTTGCCAGATAACTAGAGAGCCCCGGCCTTGCCGGGGCTCTCAGTTTTGAGCGGCCTACGCCATGATCGTCGACCCCCCCCCCAACCTTGAAGTCGACTTCAAGGTTCCATGCTCTATCATCGCCTCATGAGAATTGGTGAAGTTGCCCGGAAGGCAGGCATAACCACGGCGACCATCCGCTATTACGAACAGATTGGTGTCATGCCCGACCCTGCCCGTGGGACCAGTGGCTATCGGAGCTACGACGATTCTGCCGTGGACCGACTTCGCTTTGTCCGGGATGCTCAGCAGGTCGGCCTCAGTTTGGCGGAAATCGACATGATTCTCGAGATGCGAGACGCCGGCGAGTCAACATGTGAGCACGTGGTCTGGATGCTGGAGTCCCACCTCGACAAACTCGACGGTCAGATAGCTGAAATGCAACGCACCCGTCACCGCCTGGCCGCCATTACTTCCCGGGCCAAGAAATTGAATCCACAACAGTGCACGGATCCAAACCGTTGCCAAACGATCGCCTCGCCAGAAGAGCGGGCAGAAATAGGAGCAAGCTCATGACCAGAGTTTCCCTACAGGTTCCAGAAGTCCATTGCGGCCACTGCAAGAGCAGCCTCGAAGGGGCTGTCGGAGGACTGGTTGGCGTGGAGTCCGTAGAGGTCTCCATCGCGCAGGCAACAATCGATGTTGCTTTCGATGAGGAGTCGGTCGGTCTCGACACGGTCAAACAGACCATCGAAGAACAGGGTTATGCCGTCTTTGGCTGATCAAGCGGTAAGCAATACCCACACTCTTCTGTTTGAAGTCGATGGGATGACCTGTGCCACCTGCGCCGTGCGTATAGAACGCGTTCTCGAGCGACAGGAAGGCGTTGACGACGCCGCGGTCAATCTTGCCGGGGCCAGCGCCATGGTTCACCTCGCCAGACCCGTGGATAGCGCGGTCCTCACCGAAGCCGTGGCCCGGATCGGCTACACCCTGACCCCCCATGTTCTTGAAACACCCTCGCGGGACATGGTTGAGCATTATCACGACCACGAGACCCTCCAATGGAGGCGGTTCTTCGTCTCGGCGATTTTGACTCTGCCGGCCGTGCTTCTGGCCATGGTCGGTCCGGATGCCTGGCAGGCAAGACTCATCCAGGGGTTGTTGGCCACGCCGGTCGTGGCCTGGGGCGGATGGCAGTTTCACCGCATGGCCGTCAAACAGGCCAGAACCCGAAGCGCCAACATGGACACCCTGATCTCACTTGGATCCCTCTCGGCGTACTTCTATTCCATCTGGGCGATGTTCAGCGGCCAACACGTGTTTTTCGAGACGGCAGCGGTCATCATCACCTTGATCACATTGGGCCGGGCATTTGAGGCCAGAGCCAAAGGAAGAGCCTCCGAGGCAGTCCACCGGTTGCTCGAGCTCGGAGCGAAAGAGGCGCGAGTTCTGGTCGATGACAAGCCGGTGTTGATGCCCATCGAGCACATCAAGAAAGGAGACCTCCTCCTCGTCCTCCCTGGGGAGAAGGTTCCGGCCGACGGAGTCCTCGTGGACGGCCTGTCCAGCGTCGACGAATCGATGCTGACCGGCGAGGCGGTTCCTGTTGAGAAGACGCCGGGCGACAAGGTCTTCGGGGCAACCATCAATCAAAGCGGTCGGTTGACGATGAGAGCCGAGGCCGTCGGCTCCGAGACCGCCCTTGCCGAGATTGTGCGGATGGTTGAACAGGCCCAGGGATCGAAAGCTCCCATTCAGCGTCTGGCAGATCGGGTGGCCGGGGTCTTTGTCCCCGCCGTGATTGTGATCGCGCTCGCCACTACCGCGATCTGGCTCGTCATGGGCACGCAGGTGAGTGTCGCCGTCCAGACCGGTGTCGCCGTTCTCATCATCGCCTGTCCCTGTGCTCTCGGCTTGGCCACGCCCACGGCGATCATGGTGGGTAGCGGACGCGGTGCCGAGCTCGGGATCCTCTACAAGCGAGCAGATGTATTCGAGAAGGCGAAGTCCATCGACAGAGTCCTCTTCGACAAGACCGGCACCTTGACCACGGGCCAGATGAACCTGAGCGATGTGATCACCGAGGAAGACGAGGACCTATTCCTGCACCTGGTGGCCTCGGTGGAGGCCGCCTCAGGGCATCCGATTGGAAAGGCCGTTGCCCTGGGAGCCGACTTGCGCGACATCGACTACGCCCAACCACAGAATCTGGAGAGCCACCCAGGTATGGGTGTGACCGGGCTGGTCGAAGGCCATTCAGTAGTCGTCGGCACGGCGATGCTGATGAGCCAGCGGGGGTTACTTCCCAGCAGTGAATACCAAGAGGAGGCGGAACGACTTCAGGCGGAGGGTAAGACCGCCTTTCTCGCCGGGTGGGATGGATCGGTCCGCGGTGTCATCTCCGTGTCCGACGAAATACGCTCCGAAGCTATTGAGGCGGTTTCCCAACTGGAGACGGCCGGCATCGCCACCTCGATGGTGACCGGCGACAACCGTGATACCGCGGAGCAGATCGCGCGCCTCCTTGGAATCGGTCGGGTCTACGCCGAAGTCCTGCCCGGCCAGAAAGCCGATCTGGTAAACGAGGCCCGCGCCAATGGTCGGGTCGCATTTGTGGGCGATGGGATCAACGATGCTCCTGCCCTGGCTTATGCCGATCTCGGGATCGCGGTCGGCTCAGGCACCGATGTCGCCCTGGAAGCGGGTGACGTCGTATTGCTCAACAGCGACCCGAGATTGATCCCGACGGCCATCGAGCTTGCAGATTCCACTTTTCGCAATATCAAACAGAACCTCTTCTGGGCATTCGCCTATAACACCGCAGCTATCCCGCTCGCCGCACTCGGCCTGCTGAACCCGATGATCGCCGCCGGAGCGATGGCTATGTCGTCGGTCTCTGTCGTTCTCAATGCATTGAGGCTCCGCCGATACAGACCCCTCTGGCTGTGACATTTCCCCGCCCGAGATGTGTAGCTTGTGGAGGATGTCTTCGCTCCAATGGCTCGACAGGCCGGTACTCAACAACCCGGTGGCGCTGCTCGCATTTGAAGGATGGGGAGACGCCGGGGAGTCGGCCAGTCAGGCGTTGACGGAGTTCCTCGACAAGTTCGACGCCACTCTGTTCGGTGTCATCGATCCAGATGACCATTTCGATTTCCAGGTTCGGAGACCACTGGTCGAGCTCGACTCGACAGGGATCAGAGCCATCACCTGGCCCCGCAATGAGATCTACATGATCAAAGGCGGTGAGCGAGATTTGGTAATCGTCCTCGGTGAGGAACCCCATTACCGCTGGAAGACGTTCACCAACTCGCTGGTCGACGCCCTCCGAGCCCTCGGGGTGTCAAGGGCGATCACCCTGGGGGCCTTCATAGGCCAGGTAGCCCACACCCTGCCGGTGCCTCTTGTCGGCTCCGCCACCAGACCCGACACGTTGGCGATCCATGGCCTGCTTCCATCCGGATATGAGGGACCAACCGGAATCGTTGGTGTGATCAACCACGCCTTGGGAAACGCCGGAATCGACGTGATCTCAGTGTGGGCGGCTGTGCCCCATTATCTCTCCAACCAGGAGTATCCGCCGGCCACCGAGGCGTTGGCAGCCAAGGCTTCGGAGCTGGCGGGAGTCAGCTTGGACATCGGCGACCTCGCCACCGCTACCAGGCAGTTCCTGTCGACCGTCGAATCAGCCATCGAGGGCAACGCCGAGCTGGAGGAATATGTCGCCCGTCTAGAACACGATGCTGAGTCCGAAGACACCGGCCAGCTCGTCGATGAGATAGAGCGGTTCCTCCGCGGGAAGTAGCAGGTTCAGGCTGGCGCGGGACGGCTCACAGCAAGGGTCATTCCCGCCGGATCTCACGTCCTGCGGCTGCGACCGGATCGAACTCCACCAATGGTGGGTCTGTGTACACCGTGGGCTGTCCGCTCAGCGAGCTTGCTTCACCCAGACACCAACAGAAGATGGATGCATGGTCTGGTTCACCACGGCAACCCAATCCTCGGTCAGGTGGTCCAGGTCCAAACCTCCGCGCAACTGCTCGGAAAAGCGCGACACCACCTGCTCCGCGTCATAGCGGGCCCGATAGAAGCGACGATCGACCCAATGAAGGACCCGCGTTCTCACCGGGTTGAACAGCGTCACGACCGCCAACGTGGATCCCGCCACGAACAGAGGGGGCTGCTCACTGAAGAGCCGGCTGGGCAGCCACACCGCGCCAACTATGTAAACCGAACCGAGAGCGATGACGACGAGTGAGTAGCCAATGGTTCGAGAGATGACCCGCTCGAGGTCATAAAGGCGATAGCGCAGCACCGCAACCGCGATCGAGAGGGGAATCCCCGCGAAAAGGATGCCTGCCGCCCATTCGAATCCAGCTAGCGGATCGCGGCCGAGTATCGCCTCCCCGGCTGCCGAGATTACAAAGGATCCAACAACAAGACCCAAGCTGAATAACAGGGATTTGATCTGGAGCCGCTCGACAGGCCCTCCCCTTCTGAACCGAACTGCGAGCGATGCGAACGCCCCGATAAAGGCCGACATGCCCAAGATGATCAAGAACCCTCCCAACAGACCCGATTCCCCATCCGGCAAATTTGCCATTCCAAAGGGGTTGTCGAAGCACGCCCTCACCGAGGTGACGGTCGCCGGGTAGAAGCTGTCGGCCAACTGCCATTGGTCACACAGTTCAGTGTCAAGTGCGCTGAAGACGAATGTGACAGTGAGAAACAGGAAGCCAACCCAGGCAACCCACCGCCACCGCGGGGTCGGCGGTCTCCCGCTCGGAAACCAGAGAGGTACCGCAATGAGCCAAACCGCTAGCAAGCCGTACCAGCCAATGCTGCCGAGAACGAAACCCACGACAACCTGAGACGACGACAGGTCGGGCACCGCCTCCAAGGGAGTCTGTGTGGACGGGATAACTGATGCGGCCAGACCAGCCAAACCGCCGGCTACCCCGCCGAACGCCAGGGCCCAGCCCACCCGATTCCCGGGAACCCGGGAAACCAGAAGGGCGCCCACTACACCCGTGAGGATCAAGGCAAGCAATGTCACCAGTTCGGCGTTGCCGCCGGTAGTCACCTGAATGACGACGGCGACGGCCATCAGGCCAAACATGGTGGCCAACATCAACAACGCCGCCAGACGGCTTGACTTCATGCTCTTCGCCTTCCAGAACGACATCCTGTTGTCTCGAACCTCCGTCTGCGCCGGAAGCCCACAAGATTCGATGCCTAGGCCTCAGGAAACTCGAGGAAGGTTACGAGATCGTTACGAACAGGGCGTAGGGGAATGATGTGAACCTGGATCTTCTATGGCTCCCTTTATCGAACCGATCCTTGTCCAAGTTGGATTGGAACGCCTCATCGGACCGGGATGATCCAACACTCACGGAGTCGACCCGGGATTCGGCTTTCAGGCGCGGCGCGGTGTGGCTGGATAGGTGTCGTGTCGGGCCATGATCTCGATCCTCCGCGGCAAGTAGCAGGTTCAGGCTGGCGCGGGACGGCTCACAGCAAGGGTCATTCCCGCCGGATCCGCCCACGAATGTCCGGTTCCAAACGTAGGCAAGAGCACCCTGGCAGAAACCTCCCTCATTGATCGCATGTGAGCCAGACTGGTGTGATCCAGGAAGCCTGCTCGACGAGTAGGCAATTGACCGAGGGATAGACTCAAGTGCATGTGGCCAGAAGGCGTCATTGCAATGATCCTTATAGTGGTCTTTGTCGTTGGGGCGACTCTGGTAGCTCGGCGTCTCGGCTACCAGATCGGCGGCAGCGTCGCCGTGCGATGCCGAAAGGGCCACCTCTTCACGACAATCTGGGTACCTGGAGTGTCACTCAAAGCAGTTCGTCTGGGCTGGGTGAGACTGCAGCGATGCCCGATCGGCAACCACTGGAGCCTCGTCACCCCGGTGAAAGATGCGGATCTGACCGATGAGGAAAAACTCACTGCCGCGGAACATCGTGACGTGCCGATTCCTTGACGAAGACAAAGCCTGAAGATCGCCGTCAGGGGAGTTTGGGTCGGCGATGCGGCGCAACAGGGCAACTTTGGCGTACCCGGCTCATGGCTCGATTCCTCTTTCACAGAACAGAGGCGTCCGATCATCAGTGCCGATCTGGGCGGGGACTCGATCCCTGTTCCGGTTTGACCTAAGCACGAAATGCCGCCACCATTGCGCAAGTCTCCCCCTTTTGGAAGGTTTTTGCATGGGATCGCTGGTAAAGAAGCGTCGCAAGAAGATGTCGAAGCACAAATACCGCAAGCGCCTCAAGGCCAATCGCCACAAGCGCAAGTAGATCCAACTCCTTGAATTGAAAGGACCGGCCTCGTGGCCGGTCCTTTCACGTCCGATGACCGCATGGGTCAGGAAGCCGGGAAAGCTTCCTCAAAGGCGGAGCGCAGCTCCGGCGTCGCCGGACCGCTGAAACCGCATGCGTTGACCGTGCCGTTAGTCGCGGTGATCAGGTATTGCTCTCCTTCGACGAAATCCACGCTGCCGATCAGGGCCGGGCTGCCCACAGTGGCATTGAGAGTCACAGATTCGGCGTCGCCTCCGCTGAACCAGTGGTCGACATCCAAGGTCACCTTCCCATCGCTCACATCCACGGCCGTCGCTTCGAACGCAACCGGCATGTCCTTGAGGATCTCGACACTGAACTGGATACAGCTTGCCATCGCGTTTGAGCTGCCCAGAGCCAGCTCGAGAGGCTGCCCCGTCGGCTTCCCGCCGCCCGAGAACACAGCGAAGCCGCCAAACACCAGGGCGAGAGCCGCGGCTACCGCCAGGTACCAGCGCCCCCGCCCGGTGCGAGCGGCATCGCTTGCTTGGGCTCCTACTTCGATTGCCATTGTTTCCTCCAGAAGTCGGCGTGACGACTCACTCGTCACAGATTCGGTCGGCACTCCCGGAGCCATCGGATCGATGCTCTGCAGTCGATTGCGGAGTTCGTCGCTCACTGTGGCTCCTTCCTGCCGTATGCCTCCTCCTGTCCGGCACGGGGGTGATTCTTTCGTCGCAGTTCTGACTCAAGCCTCTTTCGGGCCCGACCCAGCCGCAAACTCACGGCGTTTGGGGTCACCGAAAGCGCCACAGCGATCTCGCGTGGCTCGAGCTGCTCCCACGCCCAAAGTCTCAATAGCTCCTGGTCGTCCTCGGAGAGATCTGCCAGGGCCGCCTCCAATTCCTGGTCCGAAGCCGGCTCCGGCTCGGACATGGGTCGCTCCATCGCCAGCCGATTCATCAGCTTCGCTCTTCGTCCGGCTCCCCTACGTTGATTGGCCAGCGTCAAGCGACCGACCCCGTAACACCACGGAAGGGGGTTGTCCCTCGGCATCTCATCGAGACGGCGCCACATGGTAAGGAGGATCTCCGCGAGTGCGTCCTCGGCGTCGGGAGGCGAGGCGCGGCGACGCAGATAACGCTGCAAAGGGTCGTACGTTTCCCCAACCACGGCCTCGAAACGCTCTCTTCGAGCCACGTCCGCACTCACCATTCCGTTTATCACCCCATCTTCATGTCCGGCCGATGCCTGAATCTGTCACGCCAGAGGAGGTTCTATATAAGGCCGGTCGTGTCCATCGGGTTGTCGATCACCTCGGCACCGAACTCCTCCAGGGCGGCGGCGACGGCTTTGGCGGTGTCATTCGTGGCAAAAGCCACTACCGAGGGGCCCGCACCCGATCTGGCAGCATGAAGCGCTCCGGCCCGGCGGGCGACTTCGATCATTGCGGAAACCTCCGGGCTTAGGTGAGCCCGAGGCGCCTCATGGATCTCATCGCCATGAGCGGCGGCCAGTAGCTCCGCGTCACCGGTTATCAAGCCCGCGGTGAGGGCAGTTACCCGAGCGATTGTCCTCAGCACGCGTGGCAGTGGCTGACTGGTCTCCACCACTCGACGTGCCTCAGCGGTGGACAGCCGGGTCTCCGGCACGGCCACGATCGGCCGCAGCGACGGATGCATGGGGAGACGGATCGGCTGGCCTTCAGCCGGGACCAGAACGAGACCCCCGAAGACTGCCGCCGCAGGCTGGTCCGGATGGCCCTCGAGCCTGCTGGCCAAGCGATACACCCGGTGGGGGTTGGCCTCCTCCCCGAGGGCCCGCAACGCCGCGGCCACGCCGGCGACAAAGGCGGCCGCGCTGGACCCCAGCCCTTTCCCGATTGGGACGTTGCTCGTGACCGTCAACCGAAGTGGCCGTGAATCCCCGGCCACGAGACGGGCCGCGGCGAATACACCATCGTCGGCGCCTTCCGGCGGTTTCATGTGGCCAAGATGGTCGATATGCCATGAGTCGGCCGGCTCGGCCGTCACCGTGCATCGCCGGTCGATGGCCAGGGCGAGTCGGTCGAACGCCGGCCCGAGATTGGCGGTGGTGGCTGGAGCCGAAGCCGTGGCGGGACTCATGGTTGGAGCCTATTCATGATTACCGTCGGGAGAGTGTCCGACGTTTTCGACATCCAGAATCTCTTCCCGGAGTTGGTTCTGGGAATTGGCCTGGCGCTCCTGGTTGGCAACGGGCTCGCCTGGTGGAAGCACCGGAAGGGGGAGACACCCAAGGGTGTCGAGGAAGCGGCCTACCGATCCGGCCGCGTGCGTTTTCTCGTTGTCGTGGGGCTTCTGATGACCATGTGGTCCGTCGCCACATTGTTCAGCTAGAACCGAGTCTTGTTACCCTCAGGGCCACAATCTGCGGGTGTAGTTCAATGGTAGAACTTCAGCTTCCCAAGCTGAGAGCGAGGGTTCGATTCCCTTCACCCGCTCCAGAATGATCTTTTCCGACCACACAATTCGTCAAGCGATCGAAGCCGGCTCAATTGTGATCGACCCCTTTGAGCCCGCCTACGTTCAACCCTCGTCGGTTGACCTGAGAGTGAGCGACGGTTTCCGGGTTTTCGTGAACCACCGCTACTCCGAGATCGACCCTCGCTCTCCACAATCCGATCTCACCCAATTGGTCGAAGTTGGCTCGGAACACCCTTTCATGCTTCATCCGGGAGAGTTCGTGCTCGGATCGACTCTGGAGAGGGTCCGTCTGGCCGATGACATCGTTGCCCGGCTCGAGGGAAAATCCTCCTTGGGCCGACTGGGGCTGCTGATCCACTCGACGGCCGGCTTCATCGATCCCGGGTTCGAGGGTCACATCACTTTGGAGTTATCCAATGTTGCGACACTGCCGATCGCCATCTATCCCGGGATGAAGATCGGGCAGATCAGCTTCTATCAGATGACGACCGCAGCCGACCTTCCCTACGGTTCACCGCAACTCGGATCCAAATATCAGGGACAGAGCGGTCCAACCGCCAGCCTCTCTCATCAGGACTTCGATCAGCCGACGGGGGATGACTAGCGCGTAGGGACTTAGTAGGTATGTGCGGCTTCGGACAACATGGCCGTGCCCATATGAGGCAGAATGGGATCCGGTCGTCCCTGCCCAGAGTCCCTTAACTCGAAGCTTTCCCCGGCTTCAGGGCAAGCGGCGTACCCCTCCGGCGGCAGTCTCAGGACTGCCGCTCGTCGTGTCTCTCGGATGCCACCGCGTCGATCCCAGCGATCATCAACTCCATCGAGGCGTCAAAGCTCTCGTCAATCCCGACAGGGAGGCCAAAGCCACCCTTAGATTCCAAGTCGAGAAAGCCGTGGAGA
>JBFHXF010000059.1:0-11438 GCA_041599115.1 Acidimicrobiia bacterium
GCCGCCAATGCCACGCCCCGCTTCTTCCCAATGTTGATAACCGCAGCCGGGACGATTCCGCCGGTCAAGCTCCTCGTGCTGGGGGCGGGGGTAGCCGGTCTTCAGGCGATCGCCACCGCCAAGAGACTGGGGGCGATGGTCTCCGCCTATGACATCCGGCCCGAGGTCCGTGAACAGATCGAAAGTCTTGGCGCCCGGTTTGTCGCGGCTCCCGTCGACGAGTCGGCGGCCGCTGCCACCGGATATGCCAAAGAGGTTGCTGACGAGACCCAGAGACGCCAACAGGACGCGCTGGCCTCGCACGTGGCGGGGGCTGACGTGGTGATAACCACGGCGCAGATACCAGGAGCGCCCGCCCCGCTCCTCGTTTCGAGGGAGATGGTGGATCAGATGCGACCCGGTTCGGTGATCGTTGACGTCGCCGCCCCTACAGGGGGCAACTGCGAGCTGACCAGACCCGGCGAAACCTTCGTGTACCGGGGTGTCACCATCATGGGTCCCACCGACCTCGCTGGCCGGGTCGCGGTGGACGCCAGTCACATGTATGCCACCAACATCGTCGCTTTCCTGACTCGCCTATTGGATGATGAAGGAAACCTCGCCTTGGATTTCGAGGATCCAATCATCGCCGGTGCCTGTATCACCCATCAGGGACGCGTGCTTCATCCCGTCGTGCGCCGTGCCATCGGTTTGGAGGTTGAATCGTGAATTCTCTGATCGTGGGTATCACCGTCTTCGTGCTGGCTTCGTTCGTCGGTTTCGAGGTGATCGCGAAAGTGCCTCCCACGCTGCACACACCACTGATGTCCGGAGCAAATGCCATTTCGGGGATCACCATTATCGGTGCTCTGGTCGCCGCGGGCCTCGGAGCAACTCCAGCCGCTCAGGTCATTGGCTTCATCGCCGTCGTCAGTGCGACGATCAACGTGGTCGGCGGATTCCTGGTGACCGACCGCATGTTGGCGATGTTTGGTCGCCCCCGTGACAGGCAGCGGGAAACTCCATGATCGAGATCCTCTATTTGGGCACGGCTGTCGCCTTCATCATCGGGCTGAAGCGCATGGGCGGGCCCAGGACCGCTCTCTCGGGTAACCGGCTCGCCGGGCTCGGGATGCTGGCAGCCATCGTCATAACGCTGGTAGACGCGGAGGTGATCAACTGGGCCACCGTTGTGGCCGGGCTCGTTGTCGGGTCGGGCCTGGGTGCTTGGGCGGCGGTGCGGGTGAAGATGACAGCGATGCCCCAGATGGTCGCTGCCTTCAACGGGTTTGGCGGCATCGCCTCTGCCCTGGTCGCGGCGGCAACGGTCGTCGAGTCGGGCCTGTCGAACGTGGCGATGGAGACATCGATCACAATCATCCTTTCGACGGTCATCGGAGCCATCACTTTCACCGGCAGCTTTGTTGCCTTCGGAAAGCTTCAGGGAATCGTCAGCGGTCGCCCGCTCATGTTCCCCGGTCAGCGCGTGGTCAATGCCGCCCTCGGTCTGGGGACCGCCGGGGTGGCGATATGGACGCTCGCCACCGGCAACCCCGACGGCCTCTGGGTCCTCGGAGGCATATCCCTGCTGATTGGCATCCTCGCGGTGATACCCATCGGTGGAGCCGATATGCCGGTCGTGATTTCGCTTCTCAACTCGTTTTCCGGCCTGGCGGCCGCGGCGGCAGGTTTTGTCATCGACAATGACGCTCTGATCATCGGGGGCGCCCTGGTGGGGGCAGCCGGCTTGATCCTCACCGTCCAGATGACTCAGGCGATGAACCGTTCGCTGGCCAACGTCTTGTTCGCCGGCTTTGGCAGTGGCGATTCGGCCGGCGGATCCACAGTGATGAGCGACAAACCAGTGAAACGGGCAACTGCCGAAGATGCCGCCATTGCCCTGAGTTACGCCGGATCGGTGATGATCGTGCCGGGTTACGGTCTCGCCGTCGCACAGGCCCAGCATGCGGTTCGGAAGCTGGCGAGAGCTCTGGAGGACCGGGGGATAAAGGTCCACTACGCTATCCATCCGGTGGCCGGCCGGATGCCAGGGCACATGAATGTCCTGCTCGCCGAGGCCGATGTTCCCTACGAACAACTTCTCGACCTGGGTCAGGCCGACCCACAGTTTCCCCAGACCGACGTGGTCCTCATTCTCGGTGCCAACGATGTGGTCAACCCGGCCGCCCGCGACGACTCGAGCTCGCCGATCTACGGGATGCCCATCTTCAATGTCGATCGCGCCGGCACAGTGATCGTGGTCAAGCGGAGCCTCTCGCCGGGTTTTGCCGGCATCGACAATCCTCTCTTCTACATGGACAACACTCTGATGTTCTTCGCCGACGCCAAGGCGGCGCTGGAAGACACCTCAGCAGCCCTGAGCCAGATGTGATTCCGCTGTTGCCGGGAATCCGTCGGAACGCCCCTAGCCTCCAGACCCGATGACCCTGCCCTCGTCCCAATCTGCGATCTGGAAACTGCTGGCGATTGGCGTCGTGGGCGGTCTCGTCGGTGGTGGCCTCGGTGTCGGGGGAGGGATCGTCCTTGTCCCGCTCCTAATCGCTTTTGGGTTCGAACGTCATCGCGCCCATGCCACTTCCCTGGCCGCCATCATCTTGATCGCACTGGCGGGCGCCGCCTCGTTCGGGCTATCTGGGGAGAGCGACCTCAGGTTGGGGATCGTCATCGGGCTTGGCGGTGTCGTCGGGTCGATCGCCGGCGCATCTGCGATGCATCGGATGAGTGCCCGGGCATTGAGCGTCGTGTTCGGAGTGGTTCTTCTGATAGCTGCCATCCGTATGATCACGGGAGCCAATCCACTGCCCGGTTCCAACGGTTTCGACGATTTCACCCGCATCCTGATTTCTCTTGGCATCGGTCTGATCGCGGGGTTCTTCGCCGGCGTCGCAGGTGTGGGCGGCGGGGCCATAATCGTTCCGGCGGCCGTTTTCTTCCTCGATCTGCCACAGCACCAGGCTCAAGGGACGTCTTTGACGGCGATCGTGCTCACCGCAGTGGCCGCAACCGCCGTCAACCGAAGAAACGATCGGGTCCGACCCATGGACGGGTTCATCGTCGGCGCCGGGGGCGTGGTGGGTTCCATCGTCGGGTCGAGGATCGCCCTGGTCATCGAGGGGAGAACACTCTCGCTGATTTTTGGCTTCATGATCCTCTTCATCGGCCTGCGCACGCTGTACCGCGCCTACGGCAGGCAGCCTCAGGAGGTCGGCGTGGACTGATCGCCGTCTTCTCCCTTGTGAGGGAGGACGACGGGGATGAGAACGGCGGCTCCGATGGCGAGCAGAAGCGCCGGCCAGAACCAGCTTCCCAGTTTGCCCATCGCATCGAATATCCCGGTTGGGGTGCCGGGAAGCAAGAACAGCAGGCCTATCAGGGTCAAGGTCACTCCTGAAAAGAAGGAGACCGGGTCGAAATTGTGTGTCTTCATGGGGATTCCTTTCAGTTGGCAGTCGAGACGGAGCGGACCCGGACATCGATGTTGCCGACGTCAACCGTCAGGTCGAGGAAGACCGATCCGTTGTAACCCGCGGTGTCGAAGTTGATGGTGGGGTTTCCCAGTCCGGATGATTCTCGCCCCGGTGCCGACACCCGCCCGACATCGACTGATGCCGTGCCGGTGATGGCTATTCCCTCGGGCAGGATCACTTCGAGGTTGCCGGCGTTCACTGAGGCGACCAGTTCGATGTTCTGGCCGTTCCAGGGCAGATCGGTCAGGTCGATCACCAGATTGCCGACATCGAGTGAGTAGGCGTCGAGGTCGGCGAAGGATGTGACCACTTCGGTGCGGCTCATGGCCGAGTTGCTCCAGCCCCATTCGAACACTGGTGAGAAGAGAAGCGAAGGGATCATGATCAAACCCACCAGGATCAGCCAGCGGGCCCGGCCGGCGAAGGCTCCCACAATGAGACCCAACCCGAGAATAGTGACGGCCAACGCCAAGTAGTGCCTCGGCTCGGCGTAAACCGGCACCCCCGGTAGGTTGTCGAGAAGGGCGAGAAATCCGAGACCGACGAGGGCGACACCGATGGTTACGCGGCCGAGGATCGATCTTTCTTTGGGTGTTTTGGCCGGCTGGGGGGAGTTCGGGGTGGGCACTACGTGGGGCGGGACCCCGCCCCCGTCCGTTATGTTCGCCGCGATGAGCCCGGGAGTGGTTGCTTCGGGTTGTGTAACCGGCCGGGTCCCTTTCTCCGAACCGGATCCTCCTGACAAGCGGGGCAGATTGCCCGTGTACAGGAGAACACCGACAACGAGCAGTCCGATCGCCCAGATGTACCCGCCTTTGACGAAGTTGAAGTTGGTGAGGAAAACCAGGACCGCGAGAAAGACCAATCCCAGCCCAACCCAGGATCGCAAAGAGGTGGCCCCGGAGAACAACCGTACCGCCGGTGTCTCCGTTTCATCATCTGATCTGATCAAGAACCAACCGGTCGCATAGAGCGCCACGCCAAGGCCGCCGACAAAGGTGAGAATCACGAAGATCACTCTGATGAGCAGGACCGGGAGGTTGAATCGATGGGCCAGGCCCGTGGCCACTCCGGCGAGCATACGTCCTTCGATGGGGCGGGTCAGCTCAGTCGGAGGCGCCTGCGGTGGCATATCTTGAGTTTTGGTGTTTTGTTCCATGGCTCTATTGGATGTCGTGACGATCGGAGCTGCAATCGGGAACTTCCCTGAAATGTCCCTGAGCTTCTGAGGGATGTTCCCGATTGAGGTTGGACCAACTCGGCGCGATCATCATCCCGTGAGGCAGCAACGCTCGTTCGAGTTCAGCCGCCGGAGATCCAATCGGGTCCTTGCCGGTGTCGCAGGTGGCATGGCTGACACACTCGGGGTCAGCGACGCCTTCGTCCGAGCGGCCTTTGTCACGTTGACCATGGTGTGGGGCCTGGGCGCCCTGATATATGTCGCTCTTTGGCTTATCGGATTTGATCGGGTGAAAGATCGCAAAAGGGACCCCGTCGAGAGCCGTCAAGCGTTTGGGTTGGCCCTCGCTTTCCTTGGCGTGATGCTGTTATTGAGTGTGATGGGATGGTGGCCATCGAACACTCTCGTCTTCGTCGTGGGCGCCACATCGTTCGGTACTGCGGCGCTGACCGATCGAAATACGCCTGGTCCGCTGGCCGCCCTGATAGACCCTTCGGTCGAGCAACCCGGGAGGCTGCGACTCCTGCTCGGCATAGCGTTGCTGATTGGTGGACTGGCGGTGTTCTCCTTGAACGTCGACCCGATTCTCGAAGTCGGGCCGGTGTTTCTCGCAGCCGGGCTCACCGGTGTCGGGATCCTGGTGGCATTCGGCCCATGGGTGTCGAGGCTGGCCCGCGATCTCGCCACCGAGCGTAGGGAACGGATTCGTCAGGAAGAGAGAGCCGAACTGGCGGCTCATCTGCACGACTCGGTTTTGCAGACCCTGGCCCTGATCCAGCGGAGCGATGACCCGGCCCGGATGTCGATACTGGCCAGGCATCAGGAGGGGGAGCTCCGCGACTGGCTCTACGGTACGGCACCACTCGACGGCGCAGACCTTCTCTCGACCGCGTTGCGCCAGGCCGCTACCAAAGTCGAGAAAGATCACCAGGTCCCGGTGGATGTGGTTGTGGTGGGCGACAGCCCGTTGACCGACGCCAACCGGGCGCTAGTGGGCGCAGCGTCGGAGGCGATGGTCAATGCGGCCAAGCATTCGGGGGCCGAGCGGATCTCGCTCTATTTCGAGGCCGAAGACGGTGATCTGACCGTTTACGTGACCGACCAGGGCGAGGGATTCAATAAGAGTGAGGTTCTCTCAGATCGCAAGGGAATCCGGAACTCGATCATCGAGCGGATCGAGAAGTCGGGAGGGTCGGCCAGCATCGATAGCGTGAGGGGCGAGGGCACCGAGGTGATATTGAAGATGAAGGCAGCGGATCAGTGAGTGTCGATGTCTATTTGGTCGACGACCACCGGCTCTTCCTTGCCGGTGTCCGCGCCGAATTATCCGAAGAGTTTCGCATCGTGGGCACCGCGCACGATGTCGACACCGCGATCGAGGAGATCCGTGGATTCAACCCCAATGTCGTCCTGGTCGACGTCCACATGCCTGATGGGGGCGGTATCGCCGTGGTCGAGGCCGTCACGAAAACCAATCCTGATGTCAAGTTCCTCGCCCTCTCGGTTTCGGACCAGGCCGAGGACGTAATCGCCATGATTCGGGCGGGTGCCCGAGGTTACGTGACCAAGACCATCGAATCGGAGGATCTCGCCGATGCCATCCGGAGAGTCGATGGCGGTGATGCGGTGTTCTCGCCTCGACTAGCCGGATTCGTCCTCGACGCATTTGCGGGAGCCATCCCCGCCGAGGAGGATCCTGAACTCGACCGACTCACGGTTCGAGAGAAGGATGTCCTTCGTCTCATCGCTCGCGGGTTCGCCTACAAGCAGGCCGCGCGAAAGCTGAGTATCTCGGTGAAAACCGTGGAGACTCACGTCTCCTCCGTCCTGAGGAAGCTGCAACTCTCCAATCGCCACGAGCTGGCCCGTTGGGCTAGCCAGCGGCGGATCGTCTAGCTCAGACCACCGCTTCGACTGGAGAACGGGTCGTCGCCTGAAACCCGCCAAAGACGATCTTGCCTTTCACGCGGACCAGTGGTGCGTCCGGATCCAGATTGGCGTCGGTGGCGTCGTCGAAGCCCCCGCCGATCAGATCGCCGCTGAATTCCACGTTCCACCCCGCCGGAAGGATGAGGCTGAAGCCACCCATCAGGACCATCAGGTCGAGGCTTACTCCGGTTGGCGCCGGCTGCGCCTTGCGCAGGTCAAGGAGCGTCCCGCCAAACACGGTGGTGATTTTTCCGCCGTAGAAGGGATCGGCCGAGCTCACCAGTTCCTGACCACCCATGATCGTCACCAGATCGATCTCCTCGCTGGCTGACCCTCCGTGTGACTTGAGGAGAAAGCGTGCGACGAAAGCGGCGCCCAGAGCACCGGCGAGAGCCGTGACGACGATTCGGATGATGGTTCTCATTTGATGGATACCTTACGGGGTCTTCGGGAAGAGTGGTGGGCCCCGGCTCGTTGGGACAGTCGTGAAACAGCCCAATGCCATTGCGGTGATGTGGAACATCTCGAGGGCCATCAGGAAGACAAGACCGCCAGCACCTGCCGGCCAGGCCAGTTTCGATCATGGCGGGTTTGCCCCTGTTCTTCTAGCTCTTCAGAAAGGTGGCCTGGCCCACGTGGCGCTGAAACCAGATGTGCTGGAGGGCTACATCGAGACGACTACTGAGGTCGATCCCGACGCTCTCTCGAGGAATGAGGCCCTCGCGTTTTGGCTCAACCTCTACAACGCCGGTGCCATTCGCCTCGCCGTGAAAGCCATGATGGCGGGCCACGACTCGGTTCTCAGGTTGCCTGGGGCGTTTGGTGAGGCTTTCGCCCGATTCGGTGGGGAGAATCTCTCTCTTGACGCAATCGAACACGGCAAGGTCCGTCGTTTCGGTGACCCCCGGGTTCATACGGCTCTGGTGTGCGGCTCGATCTCGTGTCCAACCGTTCGCTTCGAGCCCTATACCGGCCTCTCGGTCGACGACCAGCTCGACAACCAGATTCGTTCGTTCCTCGCAGGCGGGGGAGCGGTGCTGAATCCGGACAGGTCGGTTTCGCTCAGTCGGATTCTGCATTGGTACGGAGCCGACTTCGTCCGCCCGCATCGCATGCCCACTTTGCTTCCTTCGGCTAGGTCCTCGGTTCTCCAGGCGATCCAGCGCTGGTTACCGGACGAAATGAGGGGCTCTCGACGAGTCGCCTTTCAACCCTATGACTGGGGACTCGGCTGTTCCATCGGCTGATCCGCGTCCTTCGACGCCCGAAGGAGCACCGTGATGGAGATGATCGCGGCGACGGTATCGGCCGGGATCACGATTCTCATCATGTCGGGACCGCTCACCAGCCAGCCGCCGCCAGGAGTGAATCCCACCGTTGCCAGGTAGGCGACGATGGACCCGATGCAGGCGAGGATGATCGCCAGCCCGGCGAGCCAGGCAGTCAGGCGACTCCAAAGCCGTGCCGACCCGAAGAAGAGGGCGGCGCTCACCCAGGCAATGTCGAGTGCCGACAGGAGTTGGAGGAACTGCAGCGAAACGTCATAGCGGGCCGCGGCCGAGGTGGCCAGGGCCAGAAGTGCCGCGAAACCTGTGGCAACCGCCACCAGTGAGGCGGCCGAGGCAAGCCAACTCTTGCGGAGCTGAGGGAACCAGGGCTGATCCAGCTCCACGGCCACCTCCGCGGTCAATCCCAGCGTTGCCAGCAGCAGGACCAGCAGGTGGATCATGTTGTAGACGAGCAAGGCGTCTCCCGCAGCAGGGGCGGGGAAGACAAAAGCCACCACAGCGAGCGTTGCAGCCGACAAGAGCAGCCGGCGCAGCCCTTTCTGGAGGGCTGTCTCGAGCGGGTGGGAACGCACCGTCATCGGATGGGGTTCTCATTCGGCGTGGAGGGCCTGCGAAACATCCTGCTACCGGGGACCGATGCCGGGGTTGTCATGCAGCTTGGCACCGTCGCGGTCGTCTGGATAGGGATCCTGTGGCTGACACGCGATCGGCGTGAGGTCAGACTTGTGGTGGTCGGGGCGGGTCTGGTCTTGATCGGCCTCATCGGAGTCAGAGCTCTCCATTGAGCCGTTCGCCCGCATCGACATCGAACGGAAGCCGGTTTGCAGGGGGAGCCAGCGGGCACGACCAGCGGTCGGAATACACACAGGAAGGGTGATAGGAATAGTTGAAGTCGAGGACGATCTCGTCACCATCGTGGCCGAGATCAGCTCCCTTCACCGTGTCGAGGAGATACCGCCCGCCTCCATAGGTGCTGACACCGTTGGTCGTGTCGCGGAAGGGCAGGAAGAGCCCTCCTCCGTAGGACTCGAGCCACAAGACGTCAAGGACGTGTCTTTCCCGGTTCAGGTTGAATTCCACGCTTCCCAGGGTGGTGAAAACCGTTGCATCGTCTCGGTTGTGCGAAACGGACAGCTCTTCGTGATCGGCCGGGCGAAGGATCCCGACGGTGCGCCATCGCTCGTCGTATTCGAAGTAGTCAAGTCCTTGAAACCCGGCCTGGTCATCGACGGGGCTTTGCGGGTGGCTCGCGAACAGCTCGTCTCTGGCCCGGCGCCACTCAGACCAGGCTTTGGCCCCCTGTCCGGACCGGACGGCTTGGTAGATGCCCGCGACCCGGCGCCGGTAGTCGAGAAGGTCCAGATGATCGCTCACGCCTGGGTATCAGCGCCGCTGGCCTCGTAAAGATTCCATTGTCCGGGGACTCCTTTCAGGTCGAAGAGTCCGCAGCTGGTGAAGTCGAACGGTGATCCGATGACGAGGTCCTTCACAGTTCCTGAGACCATCACTCCTCCGGACTCTCCTACAGCCATGACCCGCGAGGCGATATGGACGGCCAGGCCGCCCAGCTCACCATCTCGCATCTCGACCTCGCCGGTATGGATTCCAGCCCGCATCTCGATCCCGAGGCCCTTTAGCTCGTTTCTCAGAGACAGAGCGCAGAGGATTGCCGTCTGAGAGCGGTCGAAGGTGGCGACACACCCGTCGCCGGTCATTGATATCTCCTGGCCGCGAAATCGAACAAGATTGTTTCGGACCAGCCGATCGTGCTCGCCGCGGAGGTCGAGCCAGCGGGCATCACCGATCTCAGCCGCGAGGGCGGTGGACCCGACGATGTCGGTGAACAAGACGGTGGCAAGCATCCGGTTGGGGTCAACCGCTGGCCGCTCGCCGGTGATGAACTCTTCGACTTCATCGAGGACGGGTGTGAAATCCCCCGCATGAAAGGGGATGGTGTCGGCTCCGTCGATGACGCGTAGTACGGCGCCCTCGATGTGGTCGGCCAAGAAGAGCCCGTGCGGGAGGCGGTGAAACCGGGCATCCTTGCGGTGGATCACCAGCGTCTGCGCCTGAATCGCTGGAAGCACCGACCGCACGTCACTTTCGCCTATCCATTGCAGGGCCATCCGGGCCACAGTGGGTGCCATAGCCAAGCGCTGGTATCTCACAAACCAGGCCCGGAACCTGAGGTCATCGGCCACCGATGGCGCGGTTAGCTGGAGGGTGTCTGCGTTCACGCCATAGATCTGGCGCCAGAGATCCTGGATCGAAGTGATCACCTCATCCGGAGCACCGATTGGATAGTTGTCGGCTCGACGGAATCTCGCATAGGAGTTGATGAGGATCAGCCCAGGGAACCGTTCGGGGTATGTCGCTGCCAGCACCATCGCCAGCATTCCGCCCTCTGTGTCTCCTATCAGCGTTGCCGAGGTCGAGCCGATCTCGTCCATGACAGCGGTGACATCATCGATGGTGTCCTCGACCGGGTCGATGTAGCCGCGGACTGGCGGGTCGGAGACCCCCGAGCCCCGCTTGTCGGCCAGGATGACTCTTCCCATGGAACCCAGCCGTCTCATGAAGCGCGCCGCCGACGGCTCATCCCACATTGCGTCGAGGTTGGTGATCCAGTTGGTGATGAAGACCAGATCCGGACCCTCCTTGCCGAAGACCTGGTAGCCCACGTATCCCCTGGGCGTCTCGGCAAAGCGAGTGTCTGGCCTGTCCGCCTGGCTTTCTCTGGTCACGTCCCGAAGTTAGCCAGTGGTTAATCACCTTGACGGATCAGGTGCCGATCTGCCAATCTGGCTCGTCCAAGAACGGAGGCCATGTTGATACAGCGTTTCAACCCCATCGCAGGTACTGCCATGGCTCCTGGCGCGCCCGTTTCCGCGCTGCCGGCGACGGCGAGCCAAAACAGAAGGCGGCCTCCCACCACATGATGTGAATCTGGAAATCCACATGCAGTGAGGCCGTCGGCACAACCGGCGGCTTTTTCTTTCGCCGGGAGACAACGACAGAGAGCTTTCAAATGCACATCGAACTTAGAAAAATCCAAGAGTCCGGCCGATGTCGATCGGAGGGGAGTCACGAGATGTTCTTCTCCGAGAAGCCAGAAGAGTTGTCGGCCGCCCAGAGGATCTGCGCCGGTTGCGCCGTCAGGGTCCGCTGTCTCGAGATTGCCCTGGCCGACCGTCACGAATGGGGGGTCTGGGGCGGGGTGATCTTCTGGGACGGCAAGCCTTACAACCGGCGCCGGGGCCGGGGCCGACCCAGGGAGTCGGAGGCCAATATCCCAATTGAGGCCGATATCTCCCAGCTCTGGGAGTTGGTGAAGTCTGCCTAGGAGACAGCCAGCTCCCGGAGCCCCCCGGGAGTCGACGGGTGGCGCATCTTGGCGAGGGCTTTGGCCTCGATCTGCCGGATTCGCTCACGGGTGACGTTGAAATGACGCCCCACCTCGTCGAGTGTGGCCGGCTCGTGCCCGCCGAGGCCGTACCGCATTTCGATGACGGTCCGTTCGCGGTCGGTCAGTCGCTCCAGGACGTATTTGAGGTTCTCGATGTTGAGCTTCGA
>JBFHXF010000060.1:0-11238 GCA_041599115.1 Acidimicrobiia bacterium
CGCACTCGCCCACGTGACCTTCAACCTGTTGGGGATCCTGATCTTCTATCCGATTCCGAGGCTACGGAGATTGCCCCTCTGGCTGGCCGACAAGACCGCCGGTGTCGCTGTGCGGAAGAAATCAATCGTGGCGGTATATGTGATAGGCCTCTTCGTCGCGGCTCCCCTGGCCGTTTTGCTACTCAATTAGGAGAGCCGCGTCGCCTGCAGTGACAACCGGGGACCTGCCAGACCCGATGCGGTCTCCGCTCCGGCCGCCACGCAGCCGAATGCAGACAACACTTTGACGCAGGCCTTTCTGATTTGGTACGTCATTACCAGTTGATCTAACTTCGGTGCACCCCATGGGAGACGGCCAGCCACCCGCGCACGGAGATGCCAGCAGCACCCCTCCATGGGTCGTAAACGGGTTGAGACTCCTTACGGTCGCGATCTTTCTCTACCTGTTCCTGGTGGGAATCAAGGCTCTCGAATCGGGGATCGGCAGTTTCGGCGCCAACGTCGTCGACTCGGTGTTCGCCGTCGTGGCTTCGCCTATCGCCGGCCTGGCTGCGGGGGTCCTTGCCACGGCGCTGGTCCAGTCTTCGTCGGTCACCACATCGACGATTGTGGGACTTGTCGGCGCCGGAGTCCTTCCTGTGCAGACGGCTGTGCCCATGGTGATGGGGGCGAATATCGGCACGACTATCACCAACACCCTGGCGTCATTGGGTCATCTCCGGCATGGCGCCTATTTTCAAAGGGCCTTCGCTGCGGCGACGATCCACGACTTCTTCAATGTCTTGACCGTCCTTGTGCTTCTTCCGCTCGAAATCGGCTTCGGCGTTGTGTCGCGAATCGCCTCTTGGTCGGCGGACCTCGTTGGCGGTGGCTTGCCGGAGGTGAGCACCTCGAGTCCGATCAAAGACGCCATCAAGGCGCCGGTCACATGGGTCAGCAACCTCCTCGATGGCTCGCTTCGGGGCTCCACCTTGGGCATCGTCATTCTTGTCATGGGGATTTCACTTGTCTTTGTGGGCCTATGGGTCATCGCCCAACAGATGAAGGCGGTGATGTCTGGTCGTATGGAGAGTGCCATCAATGGCCTTTTGGGAAGGGGCGGAGGTGCGGCTGCGCTGCTGATCGGTTTGGTGCTGACTATGGCCGTCCAGAGTTCGAGTATCACCACGTCGCTCCTGGTACCCCTGGCCGCGGCCGGCGTTTTAACTATCCAGAACGCCTATCCGGTGACTCTGGGAGCGAATGTGGGGACGACGATCACAGCGTTACTGGCGTCGGCTGCCATTGGTACCCACGACGCCTTGGAGATCGCACTGGCACACACCACCTTCAACATCCTGGGGATCCTCCTCTTCTACCCGATCCCACGGATGCGCCGGATCCCCATCTATCTCGCCACGCGCACTGCCGCCGTTGCCACCAAACACAAGACCCTTGTCGTCGCGTATGTGGTTGGGCTATTTATTGTGACCCCATTAGTGATCCTTTTCCTGGCCTAGGAGGAGCCATGTTTTCGATCTTTCGTGATGCGGATCAGCTCGAAACAGCCGAGAACCAGCTCGAAGACATGTTGGCCAACGCCCGGAGGATGTTCGACCTGGCTTGTCTCAGCCTCCTCGGCGACTCAACTCCCACGGACGTCCGCGACGAGATCTGGGCGCTCGACAAGAACCTGAACAAGACCGAACGGGCTATCCGACGCGAACTGCTCGTTCATGGGACAGTCCGGGGTGCCGAGGTCGATCAGGGACTGATGCTCGTCTACATGTCAATCACCAAAGACATCGAACGGATCGGCGACTACTGCAAGAACCTCTGGGATCTTGCCGAACTCGGCGTGGACCTCCGTTCGGGGCGTGACACGGCCCAGCTCAAGGAGCACTTTGACACCGTGGCCCGGCTGCTCACGGAGGGCGCCGCCGCGTTCACCGGCCAGGACGCCGAAGCCGTCCACCAACTCATCCCCCACATCCGGGAGATCGAAGCCACCTTCGACGCGCATGTCGACCAGTGGCTCAAATCCGAGGAACCCGGATTCGTCGCCGCACCCCGCGCCCTTCTCTTCCGATACCTCAAGAGGATCGCCAGTCACACCTCCAACGTCCTCTCCTCAGTGGTCATGCCTGTCGATCGGCTCGACTTCTACAAGAGATCCAAAGCCATCGACGAAGACGGCTGATCGCCGACAGCCTTGCGACTCGGAATAGACCTCGATGGCGTAGTCGCCAACTTCACCAAGGGATGGATGGAATTCTACAACTCCGAGTTCGACGAGAGCCTGGAGCCGTCCCAGTCATCGCGGTGGAACGACATCGTCGAATTGACCCACTTCGCAGACATAGACGAGTTCTGGCAGTGGTCATCGGACCTGGACGGGAAGTCGGTGTTCTGGCACCTCGAGCCTTTCCCCGGGGCGGTGGAGGCCCTGGGTGACCTCAACTCCGACGGGCACGAGCTAGTGATCCTCACCGCGAAGCCTCCGTTTGCGAGAGAAGACACTTACGCGTGGATAGAGCGGTATTCGCTGCCGGTCCAGGAAGTGCACATCCTCGAGGAGAAATGGCAGATCAACTGTGACGTCTACCTAGATGACGGACCACATGTCCTGCCGGACCTGGTAAAGCATCGCCCCGATCGGGTGGTGTGCCGCTATGTGCGGCCCTGGAACGTGCCTGTAGTCGGGGCAGTCGATGTGAGAGATTTCGGCGAGTTTCGCGACCTCGTATCCTCATTGACATGACCGGCCCCTTTGTGGCTACCCTGCGCGGTCGGGCCCGAAAGGGCTAGGAGGAACTAGTAAGGAGAACAATGAGAAAACGACGACTATGGGCGCTGGTTGCGGTCTTCGGGCTGATCATCGCGGCGTGTAACAGCGCCACGGAAGCCACGACCACCACGGCGGCACCCGTTGCGACCACCACCACGGCCGCCCCGGTCACAACGACCACCGCACCGGAGCCTGCTCTGGGCAGCCCGGAACGGCCGGTGCAGGTGCTGTTCGTGCCCTCGGTCGACACTGACGTCATCGTCTCCGGCGGCGAAGTCATGAAACAGGCCCTCGAGGAGGCCACCGGTCTCAGTTTCGAGGTGAAAGTCCCCACGTCCTACGCGGCGACGATCGAAGAGATGTGCGCCTCACCGGCGGACACCATGGGCTTCATCCCCGGCTTTGGCTATGTCATCGCCTCCCAGCTCTGCGGTGTCGATGTCTCCTTCTCCGCCGTTCGGTTCGGTTGGGGTGTCTACTGGGCGCAGATCCTGGTCCCGCGGGACAGCGACATCACCTCGGTGGCTGACCTGAACGGCTTGCGCTGGGCACGACCCGACGCCACCTCCACATCAGGGTCGCTCGTCCCGGCGGTCATGTTCGCCGATGCAGGCGTCACTCCGGGGGAGACGATCGACGCCGGTGGCCATACCGCGGCCGCCCTTGCCGTCTATCGCGGCGACGCAGACTTCGCCACCACCTACTTCAGCCCACCGCTGATCGCCGGCGGCGCCTGGGCCCCGGGAGACGCCCCGGACATCCCCGACGAGTACGTGGCTTCCTGTGCTCGCAACGATGCGGGAAGGGTCTTCTGCGGACCAGATGATGCCTATCGAGTGCTCGATGCCCGCGCCAGTGCCGCCGAGGATGCCCCCGACATCGTCCAGAAGCTGAAGATCCTGGCCATCTCCCCGGAGATCCCCAACGACACGCTGTCGTTCGGCCCCGACTTCCCCAGCGATGTGCGCAAGCAGATCGAAGACGCTCTCGTCGCCTTTGCCGCCGAGTGCGAGACCGACGAGAACTGCGCCTGGAACTCCTCGATCGGAAACCAGGACTTCTATGGTTGGACCGGTCTGGCCCCTGCCAAGGACTCCGACTTCGATGGACTGCGGAAGGTCGTCGAACTGGCTGGTATCAAACTGGAAGACCTCTAGGTCGATCTTGTCGAATTGAATGATGGGAGGGGGGGCGACCCCCCCTCCCATCATTCAGATTGGAGGGACATGCTCCGAGTGGAGCACCTGACCAAGGTGTATGACGACGGGACTGTCGCACTCAGCGACGTCTCCTTTCAGGTTTCCGACGGTCAGTTCCTCGCGGTCATCGGCTTGTCCGGTTCAGGAAAGTCGACGCTGTTGAGATGCATCAACCGTCTCATCGACCCCACCGAGGGCCGCATCATGTGGGACGGCGAAGACATCACGGCTGCATCCCAGGAAGACATGAGACGGATCCGCCGACGGATCGGAATGGTCTTTCAACATTTCAACCTCGTCTACCGCTCCAAGGTGATAACCAACGTCCTGGCCGGTCGGCTTGGTTACACCAGTCCGGCCCTTTCCATCGTCAACCGCTTCTCCAAGGCGGACAGAGAAGCGGCGATGAGGCAGTTGGAGCGGGTGGGTCTGGAGGCAAAGGCCAATAACCGTTCCGAGGAACTCAGCGGTGGGCAACAGCAACGAGTGGGCATCGCCAGGGCAATGATGCAAAACCCGAACATGATTCTCGCCGACGAGCCGGTGGCAAGCCTCGACCCTGTGTTGGCCCATTCGATCATGCAATACCTCGAGAGCATCAACCGTGACGACAGGGTCACGGTTCTGTGCAGTCTCCACTTCCTGGATCTGGTCCACCGCTACGCACAGCGTGTCATAGCCCTCAACGAAGGCAAACTGGTTTTCGAAGGTCTCCCAGCGGAGATCGACGACGAGATGTTCAGGGATATCTACGGGCAGGAGGCCGAGCGCGTTGGCTGAACCCGGCGCAGACAATTCGGGCAAGATCCCCGAAACGACTCCCCGTAGGCCGAAGTTCAACCGGCGTCGGTCCCTCTGGATAATCGTGGGAATCCTGGCCGGTTTTGTCGTATATGCCTACGCCTTTCAGACCACCGAGGTGAGCCTCTCCAAGATTCGAGACGAAACCCGGCAAGAATCGCTAGTGAGGGTGCTGAGGGCCCTGGCCCAACCCGATCTCCTCGACTGGGAGACGGTGAACACCGACGTCGACCTGCAATACCTGATTCCCTGCCCGGACGCCGGATTCGAGCCGGTTGCCATTGAAGGAGACCTCAACATCAGCGTCTCTCCCACATGTGCCAACCCGAGAGATGTGGTGACGGTGTCTGGAACCGGTTTCATCCCTAATGAACAGGTCCAGGTGTTCTTCGTTCCCCCCAACGGCACACGATTGAGGCTCACCATTGCCCGGACCGACGCGTCGGGAAGCTTCGTCGAGGACGTCCGGTTGCCCAACCGCCCGGATGAGAGTCTTCAGACGATCCAGGCGGAAAGCAAGGTCCGGGTGGGGAGCATCTTCAGCCCGGCCTATGTGAGCGATAGCGACGGGCATACGGTTCGCTCGCCGCGCTGGTCGCAGAACGCCGTTGACACGCTTGACAAGATCATTGAGACCGTCTTCCTCGCCCTTCTCGCCACCACAGCGGGAACCATTATTGCCATTCCCCTCTCTTTCTTCGCAGCCAAGAATCTGATGCGTGACGTGCGTATTCCCGCCCTTCAACTGGGACTTGCGGTGGTGGCGGTCCCGATAGGTGTTGGCGGAGGGTTGCTCGCCTTCAACTGGACCAAGGACCTTGTTCTTGCCATGTCCGACTCGGCAATCCTTCACGGCGCCTCGACTTTGGTGCTCGCCTGGCTCACGATCAGGCTGCTCCGCCTTGCCGTGCCCCCTCCCGGAGCGCAGACGGGCCGGTACGCCCGGATCGGTGCGGGGCTTGGCGCTGGTCTTCTGATCCTCACCGCCGGGCAGACATTGGCGCGATTCGCCGAGCTTGCCGGGACCTGGTTCGCCCAGAATCTGAGTGGTGCAGCCTTCCTCGGTGAGTTCGTTGCCAGTCTGGGTGACATCCTTGCCACCGTCTTTGGAGTTCTCACGGCAGTTGCAGGGGCCGGTGTCCTGGGCCTGCTCGGAAGCAAGCTTGGCTATGGCGTGGCCAAGCGCGTCCCCGAATCGATCAGATCCCTACTGACGATCCTGTCGATGGCTCTGGCGGGCGGGATAGTTGCGGTGGGGGTCGGTCAGGTGGTCGGGTTCCTCTACGAGATAGCAGGCACCAGGAGCACCGTCACCATCCCGTTCGTTGTGGGTGCCTTTCTTGGCGCTCTCATCGCCTGGCGCGGTCTTCGCCGCGGCTATCTCGCTGCCGGCATCGGGGTCTACTACGCCTCACGAACCGTCTTCAACACGATGCGGTCCATTGAACCTCTGGTAATGGCGATCGTCTTTGTCATCTGGGTCGGTTTGGGCCCGTTCGCCGGCTCCCTGGCCCTGGGACTGCACACGGTCGCCGCTCTGACCAAGCTCTACTCGGAACAGGTGGAAAGCATCAGCCCGGGGCCGGTCGAGGCGGTGAGAGCGACCGGGGCGACCCGACTTCAGACCGTTGTCTATGGAGTGGTGCCGCAGATCGTCTCGCCATACATCTCTTTCACCATGTATCGATGGGACATCAACGTCAGAATGTCCACCATCATCGGATTCGTCGGAGGCGGCGGAATCGGATTCCTTCTGCAGCAGAACATTCGCCTGCTCAATTACCGGGCCGCCGCAGCGCAAATGCTGGCGATTGCCATCGTCGTCGCCTCCATGGATTACCTGTCCAGCCGCCTGCGCGAGCGCTTCGTCTGAAATCGAGAACCTTTTGGGCCGTCGAAAAGTCACGACACAGCCCTGATCTCAGTGCCCGGTGAGGTCGCGCCCGTGCCTACCCTCATGGCTGTGGACGGATTGCTGAGGCGAACCCGCATCGAGAGAGAACAGCTCGAGCTCCAGCTTCTCGCGCCGGCCGCAACCAAATCAGAAATGTCGAAAGGCCGCGCCGAGCCTGAGGATCAGGACGAGTTTCGCACCGTTTTCGAACGCGATCGGGACCGCGTCGTCCACACCAAGGCTTTTCGCAGGCTCAAGCACAAGACCCAGGTATTCCTTCATCCCGACGGCGATCACTACGTCACACGAATGACACACACCCTCCAGGTGACTCAGGTGGGACGGGCCATGGCGCGGGCCCTCGGCTTGAACGAAGACCTGACCGAAGCCATATGCCTCGCCCACGATGTGGGACATTCGGCCTTCGGCCACACCGGTGAGGAGGCTCTGTCCCCGTTCGTGGACGGACAATGGCTGCACTCGGTTCACGGCGTCAGGGTCCTCTCCCTCGTGGAGCCCCAGAATCTCAGTTATGAGGTTCTCGACGGCATCAGGGCACACTCTTGGAAGATCCAGGACCCGCCCAGAACACCAGAGGGTTGGCTCTGTCGTTTTGCCGATCGGATCGCTTATTTGACCCACGACGTCGCCGATGCGTTGCGCGGCGGGGTGCTCGAGTACCACGACATCCCGACGCGGACCCTCACCACCTTTGGGGCGACTTCCCGGGAGTGGATTGCCGCCATGGTCACCTCGGTGGTGGAAACCAGCCATAAGTCGGGCACGGTCGAGATGGACCCGCACCATTTGGAGGTGATGGACGAGTTGCGTGACTTCATGTTCGCCCGGGTCTATCTACGGCCCGAGGCCGAAACGGAAAAAAACAAGGCGATAACCGTCATCCAAGAACTCGTCGGCTACTTCTCCGAGCATCCCTACGAGGTTCCCGACTCATCGACAACCTCCGATGCCGGGCCTTTGGAACGGGCCGTCGACTACGTGGCCGGGATGACAGACCGGTTTGCCCTCAACACCCACGACCGTCTCTATCGACCCACATTGCTCGATTGATTCCGGTTGGCCGCCGAGTCCTGATCGTTGGAGTTCGCCTCTAACCTGCCTCTGTGCTCGAGATCCGGGACCTCCACAAGGACTTCGGCGATGTGGCCGCTCTGAACGGGTGCTCTTTCAGTGTCGACCGTGGGCGAATGCTCGGATTTCTCGGACCCAACGGCGCAGGAAAGACGACGGCGATGCGCTCCATCTTCGGGCTGATTCGGCCCGATTCCGGCCGGGTTTCCTGGAACGGCGACCCGATCACCGCCAATGAGACGCGCCTCTTTGGGTACATGCCAGAGCAAAGAGGTCTCTATCCCAAGATGAAGACCCATGATCAGCTTGCCTACCTCGGCCGACTCCGCGGGATGACGAAAAGGGAAGCTGCGGAGGCCGCCGCCTACTGGCTGGATCGTTTCGGGTTGGCGGAACGACGCGCCGACCCGGTCGAGGCCCTCTCCCACGGGAACCAACAGAGAGTCCAGCTCGCCGCCGCACTGGTGCACAGCCCCGATCTCCTCGTTCTCGACGAGCCGTTCAGCGGTCTCGATCCCATCGCAGTTGAGACGATGTCCGACGTTCTCAGGGAGCAGGCTGCCTCGGGGAAAGCGGTGGTGTTCTCATCCCATCAACTCGATCTGGTCGAGGATCTCTGCGAGGACGTAGCGATAATCAATCACGGCGCCGTTGTTGTCGAAGGGAACGTCAGGACCCTGAAGGATGCGGCCCCGATTCGTCACCTCGAGATCGAAATCGAAGGGGATCCGAGCCCACTGTTGGGAGCGCTCGAGGGCGTCCGACACTCTGTGACCAGCGGGGCGATGCACACTGTCATCATCGATGCGGCCACGGATATGAGGGGATTCCTGGCCCGGGCCCAAGACGCCGGACGGATCCGGCACTTCACATACACGACACCCTCGTTGTCGGATCTCTTCAGGGAAGCGGTTCAATGACGGGAGCCGGAATCATCTGGCAGGTCGCCCATCGCGAGATCACCGAACGCGGACGGTCAAAGGCCTATCTGGTCACTACAGGGGTGACCCTTCTCATCGTGGTTGGGCTGATCGTGGTCCCCACTTTCTTCGGGGGCGGCCCGGACAAGTACCCGGTGGGGTCAGTGGGCGCCGGCAACGAGGCCATCATCGATTCCGCCGGGCTACTAGGGAATGCCGGTCTCGAGCCCGGTCAGGATCCGAAAGTCATCTTTACGGTTACCTCCTTCGACCGGGTCGAGGAGGCGAAAGCCGCTCTCGAAACCGGCGACATCGACGCGGTTCTGGTGGATGCCAGAGAAGTCATTGTGAAGAGTGCCAGCGGATTCGGAGGTTCGCCACTGGTCGGCCTGCTGCAGCGTGGCGCCTCGTCGGTGGAATTGGAAGCGCTGGTATCCGAGAAGGGCCAGGCGGCCGCGGATGTCATCGCCGTGATGACCTCTGATCCGCTGACAACCACAACCTTGAGCGGCCCCAAGCCGGGTAAGGAAAACGCCGGAGTGGTTGCCTACGCAGGGTTGATGTTGCTCTACATCGCCATCCTCCTATATGGCACCTGGATTCTCTCGGGTGTCACCGAGGAAAAATCAAACCGTGTAGTCGAGGTTCTCATCTCTAGCGTGAAGCCGTGGCAACTGCTGGCCGGGAAGATCGCCGGGATCGGGGTGCTGGGGATCGCCCAATTTTCCGGCACGATCATGGTGGCCCTGGTTGCGGTGAAATACACGAAGACGTTCGATCTGCCTTCGATCGGGGCAACGAGTGTGGCGAATCTGATCATCTGGTTCATACTTGGCTTCCTCATCTACGCCATGCTGTTTGGTGCGGCGGGCTCGCTGGTGAGCCGGATGGAAGACGCACAGAACGTCGCATTCCCAATGACGATGATCGCGGTGGCCGGGTTCTTCGTCTCGATAGTCGCCCTGGACGATCCCGATGGCCTCGCCGCCACGGTCGGAACATTTGTTCCTCTGACGGCGCCGTTTGTGGTTCCGGTACGTGCTGCCTTCGATGCGATACCCCTATGGCAGTTCGCTGCCTCCGTGATCCTTGTCATGTTGACCATCGCCGGTCTGACCCTCGTCGCTGGGCGTATATACGCGGGAGCGTTGCTTCGTTTCGGCGGCAGGACCAAGCTTCGAGAGGCCTGGCACTCGGCCGCCGAGTGAGGCGTAGGCTCTGCCCATGGCATATGACGAGGCCCTCGCCGAGCGGATCCGCGACCATCTCGACGACAACCCCGACATCTTGGAGAAGAAGATGTTCGGCGGCATCGCCTTCATGTATCGAGGCAACATGGCGGTCGGTGTCAGCAAGGACGAACTCATGGTGAGAGTGGGTGAAGAAGCTCACGAGGAATCCCTTGATAGGCCGGGCGTCCGAATCTTCGACCTTTCCGGCAAGAGAATGCGAGGCTGGATCCTGGTCGCTCCGTCCTCGATCGCGAGCGATGCCAGGCTCGCCTCATGGATCGACACCGGCATCGCCTATGCCGGTTCACTTCCTCCCAAGTAATGACGGCCTATCAGCACCTCGAGATCGAGAGAGCCGGCCCCATCGCCACGCTCTGGCTCAACCGCCCGGACAAGTTGAACGCAATGTCCGCCGACATGTGGGAGGACATCCCGAGAGCGATGACCGAGCTGAACGACGAGGAATCGATTCGGGTCATCGTGGTCGCAGGCCGCGGAGAGGCCTTCACCGTCGGGATCGACGTCGCCATGCTGTCGGCCATCCAGCCGGGTGACGGTTCGCCGGCGGAGAAGAGCAAGCAGGTCTATGAGACCATCAAGCGCCTTCAGACGACCAACAGCAGCTTCGCCGAATCACCCAGGCCGGTGATAGCCGCTATTCACGGGTATTGCCTTGGAGAAGGGATAAACCTGATAACGGCATGCGACATCCGCCTTGCCTCGGCAGATGCAACTATTTCGCTTCGCGAGACCCGTATGGGCATCGTTGCCGATGTTGGAGTCCTGCAGCGCCTTCCCGGGATCGTCGGGACGGGATATGCGGCAGAATTGGCCTACACAGGTCGGGACATCACTGCGACTGAGGCCAAAGAGATCGGCTTGGTCAATCGTGTTTTCGAGAATCACGAGTCCATGATGAAGGGGACATACGCCCTCGCCTCCGAGATCAGCTCCAACTCGCCGGTGGTCGTCTCGGGAATAAAGGCCGTTCTTGCGGCAAACCGGGGGCGGACCCTCGAGCAGGCGCTCGATTACGTCGCCCACTGGAACTCGGCCCGTCTCTTCTCCGATGATCTCTATGAGGCCATCGCCGCCTTCATGGAAAAGCGAGCGCCCGACTTCGGGGGAACCTGAACGGCGGGACCTGTAGCGACCTCGACTCAGTGCCCTCCTGCTGGGAACTAGCGCAGCCGTGACCTCGTTTTCTCGATGAACCATGGAGGTGCGATGAGGACCGGTAATCGGTTCGTCGCCGCCGCGCTCATGGCGCTGGTGGCAGGCGCTTGCGCCACAGAAACAGGCACTAGAAACGACACCACATCGACATCACAAC
>JBFHXF010000061.1:0-11221 GCA_041599115.1 Acidimicrobiia bacterium
CTCTCCCACCAGTTCAGCACCCGCATCGCCCTGAGCGTGTTCCACGTTCCCGGAACCCGGCCGGGCTCCAGCGGAAAGAAGGTGGCACCCGAGTACTGGCTTCCTTTGCCCCAACGCCCGTCCGGGCGACGCCTGCTCCTGACCAAATCAATGGCCTCTGCCGCCCTGGGATCTGGCCGGGCCCGGGCCTCCTGCAAGTGATCGAGACCCCGCAGAACGTCATAGTGCCAGCGAGGCGGGAAATGGAACGTCGTCCAGTTGTGGTCGATGATCTCGCCGGTCCGGTGGGATCGATAGAGATTGTGATCGAACATGAACTCCTGCCCGGCAGCAATCGCCTGATCTGCTTCGGTGGTTGATCTTCTCCGTTTCCATTCGAGCAGCCCCTCCAGTACAGAAATCGTTGTGTTGAACGACGAGTGGGTGGCGCCGCGATGGTCTTGGCAGTTCCATCCGCCGTCGGTCATCGGAACTTCGAGGAGCAGATGGGCAATGTCATCGATACGCTCGTCGCCGACATCGAAGAAGGAGATCAGAGACAGCACCATCCCGTTGACACAGCGCTCCGCCAGCAGAGTGCTCCAGTAGGAAACACCCCCGTCAACCCAATCGGCATCGTCGAGGAGACGCCGGCAGCCGGCCACTGCCTGGGGGTTGCTGGCCGGCAACCCCAGTCGCCTCAGCAGGAGCAGCGTGTATGTGGTGGAAGTCCACTTGGGCCCGTAGAGCCCACTCGACCAGGTCCCGGTCGGATCCTGCCTGGCCAGCAACGCCGCACCCCATCCCTCGAGCTCCACCAGCTTTCTTGTATGGCTCCAATCTTCAACCGGGCTCCCCAGCAAATCTCGCTGCACCTGCCAGCGAACGGCCGGGTCACCGGCGAGGAGCCATCGAACAACCTCGTCACTCATGTCGCCAATGATGGAGACTCGATCGCCCGAGGGCAACCTTGGGCGGTCGGTACGCCACAATTGTCAGATGTTCAAGCTCTGGGCGTTCGTCAAGCTCAGCCGCCCCCATTTCCTTCTCGGCGGAGCCCTGATGTTTGCGGTGGGCGCACGGGCCGTCGGAGTCCGGAGCCCGGCCGCATACATACTCGGACAAGTCATGGTCTCCTCGGCCCAGCTGACCGCCCACTACGTGAACGAATACGCCGATGTCGATGCCGACGCTGGAATCAGCAGTCGGACCCTCTTCTCTGGTGGAAGCGGGGTCCTTTCCTCCGGACTGCTCTCGCCAACAGTTGCGTTTCGAGCGGCACGGGTCACCTCTGTCGTCGCCATCATCGCTGCGGCCGTGATCGTCGAGGTTTCAGTTGCCGCCGCGCTGATGGGTCTGGCCGCACTGGCCGTTTCATGGACCTACTCGATGCCGCCAACCAGGCTGCTCCAGACCGGATATGGGGAATTCATAACGTCGGTGGTGGTAACGGTGTTCGTCCCGCTGGTCGGAGGGCTCAGCCAATCAACCGTGGTTCCCGCGGAACTTGTCTGGATCATGGCTGCCCTCCTGCCGGTTCACCTGGCGATGATGTTGTGCTTCGAGCTACCCGATCTGGTGAGCGACGATAAAGCCGGCAAGACCGTCCTAGCGGTGCGACTCGGGGAACAGACCACGAGAAGGATCGTCATCGCATTGCTCGCTGGCCCGAACCTGGTGGTGGGGATCGGCATCTCGATTGGGGGGCTCGGCGTCGGGTCTCTCGGCCCGCTGGCCGTGGCGGCCATCCCGGCCGGTCTGCTCGTCTGGTCTCTTGGGCGTGACCGCCCCGCCGTCCTCACCAGTTCCGCGGTCTTGGTTCTTGTTGTGCTTGGCGCTGGGCTGTCTCTTGTCAGCTAGCCAGGCTCGCCGACAAGCTGATCGGCACGTTTCCCTTCAGTGCCTGGGATACAGGGCAGTTCTCCTTGGCATCCTGGGCGAGCGAGGCGAACTCGTCGCCACTCATTCCCGGGATCGTCCCGAGCACTTCCAGCTCCATCGAGGTGATGCCCTGGCCCGGCACGAAGGTTGCCGTCGCCTGCGTCTCGAGGCCTATCGATTGAGCCCCTGCCTTGGCGAGACGGCTCGAAAACGCCATCGAGAAACAAGAAGCATGGGCGGCAGCGATCAGCTCTTCCGGACTGGTCAACCCACCATGCTCCTCACTCCGGGCCTTCCAGGTGACTCTCATGGGCTCAGCCGCTCCGCTATCGAGGCTGGTGATCCCGCTGCCGCTGGTCAGATCGCCTTCCCATCGGGTGCGACCGGTGCTCTTCAATGCCATCGTGACTCTTTCGCTTGGTTGAGGCCGACGATAGTGGGCCTCTGCCGGCAAGCCCCCGAGGCGGTCAACCCGCAGGAGCGACGGCGATCATCCGGACTATCCCCTCGGCCTCGTCGTTCCAGTCGGGAATCTCAACAACCTCCTCGAAAAAGACGATGTCGAAGTCGCGGTACGCCTGTTTGATTTCGGTGCCGTTGATGTCCACCGGACGTACTGGTCGAGAGCCAGCGTTGTCCGCAAAGCTCTCCACCACGACTCTCCCACCAGCCTTCAACGCCCGGGCGATCCGCGAGACCATTTCGGGGCGGGTCAGTCCGGCGGGCGCATAGGTGAAAACCATTAGATCCCAGCGGTTCTCGCCCAAGTCATAAGACTCGTGGTCCATGCAAATCGCGTCGATCTCGTGGCCGTTGGCGCGGGCTTGAAGACGGGCGGATTCCACACCGACACTCGACACATCGATCCCGGTGACCGCCCAACCACGACCTGCCAGGAAGACCGCATTTCGCCCCTGGCCCATGGCCACATCGATGGCTGCTCCCGGTGCGACCCCCTCGATGGCAGAAACGACCAGAGCGTTTGGCTTGGTGTTGAAACCGAGATCAGACACCGAGTAAACCCGGTCAAACAGTATCGGCCACGCCTCTGGTCTGCTTTTCATCAATCGGAGAGTCGTGGCCAGGACCTCGTCGGCCTCGGCGGGGGAACTCGTGGACAGAACGTCGCTTCGATAGGCCTGAAGCATCGCGCCCACCGACCCCATCGGCTCTGCCTCTTCGAGCCAGCTGAGGAACTGTGTCCAGAGTTGATCTTCTGGTGTCTGTGTTGTCATGGAGCCGGAAGTTAGCCCCTCCCATCCGCGTAAGGACGATCAGAGCTCCCCCCCACGGTCGTGGTCGTGGTGTCGACGGGCGTCGGGGCCGCTCGATCTGTCACTGTGGCCGTAGTGGTCTCGGTCGGGGACGGCTCGGTTTGCCCGGAATCATCTCGCCGGGCTTCATCAATGGCTCGCTCCAGCCTCTCCCGCAGAAAGGGATGATCGATCACGACATCCCGGGCATCCGTCACGGAGCGGTCCACAACGTCGCGAGAAGCGTCTCTTGATATGAGTGTTTCCACCTCTCCCACACGATGTGTTGCCACTATGTCGTCGTCGAAGATCTGCACGACCGGTTCGAAAGCCCGCTTGAAGGGGTAGAGGAAATCGCCCGGTGCCGAGCTTTCAGCGGCAAGAGCAACCACCGGGAGCAGGAGGACGGTGGCCAGGGCAATTGCAAGAAGACGCCGTCTGTTCGACTTCGGGGTCACCGAAGTGGCGATTTCGGCATCAATGGCCGCCAGATGACGTGCCCGAACGCCGGGATCGACTCTCACTCTGATCGGCTCGAGCTCGGGGAAAACGTGGCTCACGACTGGCCCTCCATGGCGTCGCGGAGCTTCGCTTCGGCTCGATCAGTTGCGGCGTATACCGCCTTACGGCTCATCCCGGTTGCCGCCGCCACCTCATCGCCGCTGAGGCCAACGACATGGCGCATCAAGACCAGGCTCCTCTGTTTGGCCGACAGCTGCGATAGGGCGGCCTGGAGCCCGGGATCGAGCCACCGCGGCTCCTCTGACTCGGCCGGGGTCTCAGGCACCCGTTCGGTCAGGACCTCGGGTCTCCGCGAGCGGCGCCGATATTCGTCCAGACACCCATAACGCACACTGCGAAAGAGCCACGCTTTGAGGGATCTTCCATCGCCTTTGAGTTTCGAGCTTGCTCGGACCAATTCGATAAAAGCGTCCTGGACGATGTCCTCTGCGGTGCGTCTGTCGCCCACCATCCCAAAGGCAAACGAGACCAGATCATCGACCGTCGCCTCATAGACATGACGAAAGGCCTCGTTGGACCTATGGCGGATGCCGGCGGTCCAACGGTCGAGTGGATGCACAGACTCATCGGTCAGATGTCCGATCCAAACCCCCTCGATAGGGAGGGCCAGAGTCGATCGCGACATGGTTTCAAACCCTCGACACTCCTTGCCCGGGGCTCAGATCCAACCGAGCCAATGCAGCAGACGTACCAGCTTTGCCCACTCACCTGCCTTGATCAACCGGTAAATGAGTTTTCGAATACTGAAATCATGCGAAGGGTGATCCGTGACACAGTCGGGGTGGGTTGCGGCAAAGCGCCGGACATCGCATCGGTCGATGGGCCCATCCGTGATCCTGTCCGTGGGTCGATGGGAAGGACGATCGACCACCTTGTCGCCGGGACGATCCGCAACGGCATCGAACCGGACATCTCGCACCACGTCCGGGCTTTGGTCGACATTGGTGTCTGGCCGGCGATCGCTGACCTGGTCGCCGAACCCTCCTCCGTCCGCCGTGGCGCTCAGAGGAAATGCGATCATCAACGCTGCTGCCAGTATGCCGGCAACGAGTCGGTTTCTTCTGTGCATGTTGCACTCCTGGGTTGCGTACATCTATAGAGACGCCGCGGAGTCCGGAGATTCCCCGTTTCTCCGAGGACTACCCGGTGTTGATTCGAGTCACAGTGACCAGACTCCGGGCCAGGGTCTAACCGCCATCGGTGGGCCCGGCCAGGGCATACTCGATCGCATCGTCCAGGGTCATGGCCTTGCCCTCGCGATAGCGGGCCGCGGCCTCGCCTTCCAGTGCTTCCAGCTCCTCATACTCGAGACCGGGGACGGAGTTGAAGTCGATGGTGACCAGGTCCGTCCCCGACGAGATCCGCAGTTGATGAAAGACACCCGCGATGCGTTCAGCGCGATCCGCATCCCCGAGATCCTGAGCGATGGAGGCAACAACTGAGAGGAATAGAACGATGGCCGAAATGTCCCCCTGCGAGGCAAAAAGCTCCAGTCCTTCTCTGATATAAGGCCAGGCTCCCCTGGCATCGCCAACGCGGGTGGCCACCTCGCCGGCCTCGAAGAGCGCCCAACCACGTCCGAATTCGTTCCCGGAGCGTTTATAGAAGTCCGCGCTTCGATCGAAATGGGCGCGGGCATTCTCGAAATCCTCCCTGAGGATATGCCAGTTTCCCTTGCCCCACTCGATATCTCCCTGTCCGGCGTCATCGTCCAGCTCGCGGTAGAGGGCGTGGGCCTCTTCGAGTGCCGCCCAGCTTGGTTCGGAATTCTCCGGGCTATCTACAAAGGCGAACGGTGAGGCATAGTTATAGAGGGCGTTGGCCAACTCCCTGCGATCTCCTATGTCTCGCTGCATCTGGACGGTTTCTTCGTAGACGGCCAGGCAGCGCTCCATGTCTCCTTGCCACCACAGTATGCCCCCGAGCCCCTCCATCGCTTTGGCACGGCATTGGGCGCTTCCGTTCGGCTGGGCGAGCGCGGACTCGACCCGGCGACGTGCCTCGTGAAGATGGCCGCGCGCCTGCCAGAAGCGCCAGCTGGCGCCAGATAACCGCAACACGAGGTCGACCTCACGATTCATCCCCCACTCCAATGCCGAACGGATGTTGTCGTGGTCCTCCTCGACCGCGTCGAACCACATCTTCCGGTCCTTTCTCAGGAACTCGGGTGCCAGCGTCTCCATCAGCTCGGTATAGGCCGCCAGATGACGGCGATGCATCTCTTCCGACTCTCCCCCCTCGGCCAGCCGTGATGCGGCGTACTCCCGAATCACATGGAGCATCCTGAATCTGGGGCCAACTGCTCCTGTCGAGGCCCGCACCAGACTGTGATCCACCAGTGCCGAAAGACAGTCGATCAAGTCGGCGCCGAGATCTTCGCTCCCACATATGGCCTCTATTTCCTGGAGACGAGCTCCCCCGGCGAACACCGCGAGCCGTGCAAACAACCTCCGCTGTGGTTCATCAAGAAGGTCGTAACTCCAGTCGATGGCCCCGTTGATGGTCCGCTGTCTCTCCGGGAGATCGACCGATCCACCGCTGAGCATCTTGGCGTCGAGACGCTGGAGGATGGTCGAGACGGGGAGAAGCCTGAGCCGCGATGCAACCAGCTCTATGGCCAGAGGCAGCCCGTCGAGTCGCTCGACCAACCGGACGACGTCGTGAATGTTGTCGTGAGTGATGACGAAGTCGGGTCTCACCGACACTGCCCTCTCAGCGAAGAGTTCGACAGCCTCAGTCTGCATCAGGTCTTCGAATTCATGCGCGCCACTCGCATCGACCAAGCCCAGCGGTGGGATGGGCATTTCCTGCTCCCCACTGATCTTGAGGGGGGCCCGGGATGTGACCAGGAACTTCGACTTGGGGGAGGCTCTCACCATTCCGGCCACCAGCGGCGCTGCGTCCAACAATTGCTCGAAATTGTCGAGTAAGAGAAGGAGCTGACGGTCGGCTAGGCGTTCGAGAAGGTGATCCGACGGAGATTGGTCTTTGCTAGAGCCCTGGAGTCCGATCGCCGAGAGAATGGCCGACGGCACCACGTCGACATCGGCAACCGGGGAAAGACCCACAAAGAACACGCCGTCGGGAAATGCGTCGGCCGACTCCGCTGCGACCTGCAGGGAAAGGCGGGTCTTGCCTGTCCCACCGGGCCCGGTCAGTGTCAACACCCGGTGACCATCGAGCAGACGCAGGGCCTCAACGAGAATCTTCTCCCGGCCGACAAAGCTGGTGACCTGCAAAGGGAGATTGTTGGGGACGGCATCAAGGGTTCGCAGAGGAGGGAAGTTTGAATCGAGGCCTGGGGATTCCAGCTGAAAGAGCGACTCGGGCTCGGAGAGGTCCCTGAGACGGTGCTTTCCCAGATCGCGCAAATGGCACTCGTCCGGAAGGTGTCTCTCCGCCAGCACCGCGGTGGCCTCTGTCATGACGAGCTGGCCGCCATGGGCCGCGTCGGCGACCCGGGCAGCCCGATGGACATCTAAACCGACGTAGTCGGCACCACCCAGGGTGCCCTCACCGGTGTGGAGCCCCATCCGGACCCGGATCGTCGCATCCTCAGGCCAGGGATAGTCCACGAGATCCGTTTGCGCCTGTAAACCGGAGAGCACGGCGTTTCCGGCCGACTCGAAAACCGCAAAGAACGAATCACCCTCTGTCTTGAGGGCGAATCCACCACCGTCGGCGATAGACCTGCGGATGATCTCCCCATGAGCCGCCAGAAGAGGAGGGTATCGATCACCGACGCGCTGGATCAGAGCGGTCGATCCCTCTATGTCGGTGAAGAGAAAAGTGACGGTGCCGGTAGGAAGCTGGTCAGGGACCACACCGCCGATCCGGCTGGAGCTGGATTCCACCCTCAGAACAATAAAGCGAACCGAACCGTCACGACGTGCCTAGCTGAGAGCGGGGATGATCGAATTGCCGTACGCCTCGATGGTCCCGTCCATGTCGTCGTGCATCAGATAGATGCCGAAATGGTCGACCCCCATCTCCTTGAGCAACGTCAGCTTCTCGATATGAGCTGGGGCCGGGCCAAGAACGCAGAACCGATCGACGATGTCGTCCGGCACGAAGTCTGTGGAAGTGTTGTCCGCTCTTCCATGATGGGCGTAGTCGTAGGACTCGCGGGCTTTGATGTATTCGACCAACACTTTGGGCACTTTCGAGGTGTCCTCGCCGTACCGGTTGACCATGTCGTGCACGTGGTTTCCCACCATCCCACCAAACCAGCGGAGCTGATCGCGCTGATGGGCCACGTCCTCGCCGACATAGGCCGGCGCGACAACGCAGATGGTTATGTCGTCCGGGTCACGACCGGCATCTGAGGCCGCAGCTCGAACCGCTCCCATGGTCCACTCCAGGATCTGGGGGTCGGCAAGCTGGAGGATGTAACCGTCGGCGTGCTGCCCCGTGGTTGCGAGAGCCTTGGGCCCGTAGCCTGCCACCCACATCGGCAGATCCCAACCCTGCTCTATCCACGGGATCTGCAGCGTCTTGTCGTTGTATTCGACCTCCTCGCCAGCGACGAGACCCTTTATCACCGCCATTGCTTCGACCATCGAGGCCAAGGTTCGGGGTTTTCTCCCGATGTATCGAAGTGCCGAGTCGCCACGCCCGATGCCGCAGATAGTCCTCGGCCCATACATCTCGTTGAGCGTTGCAAACAGCGAGGCGAGCACAGTCCAGTCACGGGTTCCAGGATTCGTCACCATTGGTCCGACGACCATGCGCTCCGTCTCGGCGAGGATCCGGGAGAAGATGACAAAAGGTTCCTCCCACAAGACATGGCTGTCAAACGCCCAGGCATTGCTGAATCCGAGCGTCTCGGCCTTCTTGGCGTATTCGACAACCCTCGACGCCGGGGGGTCCGTTTGAAGGACTACTCCGAAATCCATCCGGACAACCTAGCCGACCGGGGTCTCACGGCCCGGAGCTCCGGCTATGAAATCGAGGATCCACCCGGCAACCGCGCCGGAATCGGTTCCCCCGACCAGCGAGTCCAGGGCCGTATCGGCCACATCCTCGGGAATGATCGAGCCCCGTCTGGCGTGGAGCAACGCCTCGACATAGGAGGAATCCATTTCGGGATGACCTTGGATGCCCAGCACGCTCGGTCCCACGCTCATCATCGCGACGGGACAATGCTCGTTCCACCCGAGGACGTCTGCGCCCGGAGGCAGAGTGTCCACTTGATCCTGATAACTGGTGAGCAACCTCGCCGACTTGCTCGACCCGGTCCATGAGATCCCCTCGGCGAGTTGGACCTCCTTCACCCCCACGCCCCAACCACGATCCGATTTCACCACCGACCCGCCCAAAGCCTTGGCGATCAACTGGTGGCCGAAGCAAACCCCAACCAAGGGAACATGGGCATCGGCGACCTCGCGCACGAATCTCTCGAGATCCCTGATCCACTGCTCTTCGTCGTTGACCGAGTAGCGGGACCCGGTGGTCAGCCAGGCATCACATTCATCTGGTGCGTCGGGCAGCTCACCGGCAAGAGCGTCGTAGACAGCCACCTCGACCTCCGGGAAATTCCTGAAGAGCTTGATGAACATGTCCTCATAGTCACCCGAGATCCCGATGAACTCCTCCCGAACGTGATCACAAACGAGAAGACCGATTCTCATGGGAATCCCTTCAACCTATCCGTGGGTGGGGAAACCGAGATCTACGCCACGATGGATCGGGTCGGCCCAGCGCGAGATCACGACCTTCTGCCGGGTGTAGAAATGGACTCCCTCGGGGCCGTAAATGGCATGCGACCCGAAGATCGAGTCCTTCCAACCGCCGAAGCTGTAGAACGAGAGCGGCACGGGTATCGGAACATTGATTCCCACCATGCCCACCTGGATCTCTTTTTGGAACTTCCTGGCAGCACCGCCGTCATTGGTGAACACCGCCGTCCCGTTGCCATACGGATTGGCGTTGATGAGATCGATGGCCTGCTGGTAATGCTCCATCCTCACCGTTGAGAGCACCGGACCGAAGATCTCGTCGGTGTAGATCGTCATGTCCGGCGTTACCTTGTCGAACAGGGTTGGCCCGAAGAAGAAGCCTTCTTCATATCCGTCGACGACAAAATCGCGCCCGTCTGCAATCAGCAGGGCACCTTCCGCCTCGCCTGCATCGACATAACTGCGGACGCGATCGAAGTGCTGCTTGGTCACCAGGGGGCCCATCTCGACGCCCTTTTCGTCGCCCGGGCCGACCTTCAGCTTCTCGATGCGCGTCCGGACGCCATCGATGAGCCGATCGCCGGCCTCTCCCACGGTGACCACTGCGGATATCGCCATGCATCTCTCGCCGGCCGATCCATAGCCGGCTGATACCGCAGCATCGGCGGCGAGATCGATATCTGCATCGGGCAGCACGATCATGTGGTTCTTGGCTCCGCCAAGTGCCTGAACCCGCTTGCCGTGACGGGTGCCCGTCTCGTATATGTACCTGGCGATCGGGGTGGACCCCACAAAGGAGACAGCCGCCACGTCGGGATGAGTGATCAAGGCGTCGACGGCCTCCTTATCACCGTGAACGATGTTGAACACGCCTTCAGGCAGACCCGCCTCGGCGAGGAGCTCCGCCGCTAGCTGGGACGGGGATGGATCTTTTTCCGACGGCTTGAGCACGAATGTGTTCCCGCAGGCAATGGCGATCGGGTACATCCACATCGGGACCATCGCAGGGAAGTTGAACGGTGTGATGCCCACCACCACTCCCAGCGGTTGGCGGATGGTGTAGGTGTCGACACCGGTCGAGACCTGTTCGGAGTAGGCACCTTTGAGAAGATGGGCGATGTTGCAGGCGAACTCGATCACCTCGAGGCCACGCTGCACCTCGCCCAGAGCATCGTCGATCGTCTTTCCGTGTTCGGCGGTCAGCAGTCTCGCCATGTCCAAGCGTCTGGCGGCCACCAGTTCGCGGAACGAGAACATGATGTTCTGACGCTGGGTCAGTGACGAGTCTCCCCAGGATTCATAGGCATGCCTGGCGGTCTTGACCGCAGCGTCGACGTCGATCGATGACGCCATGGCCACTTCAGCGGTCTGAGCCCCGGTCGCAGGATTGAAGATCGGTCCGGTCCGACCCGAGGTCCCCGGATCGAAGGAACCACCGATCCAATGGTTTATCTGCTTCATAGGGGCTGAAACCTAGTCCCGTTCCCAGATCAGAAACCACGTCTGCCGGTCCATTGCCCTTGACTCGGACCGAGGCTCGTCCGCTCAACGGTCTGACTGACTCAGGCGACCGGCAGCGACAGCTCGAAGGACGTCCGGTCGTCGAGACGCCGATAGATAAGGTCTCCGCCCATGCGCCGCGCCAGCTCCCGGGCGATGGTCAGGCCGAGACCTACCGATCCGGGGTGAGTTTGGACGTTCTCATCTCGGTAGTAGCGGTCGAAGATGTGATCAGCCGCCTCCTCTGACAGCCCGGCACCGTTGTCCAGGACCCTCACGGTGACAATCTCGGGCTGCGCATCGACCTCGATGGCGATCTCAGGCCCTCCGTAACGGTGGGCGTTGGTGATCAGATTTCGCAGAATCTGACGCACTCGTTGGGGGTCGCCGCTGGCGATGACCGGAACA
>JBFHXF010000062.1:0-11203 GCA_041599115.1 Acidimicrobiia bacterium
GATCACCTGGTACCTGCGCGACACCCTCCTGATCGGGACTTACACCCTGATCCCGATCGCCCTCGGACCGTTCGTAGCAGGTGCCATATTCCCTGTCCTGTCCCGTTGGATCGGGGCGAGGCGCGCCCTTTTCGGTGCGGTCTCACTCCTGGCTCTTGCCCGCGTCGTCAATCAGGTGTCAGCCAGCCCCCAGGTCGACTTCTGGACGGCCGCCATCGCAACGTTGGCTTTTGTCGGTTGCCTGCCCCTGCTTTTCGGGCTGGGGAGGGAGACGCTGGTTGGCGGTGTCCTCGTGGGACTTGCCCTCGACTCGGCGATAAAGGGCCTCTCGCTGAGTCTCGACCTCAGCTACCAACCAGGGCTGTTGCCTCTCTTGGTGGTGGTCACCATGGCCGGGGCGACCCTGTATCTGGCGATGTCGGCCGGTCCGGTTGAGCGACGCGGTGTGGGATGGGGGAGCGGAGTGTCACTGGTTGCCATTGCACCCTTCCTGTTCCTGCAGCTCCTTCTCTTCCAGAACCAGGGTTGGACCTCTCAGATGACGGGGATGTCTTCGGCCGGCTCGGCCGTGCGCATCGCCCTGCTCAACGCTGCGACCCTGGTGGTGGTGGGCCGCTTCTATCCGAAGCGGTGGCTGGTGTGGCCCTCGATAGCGGTGGTGGCCGGGGCGGTCTTTGTCGCCGAGGGGAATTCCCTGACGTACAACATCTTGAGTCTGTTCGCCATCCCAGCGGCTGGCCTGGTGTGGGCCCAGATCGTTCCCGATCCTGACCGGCAACGCGTCGACGCTTCCGGTTTCTACTTGACGACTGGCATGACCGTGTTCGTGATTTCCGGGTTGGCCTACTACCTCCCGCTCGACCTCAGCCTTCCGTTTGATTCGGCAGACGTCCGGGTGGCCTTTGCCGTGCTGCTCGTGCTCTTCACGGCCGGCTCCGCGTTGCGCTCGACGCCACGTTCAGCCCCGTCCGGGGATGGTGCCTGGCTTCTCGCCGCGGGAGCCGCCTTTCTGCCTCTGTTCGCCCTGGTGGTGGTGACACTGTCCCAACCGGTAAAGGGTGATCCAGGCGACCCGGTTCGCTACATGACCTACAACCTCCACTCGGCATTCAACACGTCAGGCAGCATGGACGTCGAGGCCATCGCCAGGGTCATAGAGGACTCGGGTGCGACGGTTGTCGGTCTTCAGGAGGTGGATCGGGGCCGGCTGCTCAGCGCCAACACCGATCTCCTGTTTCTTCTGCAAAACCGTCTTGGATTCGAGCACGTCGCTTTCTTCGGCACGACCGACCCGACCTGGGGCAACGCCATCCTCAGTCGGTTCCCCCTCTCCGAGGTCGAGACCAGATACCTGCCGCTGGTCGGCACTCCTCTCCGGCGCGGTTATCTGGGAGCGACCGTTCATGTGGGTGATCGTGAGATTCTGGTCATTTCGATCCATCTTCAGCACATCAACGACCCCGATGTCCACGACCAGGACCCGGAGGGTGACCTCTATCCAGTGCATCACCAGCAGATTGCGACGATTCTCGACACCTGGAATGGCCGCGAACCCGCAATCCTGGTGGGTGACTTCAACGCCCGCCCCACCTGGGCCCAAATTGAGGAGTTGGTAAATGCCGGATGGGTCGATTCGTGGGGGGAGGCCGGGTCCGGTGATGGCTTCACCTCGAACGCGGCCGATCCGCAGTATCGCATCGACTACGTCTTCCACACACCGGATCTCACTGCGGTCGACGTTGGGGTGATTCCCAGCCTGGCCTCCGACCACTTTGCCGTTGTCGCCGACATCAGTGGGTGATCAGAGCGGTGCCGTCCGGTGATCTTCAGGCGTAGGTGATTCCGACGCGCCTCTCGAAGATCTCGGCCTTGCGCATGATCTGGTCGGGGATTGCCATGATCTTCTCCTGAAGCTCTGCTGCGGCCGGCTTCAGGTTGGTGAGATCGGCGATCCGCCACTCCTTGAGCAGGGGCACGAGGACCCGGTCGTGATGGATCCGCAAGTTGTAGACCCCGGCTTTGGCTACTTCGATCGAGCGCCTGAGGAAGCGGGGCATGGCGACACCTGGCATCTGGAAGTTGGAGAGGGTGCGGTGGATCCCTTCCATCACCGTCGACGGGCTCTGGTCGAGCATTGCCTGCATTACACCCTTGTAAAAGATGTAGTGGTGGTTCTCGTCGGCGGCGATGTTCTTCATCATCTCAAAGGCCGCCGGGTCGTCGGTGATCTTTCCCGCGTTGCGGTGGCTGACCCTCGTGGCCAGCTCCTGCGCAGAGGTGTAGGCGAAGATCTCGGTTGGGTCGTCGTAGACCGGCTCGTAGCCGTTGATCATCGTGGCCATCCGATCATCCTCGAGCTCATAGGGATCGCAGTTGCGTGAAGCCAGCAGGTAGCTGCGTATACCGATGGCGTGTTGGCCCTCCTCGGCGGTCCACAGATGGTTCCACTTGGCGAAAGCGGAGGTCTTGGGCAGGTGTTTCTCGATCAGGGCGTGGTAGTAGGGGAGGTTGTCCTCGGTGAGGAGGTTGAGGACCAGCGAGGTTCTGGCGTTTTCCGAAATGGTGCACTGGGAGACGTCCCACGGCTTGTCGCGGAAGCTCTCGCCGCGCTCCCACGGCACGATGTCATGGAAATACCAGTGGGAGCGGCGCGCCTGATGCTCTGCGGTGAGCCGTTCCACTTCGGGTTCGATGGTCTCGACCAGTTCGAACTTCTCGTTTAATGACATGCGGACCTCGGAGGATGGGTCGCCGAGGGTATCAGGACCCCGGCACTGAGCTCAGCGGTTTGGTCAAGAGGTTGCGTCCATTTCCCTGCTCAGTCGATGTCCAAGCCATGGAAGGGAGTCATTGAGGGCTTTACGCATCGATCCGCTCACTTGGTCCCCCGGATCGAGCCCCTGCGCTGACAGCATGGATCTTTGCCACTGCAACATCTCTCTGAGAACTACCGAGTCGTCGACCAGCTCGGCAGCCAGAGCCGCCCCAAGAAGCAGGTCCAGTCCTTCTGCGAGCCGGCGATCCATTTCACCGGGGAGCCGGCGGCGCAGTTCGGTCTGAGCGGTCGCCAGAATGGCAGAGCGGGAATCGAGGGCCTGCAGGAGGTCTGCCGACGGCTGCATGGCGCGGCTCTCGGCAGAGTCGATATCCGGCGTCCAGGTCTCAATGATCGAGGGGGCGCCGTGGGGTGAGGAACTCCAGGCATCCGCCCCGAGCAGTGTCGCCCAAACGCCATTCTGCCCGAAACCTCGTCCCCCGGTGAGAACGGGGACACCCGCCTCGTGGCTGGCGCGAATGGCCGACCTGGCTCCGAACAGATGCGTCGTCATGGCACACGACAACACCAGCGCCTCCGGCCCTTCAGACCTGAGATAGTGGTGGAGATCGCTGGATACCACGTTGGCCCCGACGTAGGTTGTGCGGTATTCGAGGAAGAGGAAATAGGCGGCCAAAGCCCGGCTCAGCAGGGAGTGGTCATCTCCCTCGGCAACTGACACGATTATGTGTGCTCCCTCGGTGGGCTGGTCCAGAGAGCCCATCAGCAGGGAAACCACCGTCTCGATCGTCGCCGTCGCAACGTGCTCTTCGGCGATGAGGTAATCCCCGCTCTGCCAGCGGGCGCCCACTTGATCCCCCGCTGCGACGAGGAAGTCGAACAACACAGTCTCGATTGGCACCCCCTCGTCGAGGAGGCCGGCGGCAATGCGATAAAGCGCCCCCGAATCCCCGGAGAGGAGGGCAGATGTGACTGCCAGTTGGGCGCTCGAAATGGGTTTTGTACTCATGACAGGGTTGGCCCAGGCTACTCATCCGGTGGAAGGGGTTTCTCACCGTTCCGCTTTGATTCGGAGCGGAACCGAGAACCGGATGACCTCTGCGGAAGAGGATTCATCTGTCGGCTCCGAGTGGTTCGTCTCGACTTGGCCCCTTCTCGTCAGAGTCAGGCTGAGAGAAGGACCTCGACCCGTTCTCCGGGCGCCTTCCTAACATCGTTGTCTCATGCGTTTGGTTCGGAGGCCGGCGAGATGACCCAGCGCGACAGCGACCTCGCACGCGCCGTCGCCGCCGGTGAAAGCGGAGCCCTGGAGACGGTTCTCCTGACACACGGTGGGGCAGTCAAGACCCTTGCCCGAAGAGTTCTCCGTGATGAAGGCCTCGCCGAGGACGTGGTTCAGGACACATTCGCCGCACTGTGGCAGGCACCCCAGAAGTACGATCCAGACCGTGGAACCCTGAGGGCCTTCTTGATGACGATTGCGCATCGCCGCGCGGTCGACATCGTCAGATCTGAGGTTGCCCGGACGCGGAGGGAGTTGAAGCCCCCGGACCGCGATTACACCAGCGTCGAAGAAGAGGTCTGGAGCCGGGACCTGTCGGCATCGGTCCGCCAGGCTCTCGGGCACCTGACCGCAGATGAGCGGGCTGCGATCACCCTGGCGTATTTCGGCGGTTTGAGTTACGTGGAGACCGCCAGGCGTCTCGATGCCCCGGAAGGAACGGTGAAGAGCCGGATCCGCAGCGGGATGAAGAAGTTGTCGTTGGCTCTCGCCGAGCTGGCGCCTTGACGAAGAGAAGCTGAAGTGATCCAGGACCTGACAAGGGATTCGCTCAGACGCCTGGCGGAGGCGGTCAGGGCAAGAGTAGTGGATGCCGCCACGTCGCCTTTTGGCCATGCGCCATATCCGCTTGCGGACACCCTGGAATATCCCGGCGACCCCGGGTTGATCGGTCCGGGATCGGTGTCCTGGATGGTCCTGGGCGATGTCGCCGCCTTTGTCGGCGGGATCCGCGCTCTGCTGATTCAGGCTGCTCATCCCGAAGTGGTTGCCGGGGTTGGCGACCATTCCCGTTATCAGGAAGATCCTCTGGGTCGCCTGTCGCGAACCTCTGCGTACGTGACCGCAACAACCTATGGCGCGATGCCCGAAGTAGAGCGGGCAGTCGAGCAGGTGAAAAGGATCCATCGGGTCGTGGCCGGGATCTCGAGCAGGGGCATCTCCTACGACGCCTCGGATCCGGGGTTCTCGGCATGGGTCCACAACGCTCTGACCGATTCTTTTCTCACTGCACACCGCTTCTTTGGTGCCACCGCGCTCTCTCCTGAGGAGGGTGATCGATTCGTCACCGAGCAGAGGCTTGTCGGCGCGCTGCTGGGAGCGGACCCGATGCCGGCGACGGCGGGGGAGCTTGCTGACTGGATCGAGAACCATCCCGACCTCGACGGCTCGCCCGAGCAGAGGGAGGCCATCGACTTCCTGACCAATCCTCCCTTGAGCCCCGGTCTTCGCGTCGGCTACAAGATCCTCATGGAGGCGGCGGTCGCCACGCTGTCCCCCCGACTTCGGCAGATCCTTGGTCTGAGCCACATCCCAGTTGGGGTGCCGGTGGGCAAGGCTGCGGTTTCCGGGCTCAGGTGGGCCCTCGGACACTCACCCTCCTGGCGCCTCGGGCTGTTGCGGACCGGTTCCGCCATCCCGGAAGGCCTGTTCAGGGAGAGGGCGATTCCGGCTTGAGTCTTGTCTGCCCTCTCGCCCGCTGCTCGGCGTTGTCGGCGATCTCCTGGAGCCAAGCTGCGCTCATTCTGCTGACGGCTCTCGTCCGCAGTGAGCCGATGGCATCGAATCCGTGCTGGGCCCCGACGATTTCCCGATACGCGACCGCGGCACCCGCGTGGCGCATGGCGTCGACGAAATGCTTCGATTCCTCGGCGAGGACAACCGAATCGAAGTCCCCATGAATCACCATGAATGGAGGAGACTCCGCACTGACCTGGTCTATCGGTGATCCGAGTCGATACAGGTCAGGAGCTTCATGACGTTTCGCCTTCAGCACGTGCCGGGCAACGAATGGCCAGTCGTATCGAGTCGGATTACGCATCAATAGGTCATATATGCCGTAATAGGCAAGGCACCCGATCAGACCCGTGTCGCTCTCCTCAAAACCCGGCTGCAGATCTTTGCGGTCTGATGTGAGGGCAGCGAGCGCGGCGAGATGTGCGCCCGAGGATCCACCCGAAATCACCACCCTGGCCGGGTCGATGCCATGATGAATACCTTCAGACTTTGCCCAAGCAATAGCCCTTTTCACGCCAATCAAATGGTCGGGGAAGGTCGCCGCCGGAGATAACGGGTAGCGAATGTCGAGAACCACCCATCCTCTTCGGGCGAGCTCGTGGAACAGGGGTTTCGACTGCCGACCCGGTCGACCCCTCATCCATGATCCGGGATGAAGGTAGATCAAAGCTGGCCCGGACACAGTGGCGGGGAACCGGTAGATGTCGAGGGATAGATCGCCCCAATAGTGGATTCTCGTTTCGAGTTGGACGGATCGGGGAAGACGTTCGATGACCTTGGGAAGGGTGAAGAGCGAAGGCGAATGGCCGGTTGAGAGAGAAGACCGTATCGAGCGCCAGATCAATGGGGTGAGCCCCAACTCAGACCCGACGAAGAAAATCAGCCCGGCCCGACCCAGCGGCGTCTGGAGTGCCCCGAGGGCAATGAACCCAGCTGCAATACCGGCTCTCAGTACCAGATACCACGGAGAAAGCTCCGAGATGATCATGCCCGGGAGCCACAGCGGAGGAAAGCCCCCACCTGGGGGAACCGGTCGCCTGAGGGCGTTCAGTGTCCACAGGCAGGCAGCGAAGAACCACATGAAAAACAAAGCCGAGATCATCTGCCCACAGAACCCCTCCGGGGATGAGTCGATTCCCGGCCCGAGATGTCGGCTGGGATCATCCGGGCACGCATAGGGCATCGAACATAGTGTTGGGTGACCTCCATGCTCGCCAACACACTTTCGCGCCGGCTGGTGACGATCCCGGCTCTGTATGCAGGCTTTCTGCTGCTGTCCGCGATGCTGCCCGCCCTCTTGGTTCTGGCCGGTGTCGTCGATGCAGTCCGATGGTCGGTGCGACACACCGCAGCGATGACATTGCGCATCACCGTATTCGCCTGGGTTTATCTGCTGGGTGAGTGCTGGGCCGTGATCTCGATGGCAGCGGTCGGCTTGTTGCCCCGGCATCGTGCAGTCGAGATCACCTTTCGTCTGCAGGAGACCTGGGTCGCTTGGAACTTCAACGCGCTGCGCTTTGCCTTTTCCCTCGACTTCAATGTCGAGGGGACGGCGGTGTTGACTCCAGGTCCCATCCTCCTCTTATCGCGTCATGCATCACTTATCGACACGATGCTGCCCGGTCGATATGTGGTCAAGCCGCATGGGCTTCGTCTCCGTTACGTACTCAAGAAGGAGCTGCTGATCGATCCGGCATTGGACGTGGGAGGCAACAGGCTTCCCAATTACTTCGTCGACCGCGACGGCGACACGCAGGCAGCACTGGCCGAGATCAGGTCCCTGGCTTCGGAGTTGGGCGAGGACGAAGGCGTTCTGATCTATCCCGAGGGCACGAGGTACACGGAGGCGAAACGGATGCGGTACGCCGACCGCCTCGCCCGCCGGGGTGGGAGGATTGCTCAGATCGCCAAGGGCCTCAAGGGGGTGCTACCTCCTCGTCCAGCCGGGACTCTGGCGCTTTTGGAGTCAACGATGGCTGATGTCGTGGTGCTGGCGCATAGAGGTTTGGAGGGTTTCGCCCGGCTCGCCGACATCTGGTCGGGAGATGTCACGGGTTCGGTCGTCGATGTCCGTTTTTGGCGGATTCCCCGCTCCAGCATCCCCTTGGGGCGTGACTCGCGGATCAGGTGGTTGTTCGAACTTTGGGCGGAGGTCGACGGCTGGGTCACTGAGAGGCAGCAGGGGCATGAGTGAGCCGTTGCTCGCCGCCGGGGTTGTCATCGGCGCTCTCATGTTCCTGACCTGGCTGACGAGCCTGGTTCTCAGAGACGCCTCGATCGTGGACATGGTCTGGGGGCTCGGATTCGTGGCGACCGTTTGGACGGCATGGCTGGTGGCGGGTTCCGGTAGCGCTCGAGGCCTGCTGGTTGCGACCCTCGTCTCGATTTGGGGTCTTCGCCTCAGCGGGTATCTGGTCTGGCGCAATCTCGGAAAACCTGAGGATTACAGATACCGCCAGATGCGTGCCAGGAGTGGTGAGTCCTTCTGGCTGCTGAGCCTGTTCAAGGTCTTCCTACTCCAAGGAGCCGTCATGTGGATAGTGGCCCTGCCGATCGTGGTGGTTCAGGTCAGCCGGGAGCCCCTCTACTGGCTCGATTCTCTCGGGATAGCCGTGTGGAGTCTGGGCCTGGCGTTCGAAGCGATCGGAGACCTCCAGCTCGCCCGCTTCAGAACGAACCCCGACTCGAAAGGCAGGGTCCTCGATACCGGATTATGGAGATATACCCGCCACCCCAATTACTTCGGCGATTTCACTGTGTGGTGGGGCCATTATCTGGTGGCTCTGGCAGGGGGAGCCTGGTGGTCCCTGCTTTCACCCATGGTGATGTCCTACTTCCTCCTGAGGGTCTCCGGAGTCGGGATGCTGGAAAAGACCATCACCGGCCGGAGACCCGGTTACGCGGACTACATCCGCAGGACCAACACCTTTTTTCCCTGGCACCCGAGGAGATGACGGGTTCGCGGAAGAATAGGCGCTAGGTGTCCTGACCGACCGGGAGGTCGGCGCCGGTCAGGCGGAAGAGGTTGTCCCAGAGTTGGGAGCGGTCCTCGGCTGTCTCCCGGGTTGCGTCGGTCAGGTGGGTTGGCGCAAGGCGCCGATCGAACCAGAACTTTCCGGTGGACAGAAGCGGCTGTGGGTCGGCTGCCAGCCAAACGACAGTGTCGGCCCCTTGTGCCGGAGTGCGTAGGAAGGGACTCATGACCCTGTTGAATGTGGGCAGGGAATCGGCCACACCCTGGGTTCTCGCCCATCCGGGGTGCATCGCATGCACGACGACACCAGTTTCTTTCATTCTCTCGGCCCACATCTCGGTGAGGATCACCTGGGCCCTCTTGGTGCGCGCATAGGCGGCCGTTCCCCGGTAATGGCCCAGGTCGAAATGGAGATCGTGCGGATGGATTTTCTCCGAGTACATGCCCCCGCTGCTGACATTGACCACTCGCCCCGAACCGTGTTCGATCATCCGAGGTAACAGGAGATTGGTGATGAGGAAGTGACCGAGGAGATTGACCGCGAGTGTTGCTTCGATGCCTTCCCTGGTGACCCGCCGCTCGGGAAACAGGACTCCGACGTTATTCACCAGGATGTCGATGCGGGGCTCGGTGTCGAGGAGGGCCCTTCCCAGCTCACGCACTTCGGACATGAGGCTGAGATCGGCACGCATCGCCAACACGTCTCCTCCAACGGTGTTCTCGGCATCGCTTAGTTTTTCCTCGTCTCTGCCAACGACGATCACCCGGCATCCCAGGTCAGCCAACCCCCTTGCCGTCTCGAGACCGATGCCTCCCGTGGCGCCGGTCACCACGGCGGTCTGGTCGCTCAGGTCGGATTCGATGGGATTGAAAAGCCGCGAGTGAAACCGGTATCCGACATTGGTGAATGAGGCAACTGTGAGTTTGCTCATTTCTCGATTGCCTCGACCATTCCGTCCAGCGCCCGCGTGGCAACCTTCCCCAACGACCGCCGCATCAGGGGAATGACGTGTCTGAGGAAGCCGTGAAAAGTGAGATCGGCTCGGTACTCGATGACCGTCATGTTGTCGTGTGTCCCCAATCGGATCTCGTCGATGGCGTCGAGGTTTTCCCCACGTCCGCTCAGCACGACGCGCTCGGAGGGCTCATACTCGGTTATCTCATAGACCATGGGGATGACGCTCGCTCCGAACTTCACCAGGAGTTCGAACTTCGACCCAACCCCAAGAGGGGTCTCGTCGAGTCTCCGTGCCGCAGTGACCCCGGGATCCCATTCCTGGCTGTTGGTGAAATCTGCGACGTATGCGAACACCTCCGCCTGCGATCGCGAAACCCATCTCGTTTCCTTCAAGGTCACGGTTCTGCCGCCAGACCTCTCTTGTTGATTCATTTCCATCTGGCTCATGCTGCGAGTGTTCCTCCAAACACCTGCCAGGCAAGGGCGGACTTGGCCACCAGGCTCAGCAGGACATATGTCGATTCTCCGAATTGGTAGTTCGCCCACCGTCCGACCTTCTTGTATTGAAGGACCATCACCAGGGCGAAGACGTTGAAGAGGGCAAAGAGCGAAAAGAAGATCCCGTAGACGAATCCGGGAGGATTGGCATCGAAGCCCGGGCTGAAGAGATAGATGGCGATCGCTATCCACGGGACAGCACCTGCGATCACTCCGAACCAGTAGGAGATGAAGCTGACGGACTCTCCGGGATTCTCATATTTCTCCTGAAGCAGCCCGAAGAGGATCATGGATGTGTTGACCCCGGCCAGTCCCAGGAGTGCGGCCACGTCCGCAATGCCCACCAACATGGCGATCAGCACGATCATCAATGACGAAGAGAGCGAGTACTCGATCCATCTCGCGTAGTTCCGGTTCTGGTCGAGGTTCCGCAGATACCACTGATAGATACCTGGGGCAGCGATCAGGGCATGTGCTGCTGCCGACAGGAAAAGGAAGGCGGCCACGCCCCAGGCGATGCTCAGATTGAACAGCGGCGTGGGCTCGGGCAGTTCCACTCCGGGTGGGCCGGTCATGTATGTGGCAATCACCGGGAGAGTGAACCCGTTGGCCAGGCCAAGCACTGCGATCCCTTGAATGAGATGGAGAAGGCCCATCAACACGTTGTTTCGACGCAGCTTTCCCCTCTTTTCTGATCTCACATCGGTCGTAGTCATTGTCTTCATACCCCTTCTTCGTACCGGTGGCCGGTCTCGGATGAATGAATTGTCCCCGGGTGTCGGTGGTCGTATGCCGTCATGAGAAGAATTCTGCTTCTTACTCATCCGCCGGGGGCGTTGTCTCCGAACTCCGGGCAAGCAACTGGAAAAGGAGACGTCATGCGTCGTTCTATAGCAACCGCCCTGATCGCAGGCCTGGTCGCCACAGCTCTGGCTATTCCAGCCTCCGCCGAGACCCCTCCCACACTGGGAGAGCAGATCCTGGCGGATGCAGATGGCCAATTCGACAACAATCCCAGGGACTACGACATCGTCGGCGAGATCGTTCTCGCCATCGTTGAGAGTGGCATCCCAACTCAGCTCGGGGCTTCCCTGGATCCGTCAGCCGAGCTGACCGTGTTTCTGCCCAACGACCGCGCCTTCAAGCGCCTGGCCCACGACCTGACCGGCAAGTGGGTCAACGACGAGTCCAACGTGATAC
>JBFHXF010000063.1:0-11195 GCA_041599115.1 Acidimicrobiia bacterium
GTCACCCGCCTCCCTGCACACGCATCCGGAGATAACCTGCAACCAACCGGAAAGGAATCTCTTTCATGATCCAATCAATCAGCCCGACCGACGGCCGCCTCGTTGCCGAATACACCGAGACCAGCCCCGACAAGGTGAAAGGTCACATCGAAACTGCTGTCGTGTTACAGCAGGATTGGGCGCGAGTTCCGATCGCCGAGAGGGCAGTGCCGATGATGCGCGCTGCGGACATTCTCGAAGAGAACCGAGAGGAACTGGCCCATCTGATGGCAGACGAGATGGGCAAGCCGATCTCGCAGGGAAGAGCCGAGGTCGACAAATGCGCCTGGGTTTGCCGGCACTACGCCGAGAACGCCGAACGGATCCTCGCCCAGGAGCACATCGAAGCCGGTAGAACCTCCAGCTACGTGGCTTACCGGCCCCTAGGCGTCGTCCTGGCCGTGATGCCGTGGAATTTCCCCGTCTGGCAGGTCTACAGGTTCGCCGCCCCTGCACTCATGGCGGGCAACGGGGGCCTGCTGAAACATGCTTCGAATGTCACCGGATGCGGCCTTGCCATCGACCGCATCTTTGTGGAAGCGGGCTTCCCCGATGGCCTGTTCCGCACACTGATCCTTCCATCGACCCGGGTGGACGAGGTCTTGGAACATCCCGGCGTGGTTGCCGCCACCCTCACCGGGAGTGATCCAGCGGGACGAGCCGTGGCCGCGAAGGCGGGCGCCCTGCTCAAGAAGACTGTGCTCGAACTTGGCGGCTCGGATCCATACCTCGTCCTGGCCGATGCCGATTTGGCCAAAGCCGCAGCCACCTGCGCCACGTCGAGGCTGATCAACGGGGGCCAGTCGTGCATCGCGGCAAAGCGGTTCATCGTCGAGAGCCCGGTCGTCGAGGAGTTCACCAGCCTGATGGCAGAAGCAATGGGCCAAGCTGTGCTGGGAGACCCGCTCGACGAGAACACGACTCTGGGGCCCATGGCGCGCGTCGATCTTCGCGACGACCTGCACGCCCAAGTCACCGCCAGTGTCGCTGCAGGTGCTCGAGTCGTGTTGGGCGCACATGTGCCCGAGGGCCCCGGTGCCTTCTACCCCCCCACATTGCTTGGGGGCGTCATCGACGGCATGCCGGTGTACCGGGAGGAGACTTTCGGCCCTGTGGCCGCAGTGATCGAGGCCGTGGATGTCGAGGATGCAATCTCGATAGCCAATGACTCCGAATTCGGCCTGGGAGCGGCCATCTTCACTTCGGATGTCGAGCGCGGAGAGGCCATTGCCCGTGATCGCCTCGAAGCCGGTGCCGTCTTCGTCAATGCCTTCGTGGCCTCGGATCCCCGGCTGCCGTTCGGCGGGATCAAGATGTCCGGTTACGGTCGAGAGCTGGCCGACATCGGAATGCGCGAGTTTCTCAACACCAAGACCGTCGTAGTGGCCTGAGCTCTGTTGATGACCGAGCCCGTCGAGATCGCGGGCTCGGTCATCGCCAATCAGCCGATACTGCGGAGAAACGCCACGAGGTCTTGAAGGTCGCTGCTGCTCAGGGCGGGGTTACCACCCTTCGGCGGCATGGCTACGCCGGTGGTGTTCGCTGGGTCCTCGATCGGGCGACCGGTCGTTATGAAGGCCACCAGGTCGGCATCGCTCAGCGAGGCCACGAACGTGTTGCCGATCAGATCCTTCCCCAGTCCCGGAATTCCCCCGGCATCAGGGCCGTGACACACCGAACAGGTGACGGCAAAGAGCGCCTGGCCATTTGCGGCGCTGCCACCTTCCGATGGAGGCGCTGTTGTCGCCGGAGAGGCTCCAGGTATGTTGAACAGCTCTGGCTGCTCAGGGCCGCTTATCACGATCGTCCCGATGGCGCCCTTGTAGAAAGTTCTGGCCAGGGCGTGATCAACCAGGAGCACGGTGGAAGGGACTAGCCCGTCGATCTCGACGACGGTGCCTCCCCCAGCCACGACAAGGGTGGATTGAGAGCCCCGAATGACCCGGTTGGCCTGGTGGGTGGCCGCCTCCGGATACACCACATCCCACTGTGAGCCGATGGGGTGAAAATTGGAGTCGAGAGCCAGCCCCTCGTTTATGAAGTAGATCCGGGCACGCTCCCCAACATTCATGGCAAGGGTGTTGTCACCGATCAGCGCGTCGGTCCTGCCATTGAACGTCACGTACCTTGGATTCTCGGCTACCACTGCGTCAGAGTCGTACTCGGCGACACCGTCGGAACCCGCTTCACCGACGTACCACTCGCTCTGCACGATGGCCCACTCGTGATCCACCTGGGGCAGGGGCGTCTCAGGATCGACAATGAACATGCCATACATCCCGTGGGCGATGTGCATCGGCACATCACCAAAGGCGCAGTGGTACATGAAGGCGCCCGGATATTGCAGCCTCACCTGAATCGTTGCCGTCTCCCCTGGATTGGCAACCAGACCGGCGGCCCCGCCCCCCTGGCCGGTTACCGCATGAAAGTCGATGTTGTGCGGGCTGCTGTTGGTGGCCAGGTTGGTGAGGCTGATATTGACCACGTCACCGACGCGGCCCCGCAGAATCGGGCCCGGTGTGCCACAGGTGACCTCGGTCTGCCCGGCGATTCTGAAGCCCCACATCTCGGTAGTCACCCCGTTTGCCGGGTCCAATGGACAAGCTCCTTCGATGGACTCGATGTGGACGTCCCAAATGGCCTGATTGGACCGATCGATCGTCGGTGCGACCGCCGGCGCCGTCGAGAAATGCACCTCGCCCGCTGGTGCGGCAGGGAGATCTGCAATGGGTGTCAGCTCCGGCCGGATGCTCTGATCCACCGGCCAGCCGGGTGTGACCTGGGCGCCTCCGCCACCGCCCTCCTGCGCCACGATCTCACGGACCTCGGCGCTGGTCACCCAGCGGCCTTGAATTGCAATGGAGGCTGCCATCATCGCGATGACCGCAAACAGCAGGGCAAACTGCCAAGCCTTTTGCCAAAAACCGTCGTTCACAACCGACCTTCCTTGTTCATACGGGCTGACTTGAGGAAGCAGTATGCCAGAGCATCGCTTGCCCCGGTTCCCGCATGGTGTTGTGTGTGCACCGGGGTCGGCCAGACCCGCCTTCCTGCACACGCATGAGGTTGTGTGTGCACCGGGGTCGGCCAGACGCGCCTCCCTGCACACGCATGACGTTGGGCCATTCCGCGTGCCATCATGGACCGGGATGCTCGAGCCCGGCACCGCCCTCCCCTATTTCGAATGCGTGAGCGACCAAGGCGCCACGGTCCGCTCCACCGACTTCGCCGGTCGCTGGACGATCCTCTGGTGGTATGTCCGCGCCGACACCCCGGGCTGAACGGTTGAGGGAGGGGGGTTCCGTGACCGAACGCCCGAGCTGACCGAAATGGGCGTCGCCATCTACGGGATCTCCTACGACCCTCCCGAGGTCAACCGTGCCTGGTCGGAGCTGATGGGGTTCGAGTTCCCCCTACTCTCAGATCCCGACCACGTCGCCGGCCGGGCCCTCGACGCCGAACGGCAGCCCGATGATCGCGGTTACGGGACGCCCAAACGGATCACTTATCTGATCGATCCCGACGGGATCATCCGGCGCTCCTATCGTCCACGCCTCATCGATTACGTATCCCACGCGAGAGCTGTCATCGCCGACCTGAAAACGGAGCTGGGCCACTGAACACGAGAAGCCGAGAGCCCCCACCTTCAGTTGAAGAAGGGCAGCGACTCTCGCGAGAGCTTCACGACACAACTCCGCCGTCTATCTTCTAGCCAGGTGGCAACGACAATTGTCTTCGCAGAGGACAGCTTCATCGTGCGCGAGGGTGTGCGTTTGTTGCTCGAAGAAGCCGGGTACGAGATCGTGGGCCTGGCCGAGGACTATCACGAACTCATGGCGGCCGTTAAAGAGTCACCGCCGGATGTGGTTATCACCGACATCCGAATGCCGCCCACCCGTACCGACGAGGGGTTGCAGGCAGCCCGTCACATCCGAAGGGACCATCCTGAGATTGGCGTCGTCGTCCTGTCGCAGTACGTCGAACCCGCCTACGCGCTCAAGCTGTTTGAGGAGGGTTCGGCGGGGCTCGCCTATCTGCTCAAGGAACGAGTGGCCGACATCGATCATCTCGCGGCCGCCATAACGGCCGTTCAGAACGGCGGGTCGGTCCTCGATCCCAAAGTCGTCGATGCCCTGATAGAAGCCCGGCTCGCCAGGAAGGAGACGAAGATCGACCGGCTCACGCCACGCGAGACGGAGGTGATGGGCGAGTTGGCAACCGGCAAGAGCAACTCGGCGATTGCGGAGGACCTGTTTCTCTCCGAACGGGCCGTGGAAAAGCACATCAATTCCATCTTCACCAAGCTCGACCTCCTTCCCGAGCGACAATCGAATCGGAGGGTGCGCGCCGTTCTCCTCTACCTTGCCGAAACCGGGAACTGACAGTGGGGAAAGCCACACCGTCAATCACATGCCCTCCCCATGGTCTGCTCTGCGATCTCCGGCGAAAATGACCGGATGGCGACTGTGATCGAATCGGTTCGCGTCCTCATCGTCGACGACCAGCTTCCGTTCCGGGAGGCCGCTCGGATGGTCGTGGAGATGACTGACGGCTTCGAGGTGGCAGGTGAGGCTGAAAACGGTGAAGAAGCCGTAGAGATGGCGGAGGCCCTCAGGCCCGACCTGGTTCTGATGGACGTTCAGATGCCCGGTATCGACGGGCTCGAAGCTACCCGGAGAATCACCGCGCTCGACGACCCACCCCCGGTGGCAGTCATGTCAACCCACGAGTCGGGTGACTACCGCGAGACCGCCTTGGTCGCTGGGGCGTATGCGTTCATCCCGAAGTCCGAATTCAGCATGGACGCCCTCGAAGAGCTGTGGCGGCAAGCAGGCGGCGCCTAGCCGATCGGCAGGATGCCCCGCACAGTGGTGCCGGAACCGGGTGTTGATTCGAGATTCCAGCTGCCTCCGACGGCATCAAGACGGTCGGCCATGTTGGCCAGGCCGGAACCGACGGTAACTGTCGAAGGATCGAAGCCGGATCCGTCGTCGGTCACCTCGAAGCTGAGCTGGTCATCCAGTTGCTCTAGGACAACCGAGACATTCGATGCGTCGGCGTATTTGGCTATGTTCTGCAGCGCCTCGAGGATCGTGAAATAGACCGCCGCCTCCACCTCACGTTGGTAGCGGCCAATCCCGGTGGCCTCGACGGCAATAGAGAGAGGCGATTTCTGGGTCTGTTGGGTGAGGGCGACCGCCAGGCCCTCAGCCTCCAACAGCGGCGGATACACCCCACCTGAGAACTCTCTGACGGCCCTGATTGCATCACCGGCATCAGATTCGAGTTGGGCCAGCATCTCGGCGGTCTTGGTTGCTCCGGCTTGGGCCGCCTGTTTGCGAATCGGGCCAAGCATCACTTTGAGAGCGACCAACTGCTGCTGAGGCCCGCTATCAAGATCGCGCTCCAAGGCCCGGCGAGCCTCGTCGGCAGCCGCGAGCACTCGTTCCCGGGATGCCTCCAGTTGAGCCACTTGCTGACGAAGTTGACTTGTCAGTCCCGAGTTTCTCAGTGCCAGACCCATCCCAGACGCCAGATCGGCGACCAGCTGCTCCGCGACAGTTGGAAGCTGCTCGCCCCTTGGCTTGACCAGCGAAAGACCTCCCAACAGCTCGCCGTCGTGGAATATCGGCAGGGAGTAGTCGGCGTCCGAATCCACAAAGGAGTCAGCGAAATCGATATTCTCTCGCTTGACCGTACTCGGCCACACCCCGGCCGGCCGGAAGCCATCTTTCGACCTGACCCACAACGTGGCCTCGACGGCTCCCGTGCCGTCGACGATCAGCCTGGGTATCCGGACCAGCAACTCGTCGTCGGAGGCCTCCGCCGCCCTGTGGGCGAATCGAGCCAGGATCTCATAAGGAGTGGCCCGCTCCCCGTAGACAGCCCGGTTGGCCCATTGTTGAGCGCGGCGACGGACCGGCCCGAAGGCAAGAGCGACCACAACAGTCGCCGCCACCTGCACCCCGACCTGGGATCCCTCGCCCGAACCCGCCAGCGTCCCAAGCCCTGCCACGATCCCCACGTAGAGCACGGCGATCACCACACCCAGGGCTGCCACCATGACCGTCTTGTTGATCACCACATCGATGTCGAAGAGGCGGTACTTGCCGACAGCGATTCCGTAGGAACCGAGGAATATGGCTGCCGCCACCAGGAGCGGTACAGCGATCTGCTTCTCGTCGGGTGTACCTCCAACAATGACCGCGACGACCAGGACTGGTGCGAAAATTGAAGCACCCCAAACCACCCACTTGAACTGCTCTCGCGTCGCCCCGCCACTGCGACGGAAACGGCCGATGAGGGCAAGCAGCGACAGGATGACAGCGATGACAAGGATTACGAACCCGGCATCGAGCAGTGTCGATTGGTCGGCGGGGGTGGTGCTGTTGGGGCGAAAACCCCAGGCGTAGACGACCAATGAGACGAGAATACCGAAAGCGGCCAGCACACCGACCCAGCGCCAACGGGGCAACGGCAGGCTTCCATCGGGGAAGAGCAGCAGACCAAAAGTCAGCAACGGGAAGAAGGCCAGGACAATCGCTGGGTTGGCAACCATGAGGAGCCAGGCTGCCGACGCGGGGAGGTCGGCTGGCACTACAGATTCACTGGCGATCAAGACCAGGCTCGGATCGTCGACAAGCAACGCTGCCCCCGCGAGGCCTGCGACGTAGACACCGCCGAAGAAGGCGGACGCGGCCATGGTCCACAACACCGCGTTGCGGGGCTGCTGTGGGATCACCAGCCATACGAATACAGCGAAAAAGGCAGAGAAAAGCACAACAAGCGCGGTGTCCCACCATGAGAGTCCGGCATGTCCCAAGGCGATCATGATCGCCGATCCGATCACGGTGAAGGTGGCGCCAACGGCAACCATCACTCGAACGAAACCGGCTACGGCCTGGTCACTCATCCTCAGTTCCTCTGGAGAACCGACGACGAATCCTCGGTCATGCCGGCTCCATGATCTCGCCCGCAACGGGGAGCACCAGGGCGATGGTCACCGCTTCGGTAGAAGCAGTGGCGGTCACCGTTCCGCCAAAAGCTTCGACGCGATCAGCGAGGGCGGTGAGATCGCCATGCTCCGTCGAGTCGTAGCTCACGATGGCGGTAAGCGACGATTCGTCTCCGCGCACCTCTATTTGCGCGGAGGTCGCTCCGGCCATCCTGGCCAAGGTCACAGCCCCCAGCACGCAGAAGTAGACAGTTTCTTCGACTTCCTTGGAATGGCGCGGAAGTGTTCCCAGGTCGAGTTGCAGCGGCAGGTCGACGGACCGATGCATCGTCGTGAGAGCCGGCACCAGCCCCTCGGCATCGAGCAAGGGCGGGTAGATGCCGCGAGCAACCATCCGCATCGCATCAACCGCCTGTTGTGTGCCGTCGGCCAAATCCGCCACCCGCGCCGCCAGATCATGGGCGCCTTCACGCTCGGCGATGGTCTTGGTGAGACCGAGTCTCACCTTGAGCGCAACCACCTGCTGTTGAGCTCCGTCGTGGAGGTCACGTTCCAGCCGATGACGAGCGGCATCGTGGGCGGCTATGAGACGTCGCCTCGATGTTCGAAGCTGAACCGCCCTGGCGGCCAGCTCCGCGTTCAGGCGCCGGTTGCGAAGAAGCAGACCGGCACCCGCAGCGACGTCGGCCAGCAGAACCTCATCGGCCGGAGTGATCGGGTGCGAGCGGGGTTTGGTGATACCGAGGGCCCCTAGTAGCTCTCCCCCATGGCGCACCGGTACCGACAGATCCACCTCCGATGCGGGTAGCTCCGCTTCGGAAGTCACGTCAGATGCGGTCTCGTCACCGTCGGTGGCCGAGACGGCCTCCACGCGGAGCAACTGGCCGACGCGCAGCCATACCACGGCACGCTCGGACCCGGTCCCCTCGCGAAGCAGCCGGGCCAGGCCGATGAGACCCTCACCTCGCGATGCCGCGGACAGCTGCGCCGTCAGTTGCGAGAGAACCTCATGTGGTTCGGCGCGGGCGCCGTATGCCAAGCGGTTGGCCCACCGCTGCAACCTCACCCGGAGTGGTTCGAAGACTATTGCCACCAGGACGGTGGCCCCGAACCAGAACCCCGACCCCAGCCCGCCTCCCCTTTGATCAGGGTGGCCGAACAGGAGAACAAGCCCGAATACGGCGGAGACGTACAGGATCGCGATCACCACCGCCAGTGACAGATAGGTCATCGTCTTGGAGATGACGACGTCGATATCAAACAACCGGTACTTGGCAACGGCGATGCCGTAGGCCGCGAGCGTGATGGCAGCTGCGATATGGATCGGGATCAGAACCAGATTCTCGTATTGCGTCCCACCGACCACGAACCCGGCAACGATCCAGGGGACGAAGATGGCCGCCCCCCACACCACCCACTTGAACTGCTCCCGCTCGGCGCCACTACTGCGCCGAAAGCGGAGAATCAGGGAAACCAGTGAAAGAATGACGGCGATGGCCATCAGCCCACCGCCCACGTTGTAAAGGGCCGTCTGTTCGGACGGCACCTGGGTGTTCCCCGGGCGATACTGAGAGCCGGCGGCAACGAGCAGCAGGGTCAGACCGAGCAGTGCGGCGACAACCACCCAGCGCCACTTCGGAGACAGAGGCTTGCCGTCTGGGAACAGGAGGAGGCCAAAGGTGACCCAGCTGAACAGACCAACGTAGATGCTCCCGGTTGCGATCATGACCAGCAGGGCAGGTAGCACCGGAACCTCCGCAGGAACGTAAGCGTTGCCGAAGATCATCGCCGGGCTCTCAACCAGGATGGCGGCGATGGTGTAGCCGCCTATGTACAGCCCACTTCCGACGCCCGAGGCAACCATCGACCATACGACCGGGTTTCGGGGCTGATTGGGGATGACCAACCAGACAAAGGCCGCAAAGAAGGCCGACAGCAACACCGCGAGGCCAACACCGTCCTTCCAGAGCGGCTCGGCGTAGCCGGTGACTCCAATCAGAACCAGCCCCCCAACGCCGAGCACTCCTCCGATGAGACCAGAGATTCGCCCTATCCAGATCCGGGTTCGATCATTCATCGCCGGACCTCTGAGGGATTCGGTAGGCCCGCACCGGGGTCTCCCTTCCTTTGACGACCGCGGGATCGAGGGCGTCACTTTGGGGCGGACTTCTCAGCGCCGAGTATGTCTTCTCGGACATAACCGTCTCACCGGGATCACCCCACTGTTGGAGTCGCTGAGCCAGGTTCACCGTGTCGCCGACCACCGTGTACTCCACGCGTTCCTCAGAACCGAGCAAGGCTCCCACAACTTCGCCGGTCGAAAGGCCGATCCCCAGACCGAACGGCTCCAACCCCTGGGCTTCCCACTCCGTATCGAGGTCGGCTTGGGCCTGATGCATGGCAATGGCCGTCTCCAGCGCCCTGTCAGCGTGATCGGGCATCGGCTCCGGGGCCCCGAACACTGCCATGACGGAATCACCCACAAACTGCATCACGGTGCCGCCCCGCTTCATGATCGCCCGGTTCATCTCCGCCCGGTGCCGGTTGAGCTGCCCGGCCAGAGTGGTGAGTGCGGTGTGTTCTGCTATTCCCGAGTATCCCCTTATGTCCGAGATGAGAACAGTTACCTCGAGCTCCTCCGCCTCACCCATGCGGCGCCCCTCACGGCGAAGCTTGTCGACCACCGCCCCAGGGAGCAGTCTGGATAACTCCTCTCCCTGTTCCTCGCGGTCGGCGATAGCTCGTTGCAGTGTTCGCAACCGCTCCAGGGCTGCCATGTCTCCCGAGGACAGACCTTCCGCGAGTTTCACGAAGAGACGCTCGATTCGGGCATCAGCGTCCGCGGGAGTGGTCTTGAGGGCCACCGCTATGGCCTTGATCGGCCTTCCCTCGGCGACCATCCCGAGCAGGTTTTCGTCGGCGGGGGTCAGTGCACCGTCGCTGCTTACCGGTGCGGTCAGGGCTTCCACGATCCCCGGATCCAGCATGGAGCCACCGGTGGCCACTTCACGTACCGCCCTCGCCAGTTGGTCACCTTCGCCGACTCGGTCCTTGAGCAGGTAGGCGTACCCGGCGGCGCCCTGGGCGAGCAGGCTGACCGCGTACTCGGGATCGTCGTACTGGGAGAGAATCACCACCCCGGTCCCCGGATGCCGCTTGCGAATCTCGAAAGCGGCGTCGATGCCTTCTCTCTGGAAACTGGGCGGCATACGAATATCGGTCACGACCACCTGCGGCTGCGCAGCTTCAGCGCCATTGACCAGATCGTCATAGTCGGCGGCGACTCCCACGACCTCCAGGTCGTCTTCGAAGTCGAGGAGCGCTTTCACACCTTCGCGAACGATCAGATTGTCGTCGGCAAGAAACACCGAAATCGCCATTTCCGAATCATGCCGAACCGGCAACCTCTCAGTAATGGGGGAAGCCGATCGATTGAGGTAGGGAAAGCCACACCTCACAAAGCCTGCTTGCACCATCGAGGTTCGAGACGTCATGGATCATCCTCGGGACATGGATAGGACCAGGTTCGAGACGACTGTCCGCCGGGCTCCGTTTCTCGGTGAGGGCATGTCCCATCTAAGACATGCGGCGTCGTGGTCGGTCTTGAGACCCCGAGTCGAGCGTCACATCGTTGGCGCCGGTATGTCGATTTTGGCCTGGATCCTGGAAAGGGTCGTCATGCGATCGTCTCAGAGCAGCCGGGAGTCCTCGAATGGCGACTGAAGGACAGCCCGAACGGCAGCCATCCGTCGTGCGAAAAGTGATGGTGGCCACGGATCGATCGGAAACGGCTGATCGAGCGGTCAACTGGGCGGCGTCTCTCGCCAACTCCAACGAGGCCGAATTGCTCCTCGTCCAGGTCATCGCCCCGTTGGACGGGTCCGAAGCCGAAGCCGGCCCGCTGGACACGACAAAGGGTCAGATCGCCGAGCGGGAGCTCGCCGCCTTTGCCACCGAGCTTTCCGGCTCCAGAGGCCTGGCGAGAGTGGTCTACGACAACGATCTGGCCGGAGCTCTGTTGCGTGTGGCCGCAGAAGATGACGTCGACACCCTGGTTGTGGGAAATGTCGGCATGAGTGGCCGCAAGAAGTTCCTTCTGGGAAACATCCCCAACCGCATCTCACACAACGCTCGGTGCAACGTGATCATCGTGAACACAGCCGCTGACGGTGGGCCCACCCAAAACCCGTTGACCTACGAC
>JBFHXF010000064.1:0-11155 GCA_041599115.1 Acidimicrobiia bacterium
GGTCTGAGAACTGGTCAATGATCCGATCACCACGTCCCCGATGATGTTCTGCGAGGTCGCAACCGCCGATATGCCGAGGTCACTCACAGGGGTGAACGCATCCACCAGTCCAGATCGAAGACCGCCGACGTCTTCGCCAGCCGTGGTCGTGATACTCCAGAGCAGCGCGTCGAGGGTGCCGTTCTCGAAATGGACCACCTGTCCCGCTTGCTCGGGCGCTGCAGCGAGAACCGCTGCATAAAGCTCGGTCACATTGGCGTTGTCGGCAACTTTGAGATCCGGGCCGACACCGGCTTTCTCGGCGGCTGCCAGGACATCCGCTGGAGTTCCCTCAGGTCCACCCTGCAACATCTGACCGAGCAGCGACACCGGCGACAGCGCGTTTGGGACCTCGCCGCCCGGGGTGGCGATCACAGTGACATCGGCGACTCCGGTGAGCTTGCCGTTGGCGTCCACCAGCGCGTTGTGAGCAGCCGCATCGATGGCGTGTCCTTCCGTCGCCTCGACCAATACCTGAGTCTGTTCGCCAAAACCCCCGCCGAAGTCTCGTTCCAACACCGAAAGAGTCTGGATGTAGGGCGAATCCTCAGGAAGAAAATCGGTGAACGAAAACTGGGTGTCCAGCCGGGTGAATCCCAGATAGCCCATGCCACCGAGTACCAGGGCAATCACGAGGGTCGGAATCGCGGCATGTTCGGACAGCAGCGCAGCCTTCTCCATGATCTTGGGGAGCAGGCGTTCGCTGTGACTGTCCAAGGAGGCTTTGGGGAGTGTCCCCTTCGCTTCGGCCCTCCGGTCGGCCAGTGTTCTCACAGCAGGGACGAAAGTGAGCATCAACCAGAAAGCAGAGAGAATGCCGACCGCAGAGAGGATTCCGAAGTCGTTGAGGGCGGGAACCGGGTTGAACAGGTTGGTGAGAAAGCCGATGACCGTGGTGACGGTCGCAAGAACCAGTGCGATCCCAACCGTATGAATGGCCCCGCTGAGAGCTCCGTCCACCGTCTCTCCCGACCCGATCTCCTCCCGGTAACGCGCCGTGAGGTGAATGGCATAGTCGACTCCCAGACCGATCAGGAGAATCGGGACTATCTGAGTCGGTGCGGAGAATGCCTTGATGACACCGGCTTGCGCCAGGAGATAACCGATGCCCTGCATCCACACGATCGCCATCAGGATGGCCAGCAGGGTGACGAGCGTGTCGGCCAGGGTCCTGCGCAACGAGGCCCAACGGCTTCCCTGGTCACCTGGTGGAAGCCAGTAGACAAACCCGAGGATCAGCGTGATGACCAAGAAGGCCAATCCGAAGAGCCTCCCGATCTCCTGCGTGAAATCGTCCGCTCCCGAAACCAGGAGCACAAAGGAGAAGGGACGGATCTCATATGGAGAGTCGATCGCCCTCAGATCGTCCGCAACGATCGTCTCCAGTTCTGTCTGGGTGTTGAACGATTCGTCGGCGGTCTCGCCCGGGGGGGGACTGACAAAGGCCAGAATCATCCCGGCCGATGCGGTCACCTTTTCGGGATCGAAGTCAGCTGAAACGAGGCGCGTGATGAACGCCGCCTGCTCTGGGGGCGCGTCGTCCACCCCGTCCATGTCTATGGCCTCGATGAAGATGTCCTTGACCATCTGATCAGTCAGGGACTCGATCGGTATGCCCTGCATAGCCACGGCCTGCTCAACGGAGCCCATATAGCTCGCCGTGCCGGGCCGCTGAGGGGAGTCGGACACGTACTGGCCCAGACTCGATCCGCGCACGACGGCTGCCGTCTCCATGGCGGCCTTCAGGCCCGCCACGGTTATGACATCACCGCCTTCAGCCTGAACGATCACCTGGAGAGTCGAATCGGAGGAGCCCTCGCTGAACTTGTCCGCTATCCGCTCCGAAGCGGCGATCTCCGGACCCTTTGGGGCAAATCCTTCATTACCGCTGGCAACCTCGACTTTGCCTGCGAAGAAGCCGAATACGGCAGTGAGGATCAACGAGAGCACGACCACAGCCCACGGTGCCCGGCGTACGGCGGCGGCGAGGGAGGATACGACGAATTTCACGAATGACTCCTGGCTAGGAAGGCGAGATGGGCCGCCCAGGTTGGCGCGTAACAGGTCCCATCGCCAAATCGAGGTCAGAGACTACTGAGCACCGAGTCGAGAGCTGTCACAAAGCGACGGTTCTCGGCATCGGTACCGATGGTCACCCGGATCCAACCGCCGGACATGGGTCGGATGATCACACCTCTAGCCGTAAAAGCCCTGGCCATCGCGGCCGAGTCATCCCCTAATTGGCAGTAGACGAAGTTTGTCTGGGTCTCCGAGTGGGCAACTCCTCTTTCGGCGAGGACCCCGAGGAGATGTCTGCGACCGGCCGCGTTGGCCTCGGTCCGTCGCCTCACTTCCTCTGGCTGTCCGAGCGACGCTGCGGCTGCCACCTGGGCGAGCCGACCCACAGAAAAAGGAGGCTGGGCCTTGATCAACTCCGAGATAGTGCCCGGCAACGACACCCCGAACCCGATCCGGTGGGCAGCCAGAGAGTAGATCTTGGAAAAGGTGCGCAACACCAGAACATTGGGCCGTTGCAATGCCTGGGGTATGGCCGACTCATAGGCCGGGTCCGCGACGAAGTCGTGGTAGGCCTCGTCGACGACGACGAGAACATCGGGCGGGATCGACTCGATGAATCCGTTGAGACTCTGGGCCGACACCACGGTCCCCGTAGGGTTGTTCGGGTTGCAGACATATACCACCGTGGTGTCGTCTCTGATCGCATCGCTCATCGCATCGAGGTCATGAACGTGAACATCGGTGAGCGGCACCTCGATCGACTCGGTGAGCGCCCATCTCGAAGCAATGCGATACATCACGAAACTGGGCCAGGCATAGACCGCTGAGGTTCCAGACCCGCCTAGAGCCATGGCGACATGGCTGATCAGCGAGGTGCTCCCGCATCCGAACCAGAGGCAATCTCGGGGAACATTGCTGGCTTCTGCCAGTGCCCCTCGCAGGTCGAAGATGTCGTTGTCGGGGTACCGGTTCGAATTTGGTATCGCCTTCGCCACGGCCTCGGCCACCCCGGGAAACGGCCCTTCCGGGCTCTCGTTGGAGGCCAGCTTGATGATTTCACCGGGATTCACTCCGATTTCGCGGGCGACATCGTCGAGATGCCGTCCAGGCACATAGGGACGAATCGAAGCGATCTCTGGACGGATCCGAAGCATCGACCCCAAATTAGCCGAGGCCGACCTGCTTCGTAGCCGACGGTTCAAGCGCGCCGGAGTTGTGGCAGACTCTGGGCATGGAAAGTCTGGAGAACGACCCATGCCTCCAACTGACACCCCGAATGTTCGACGCGACAGCGGTCGACTGAGGGGGGCGGAAGTTGACTCAACGAAGATCGGGCCTTGGCCGTGGTCTCGAGGCACTCATACCGACCACCCAGGGCGATGATGTGGAAGCGCTGAGCATCATCGACCCCTCTGGAGACCTCGTAGGCGACGATCCCGGACTGCGCCCTGAGCTCTATCAGAAGATGTACCGAAACATGGTGCTGACCCGGGAGCTGGACAGACGAATGGTCTCCCTGCAACGCCAGGGGCGGATTGGCACCTACGCAATGCTCGAGGGCCAAGAAGCCGTTCAGATTGGGTCTGCCCTTGCGCTGAGCGAACGGGACTTTGTCTTTCCCTCCTACCGGGAGCATGGCGTTCTGATAACGCGGGGGCTCCCTCTCGAGGTTCTACTTGCCTACTGGAGGGGTCTCCCTAATTCCGGCTGGGATGTACGTAAGTTTCGGATGGGAACTGTCACGGTGCCGATCGCAAGTCAAATCGCACATGCCGTCGGATACTCATACATGACCAAGATCAGAGGTGAAGACACCGTTACCGCCGTCTATTTCGGGGACGGGGCCACCTCGGAGACCGATTTTCACTCCGGTATGAATTTCGCCGGGGTCTGGAAGACCCCGACCGTGTTTGTATGCGCGAACAACCTGTATGCGATCTCGCTTCCCTACGAGAAGCAGACCGCCGCTGAGACGATCGCCCAAAAGGCGCAGGCCTACGGGTTCGATGGCTTGCGCATCGACGGGATGGACCCCATAGCGGTCTACCTGGCAACCCGGGTGGCGGTGCGAAGGGCACGCGACGGAAAGGGCCCAACACTCATCGAGGCAATGACTTACCGCTACGGCGCCCATGGCACAGCCGACGACACCAGTCGCTACCGCAGCAAGGCCGAGGAAGACTCGTGGAGGGAGAAGGATCCGATCGAGCGCCTCCGCCGGTTCCTGGAGAATCGCGGCGAGTGGGATGAGCGGGTCGGCGAGAAGGTGGCCATGGAGGTCTCCGACAGCGTTAACGCTGCGATCACGGCCATCGAAGCCGAACCCGTCCCCGAAAGAGATGACGCTGTTCGCCACGGGTTCGCCAGGGTTCCCGAGCATGTCGTCACCCAGCTTCACGCCATGCAACGTTCCCATGGTGAGGAAGTCACCGAGTTCGACGAGAGCGAGATCTGGCAGGTCGGCACGGACCGGGTCCCCGAAGGCCCCACCGAATCGTGGAACATGGCCGAGGCCATCAATGCCGCTCTTCACCAGGCCATGGAGTCCGATCCAGAAATAATCGTTCTCGGCGAGGATATCGGCCTCACCGGAGGGGTTTTCCGGGTCACCGAGGGACTCCAGGAACGTTATGGCGAAGACCGCGTGATCGACACACCCCTCAACGAGTCGGGGATCATCGGCGCGGCCATCGGGATGGCGATTGCCGGGGCGAGACCCGTGGCCGAGATCCAATTCGACGGTTTCGTGTACTCGGCTTTCGATCAGATCGTGAACCATCTCGGCAGATTCAGATTTCGCACCAGGGGCAACTTGAGCGTCCCGGTGGTGGTGCGGTGGCCCAACGGCGCGGGGATTGGAGCCCACGAACATCACTGTGACTCCCCCGAGGCCTATTTCGTGCATGCGCCCGGTCTGGTGGTGGTGTGCCCCTCGACCGCGATCGACGCCAAAGGACTCCTTGCTGCGGCTCTGGAAGGCGACGATCCGGTCATGTTCCTCGAGCCCAAGGTCCTTTACAGGGCGGGGCGACAGGACGTTCCGGTGGAGCATTACACACTCCCCATCGGACGGGCCAAGGTGCGACAACCGGGAACCGACATGACCCTGGTGACATATGGCGGCATGGTGCCTGTCTCACTGAAAGCCGCTCAGGAGTCGGGTGCCTCTGTGGAGGTCATTGATTTGAGGACCTTGTTCCCCTGGGACCGCGAAACCGTGCTGGACTCGGTGTCCAAGACCGGGCGACTTCTGTTGGTCCAGGAACCACAGGGTTCGGCCGGAGTAGCCGCCGAGGTTGCGGCGGTCGTTGCTGAGGAGGCGATGTACGACCTCGCGGCGCCCATCGTAAGGATCACCGGATTCGACATACCATGGCCTCAGTTCGCCATCGAGAAACATGCTCTCGTCGACTCCCACCGGGTACTTGCCGGAATCGACCGGGTGCTCCGGGGTTGACCGCCAACCGCATTGCGGTCTTCGGATCTTCACAAACCAGGCCCGGCACCGACGAATGGACTGTGGCCGTCGACGTGGGCAAGAGGCTCGGCAATGCTGGCTACGGAGTCGTCACCGGCGGCTACGGCGGAACCATGGAGGCAGTCTCCTTGGGGGCCGGCCGGACCGGGGTCCCGGTGACCGGGGTCACCGCGCCTTTTCTTTTCCCGGGTCGGGCGGGCGCCAATCGCTACGTCACAGAACTTGTGGAAGCCCCCTCCCTGGCTGCCCGGATCGGGACAATGATGGATCGAACCATCGGATCCATAGCCCTCCCCGGATCCATCGGTACCGCGACGGAGCTTCTGCTTGCCTGGAATACCAACCACATCGTGCGGCGCAACGGTGGAATGCCATTTCCCAGCGTCGCCGTTGGAAAGGAATGGCGCCGCGTTGGCCTCGTGCTGGCTGCTGAGGTGGGCGCTGGTCTCGAGGACCTGTACTGGGCTGACGACGCCATGTCGGGTCTGGATTGGCTTTTCGACGTCCTGGAAACCATGGAATCGGAGACGCCGCGCCCTAGGCTTTGACCTGCCATGACTCACGTTCGCGGTGAGGATCGCCCGCTCAAACACAGAATGTCGGCCTGTCGGAAGGGCCGACATGACTTTGGCGATCCGCAGAACGTCGGCGCCGGGATCATACGCAGGGTCTGTGGCACCTGCGCCGCGGTTTCCATCGACCTCACCCAGGCAGACGAACTGAGCACGCCGATGCAAAGACCGGGACGGCGCAAAGCCCACCTGACCAAGTGATTCCACAGGTTCCAGCCCAGCACCTAACCTGGTGTTGGTGACACGCCTCGTCAGCGCTGCAGGTGGAATCGTCTTCAGGAAAACCGGGAAGGGGAATTTGAGAGTCCTCCTGGCCCACCGCAGCGCATACGACGACTGGTCGTTCCCCAAGGGAAAAGCCGATCAGGGCGAGACCCCGGAGGAGACTGCCATCCGTGAGGTCATGGAAGAGACGGGATATCACTGTCACATCGTCACCCCCCTCGGATCCACCCGATATCCGATTTCGAACGGAGTCAAGGAGGTGCATTGGTTCGCCATGAGACCTCTACCCGACAGCCCCGGCTTCACCAAGAACGCCGAGGTCGACGCGATCCGGTGGCTGTCGCCACGAAAGACTTGGGATGCTCTCCAATACGAAAGCGATCGAGCTCTCTTGAAGAAAGCAGACCTCGCTGGGCTCTCTCTGACCGGGACGATCTGGCTGCTTCGCCACGCCGAGGCGGGTTCCCGGGCCGCCTGGAATGGCAAGGACAGTCTGCGGCCGTTGACCAAGAAGGGCAAGCGCCAAACGGCCACGATCCGTGATGATCTGGCCGATTCGGGTGTCGAGCGTGTCATGAGCAGCCCGTATCTCAGATGCATCCAAACCGTGGAGCCACTGGCTGCGACGATCGGAGCCGATCTCGAAGTCAGCGACGCCCTCGCGGAGGGGTCCGATGGCGACATGGCATTCGCCCTCCTCGAATCGCTGATTGGCACCAATGTCGTCCTGAGCACTCACGGGGATGTGCTGACGACGCTTCTGTCCCGGATGAGGTCGGAAGGCTTGAAGCTGAAAGGAAAGCCCAACACCTCCAAGGCCTCGATCTGGCGTATCGAGGTGGAAAACGGACGGTTCACCCGAGGGCGCTATTCACCACCGCCAGGCGGCCGATCCGGCTAGAGACTCTTGGTGCCGGCGGTCCAATCAGCGTAGAGGGCGGAGTAGATCCCGCCGCGAGAAAGCAAGTCGGCATGGGTGCCCATTTCGACGAGACGGCCCGCGTCGAAGACCAGAACGTGGTCCGCGCCTTCGGCAGTGGAGAGACGATGGGCGATCGTGACCGATGTGCGTCGTTCCGTCAGATGAGCCATCGCATGTCGGAGATTGACGTCGAGAGCCGGATCGACGGCCGAGGTCGCCTCGTCGAGGACGAGCAAGTCCGGCGAGCTGATCCAGGCACGGACAAGCGCCACCAGTTGCCGCTCACCCGCTGAGAGATTTCCCCCGCGCTCGCCAACCCTGGTTTCGAGTCCGTTGGGAAGGTCCTGGACCCATTCGCCCAGCTCCAGCTCGTGAAACGCCGTCCATATTTCGGCATCGCTGGCCTCGGGACGCCCGTACCGGACATTGTCCGCCAGGGTCTCATCAAAGAGGAACCCCTCCTGAGGGACAAAGGCAACCCGTTTGCGCAGATCGGCGAGTCTGATCCGATCGAGCCGTTCTCCTCCAAGATGGACGGCCCCATCAGTCGGATCGAGGAGTCGAACCAGCAATTTGGCAAAGGTGGTCTTCCCGGAACCGGTCTCGCCGACCACGGCAATCCGCGATCCAACGGGTATGTCGACGCTTATGTCTTCGAGAACCAACGGCCCGTCACCATATGCATACGAGACACCTGAGAATCGGGCGCTGAGGCCACCAACCCGGATTGACGCCGGATCGTCCGGTTCGGTGATCTCCACCTCCGAGTCGAGGACGCCGAGGATCCTGCGCAGTCCCGATGCAGCACTCTGCGCCTGGTCAAGGGTCTGAACAACCATTTGGAGCGGTTCGACCAGCAGATTCGAGAGGAACATGAGAGCCACCAGCCGACCGGCCGTCATGCCGCCGTCGACGCCTATGAGCACGCCGCCGACCACCATGGCGACGGTCATGACCCCGGCGAAGATCTCTGCGGAAGAGAACAGGCTCGCACCGAAACGACCGGCCCTGAACTCAGCCCTGAAGCGCTTCTCGAGGGCATGGTTCACCTTTTCCCGGGTAATGCTTTCGATTCCGTAGGCCCGTACCACCGGAATGGCTGAAATCGATTCGCTCAGGACACCCAGGGAGCGGCCCACCTCGGCCCTCACCAGGTCATACCGTTTTCTGAGAAGCCGCTGAAAGAGCCGCATGATGGTCAGATACATCCCGATTCCAACGACCGAGACGACGGCGAGTCGCCATTCATAGAACCCCATGACGACCAGTGCCAGAAGCACCTGGCTAACCGATATCACGAGACCGATCCCTCCCCATTCCATGAACTCCTGGATGGTGCCGACGTCGGACGTCACTCTGGCCACCAGCACACCGCGACGCGAGGACTGGACGTGGAGTACCGAGCGATGAAGCAGGTGCCGAAAAGTCATCTCCCGCAAATCAGAGAGACCCGTCGAAGAAGTCTCGACCAAACGCAAGACGGCGATCCGGGCGACGGCGACGCCCACAATCAGGCCAACCATGGCGAGGCCTGTCTTGAGAAAGACCCGACCCACATTCGGACCCGAGACGCCAAGAATCTCGTGGTCGATGATCGACTGCAGCACTATCGGGGTGAGAATGGTCACGGCCTGGCCCACCATTGCGAGGAAAAGAGTCAACCTGAGCCCCACACCCAGGGCGGGAGCCACCTTCAGGGCCCTTGCCAGCAGTGCGGCGGTCGATCGCCTCATGAGCCCCCTCCGCTCATCCGTCTGGCGTCGTTCTCATACGCCTGAACCAGGTCGGCGTAACCCGGTGTGGAGAGGAGCAACTCCTGGTGAGTCCCGTGAGCGAGAATCCGCCGCTGATCGAGAAAGACAACCTCGTCGGCCAGCCGTATCGAGGCCGGCCGATAGGCGACGATGACGATCGTCGATGGCAATTCGGCCAACTTGAGGCTCTTCAGGATCTCGGCTTCGACTGAAGGGTCGACCGCGGAGGTGGCGTCATCGAGCAAGAGCAGCCTCGGTTTTCTGATCAGGGCCCTGGCTAGGGCGATACGCTGCCGCTGGCCCCCTGAGAGCGTCGTGCCTCTCTCTCCGAGGTCGGTCTCATAACCGTCGCGCAGCTCCTGAATGAATTCGGCCGCGCCGGCGAGCCCGGCCGCCGCCTCGATGTCCCGCTGGTCATAGGGCTCCCCCAGCGTGATGTTGTTGGCGACGGTGTCGTCAAACAGAAAGGCGGTCTGCGCCACATATCCCACCTCATGCGGCAGTTCCGACACGGCGAAGCTCCGCAAATCCCGGCCGTCCAGATGAATATCTCCGGTGTCCGGGTCCCAGAGACGACTGAGCAGAACGCTCAGGGTGGTCTTGCCGCTCCCCGTCGGCCCAACGATGGCGAGGGTGGTTCCGGCACGCAGATCCAGATTCAATCCCTCGAGAACGGGGATGTCCCCATCGTATGAGAACCCCACCGTAGAACCGGAAACTGCGGCTGCCCCGCCACCGGCCTTGGCCAAGTCCCTCCCGTACGGCATGAAGTCGTCGGCCTTCATCACTTCTTCGACACGCTGCCAGCTGGCGAGGCTGGCAGCCATCTCCCAGAGGATGAAGCCGAGGAAGCGTGTGGGAAAGGCGAGCAGAGTCAGGAGATATGCAATGGTGACCATTTCCCCGGTGGTCAGGAAACCGGCGTCGATCCGGATGACTCCCACCACCAACAGCACGAGCGTGAGCATCTGCGGCAAGGCCTGAACGATGGTCTGAAAGCCACGCCATTTGGAGTAGACCTCGATGAGACCGTCCCGCAGCGTCTCGGACGCATCCTGAAAATGATCGGCGACGTAGTCCTCACGTCCGAGCGCCTTCACGGTCAGGGCCCCGTCAAAGCTCTCATGGGCCAGGGCCGCTACCCGACCGCGGTTCTTCTGAACGTCTTCCCACAGCCAGTAAGTGACCCAACTGCCCCACAGGTTGAATCCGACGATCACCGAAAGGCCGATCAGCGCACCAAGACCCAGCCAGACGTCGGTGCCTGCGATCAGGGCCAGCGAACCAACCAGCAGGAAGGAAACACCGGTTGCATAGGGAAGTGGGTGCAGGACCCCGGTCCCTTGGTCGACATCGGCATCGGCTACGGCCAGCAGATTGCCGATGGCTTGCCGATCGAACCAGGACATCTTCAGCGACAGCTGATGGTCCACCAACGCGTTGCGGGAGTCCTGACGGGTTTTGAAGGTCAGCCACCCTGCTGAGGCCCTCCGGAAGACCACTCCGATTGCCTTAGCGATCGCCACGGCCATTATCACCAGGACTGCCGTGACGAGGAGGCCATCCGGGTCCGCGCCTTTGTCCAGAACCGGGATGATCACCGAGTCTGTCACCCATCCGATCACCTTGGCCGATGCGATGATGGCGCCGGCAAAGAGGAGTGATCCCACCAGGGCTATCGCGAAGGACCAAGGGTGTCCGCGCACGAATCGCCAGATGAGACCGAACCCGTCACGAATGACCGCTCCAGGCGTTAGTTGGCTAAATGACATGATGGCTCATCCGGTACGACTTCTTCAAAGGGGCGCCTCGAGTCGAGCGAACCCAAGGGGCGCTCCGGCGATCCGCCAGCCTACGACACTCTCACCGCCAACCAGTTCGAATAAGCCGGGGCCGCGATCAGACTTCACATGGTGTCGAATGGGTTAACTTCAGCTCCTGGAGGCCAAGTCCTGGACTTTTCAATCGACAAGATGTACTTGGGCGCCCTCGTCGACGACGCAGGGCCGTTGCTCTACGACGGAAACCAATTCACCACTCATGGTGTGATCGTGGGCATGACCGGGTCGGGAAAGACCGGGCTTGGATTCAACCTCATCGAGGAGTCCCTCATCAACTCGGTTCCGACTCTCGTTATCGATCCCAA
>JBFHXF010000065.1:0-11039 GCA_041599115.1 Acidimicrobiia bacterium
ACCAGCCCCAGTGTGGGTGGCAACCTCCCCTGAGGCGTCGACGAAAGCCACCTGGCGGCCTTCTCTTCCCTCGTCGCCGGCGAGAAGAGATTGAAGCGATTGACTCGCCGACCGCCCGGCTCGCATCAGATCCAGACCGAGTGGGTCGGACGCCGGGTCGGCCAGAGATTGGGTGGCCACTGCTCCGACGCCGGCTTCCGCCCACGAGACGACGGTTCCCACGGAAAACCAGTGGGACTGCACGGCGACTCCGAATTGGCCCGTGTCGGGATCCCGGGCGACGATGGAATAGGTGGCAACGGGGCGTCGGCTCATCGTTGCCACGCTAGCCATCGGCATCCCCGTCGAGATGGCGTCCGTTTTATGGCTCAAAGCTCTTCCTCCAGCCCTAGTCTCTGCGCGCAATGTCACACATTCTGGGTTTTGGCGGTTACGTCCCCGAAAGGATCGTGACGAATGATGACTGGTCACGGGAAGTCGACACCACAGATGAGTGGATCACCCAGCGGACCGGAATCAAGCGGAGGCGATTCGCCGCGGACAACGAGACGACAATGAGTCTCGCGGTCAACGCGGTCCATTCGGCCATAGCCGACGCCGGGCTAACTGTGGATGACATAGATGAGATCATTGTCGCCACAGACACGCCCGAGATGATGACCCCCGATACCGCTGCACTGGTCCAACATCGTCTCGAATGCCGCAACGTCCCCACATACGACCTGGCTGGGAGCGGCTGCGCCGGATTTGTCCAGGCTCTGGATGTGGCCCGCTCCCGAATCGCAGTCAACCCGAAGAAGGTGCTGGTAATCGGTGTCGAACTGATCTCGCGGATGATCTCTCTGAAGGACCGGGCCACCGCCGTCCTGTTCGGCGACGGGGCCGGGGCTGTGATCGTCGGTCCGGACAAGGGCAAGGCAGAAGTGCTCGACGTGGTCACAGGCACCGATGGCGGTTTTGCCGAGATCCTGACCCTGGCCGCTGGAGGCACCCGGAATCCTTTCAATGAGGGAACGTTGGCCAGCGGCGATTACAACCGCCTGGTCATGGATGGCCGGCGGGTGTTCACCGAGGCGGTGCGACGGATGAGCGAGGCCTCGGCCGAAGTCTTGGAACGCATCGGTCGAGTCAAGGAGGATGTGGCCCTGCTCATCCCGCACCAGGCCAACCTGCGCATCATCGATGCCGTCAGAAAGAGGATGGGACTCGACAAGGACCGGGTCTATGTCAATGTGGACGAATACGGAAACACCGGTTCGGCCACAGTTCCCTTCGCTCTGTTCGAGGCGATCGGCAAGAACCGCATCAAGGAGGGGGACCTCGTTGTTCTCACGGCCTTTGGCGCCGGATTTCACTGGGCGGCCGCCGCGGTTCAGTTCTGACCCTTCGACTATGGGGGCTAGAGCTCGAGAAGTAACGAGGCCCCGACGCGAGTCGAGGCCTCGTTGGATCGGAAGCCAGAACTTCCGATCTCCCCTCTGAGAGTGCTCCGGGAGGAAGGGCTCTCGCCACCCGGGACCAGGTTGTCGGGAGACCGGTCTCATGTAAATAGGGGTTCTCCCCCCTCGTCCAGATCTGGCAGCGGTCCGGGTCATTCTTTGAGTTTGGTCACATAGCCCTCTTCGAAAGCGAGCCTGGTCAACTCGTGCCGGCTTGCCACCGCCAACTTGTGGAAAATGTGCCTCATGTGGTTCTCGAGCGTCTTCACAGTGATTCCCAGACGTTTCGCAGTCTCCCGGTACTTGTAACCACGTGCGATCAGGTTCATGACTTCTCTCTCGCGACGGGTGAGCCTTGAGAGAGGGCTGCTGGCGATTGCCTCGTCGATGTCAAGAAGGTGACCGGCAACGTCCGGGGACACCGGAAAAGACCCGGCGTACGTCTGCCGGATGAGGTCAGGGAGGTCGACTCCCAGCGCCGTCTTGGTGACATAGCCGTCGACCCCGGCCCGCATGAGGCGGGCCACGTCCTCCTGCGATGTGGAAACGGTTAGTGCCATGAAGCGAATATCGGGAAACTCGCGGCGTATGGAGTCGATCACGGCCGCCCCCCCACCACCGGGGAGTTTGACGTCGAGGACCACCAGATCGGGAGTGCGTTCTCTGATGAGATCCACCGCCGCTTCGACGTTGTCCGCCTCTCCGATCACGTCGAAGTCCTCGCTGAGGATGGACCTCATGCCGGTCCGCACTACTTCGTGATCATCGACCAGGACGATCCTGAGTGTCTTAGGCATCGCTTTACCGGCCGACGGCGATGATAACCTCGGTGCCCCGGTCAAGGCTGGAGTCGATTGTGACGGATCCGCCTACCTTCTCGACCCGATCAGCGAGGCGTGCCAAAACCTGATCTCGTAACCGAGCGTCGCTGATGCCGCTGCCGCTGTCTCGGATGTGCACCAGGATCTCGTCATCGCTGATTTCTGAGAAGACGCTCACGTCCGGTGAACCGGAATGCTTCGCGGCATTGGCCAGCGCCTCCCGGGCCGCTTCGACCGCCGCTGCCAGACCCTCGTTCAATTCGGCGTCGTCCCTGACCACCACTTCTACCTCGACCCGGTGTATGTCTTCGACGTCGTCCCTCATCGCAAGTAGTGCCTGGCGGAAGCTGTGGCGGTGCTCCGTTTTCCAGCCTTCAATGGTGCGTCGCAATTCGCGCTCTTGCCGTCGTGCAAGGTACCTTGCCTGCTCGGGATCATCGGCGTCCATCCTTATCGCATGGAGCGTCTGGAGAACAGAATCATGGAGACGATCCGCCAGCACCATCCGATCCTGATGCACGGCGACTGCGGCTTGTTCCTTGGCAAGTGCCGCCCGGGCCTGTTGTCTTTCATTGTCGTAGCGGCGCAGAGTGGAGAAAGTCCAGCCGACAATGGCGGCAACGACGAAAAAGATCACGCTACCGGCGGCCCGGACCGCACCGAGATTGGCAATGATATGGACGGCAAACTGCTCGACCGCGAGCAGGACGGCTGCAATCAAAGATCCCGCCAGACCTCCCCATTCCGCACCCACGAACACGTATGAAAGGGGCAACCCTCCATGGAAGAGCTCAGCAGCCCCTGATGCAACCGAAGCCGCTCCGATGGCGAGCATCGCCACCGTGTCGAAGAGGAACCACACCGGTCCCGAGAACGACCGTGGGTACCGCCGCGCCATGTACCAGGTGAGGAGGGTCCAGAAGATGGCCAGTCCAACGGAGGCCCAGACAATCCAGAGACGGGGTGGCGGTGCCACCTCGAGGGTCACGGCGACAAGGATGAGCATCCAGATCAGGCCCAAGAAACGAAACAGGACCACCATCCGTCGAAGAGTTGACTCGAGTTCGTCGCTGCCGCGATAGGTGAAAGCCGAGGTCACAGAGAAAAGCTAGCCCTTTTTCATCGGCTCTGACGCCTGAAGTAGCGGTCAGGTAGGCCTTGCTCGTTCTGTCGATTCATCTTCATGCTGCCTCGCCAACCCCCCACGCAAACGGGGGACCGTCAACACGGTCCCCCGATGGTTTCCCCATTGTCGCCTCGAGGAGCGTTGCTCTGAAGTCCCCGTAGCAATGATGCCTGCCACGACGACCTTCGTATATAGGGGTTTACCCTCATCCGATGAAAACGTTGGCCCGTTCTGTGAGAAGCAGTTCTCAGATCGCGAGAATGAGTGGATGAGAATTGCTTCTTACGGAGACGCGGGGTGGTTCCTGTCAGAAGCAGGCGCTCAGCTGATGGTGGACGTAGCTCGCCACCAGCTGATTCTGGGGATCGGCGAGACCGTTCGCCAGCAGCCCGACGTCTACCCGGAGTACCACGCATGGGCCGTCTATTCCGGTGGCGAGCTGATGGCCGCAGCTTCCTGTACACCTCCGCACAAATATGTGCTCGCTGATTCGTCCAGTGTCGAGGTGCTCGACGATCTAGTCGCCGTCATGGCAGATTCTGGTGTCACCGCGCCTGGAGTCATCGGAAACACGCCCACCGTTACCGAGTTTGTCACACGCTGGAGTGGGGCCACCGGCAGTGAAGCCCGCAAGGAGATGGGTCAGGGTGTGTTCACCCTTGATTCCGTCGAAGGGCTGGAGTTATCCGCTGGTCGTATACGGGAGGCCGACCTTGAGGATCGTGAACAGTTGATCACCTGGTGGCAAACGTTTTTCGATGAGGTCCTGCCTGACGAGCCGATCTCCCGAGACGATGCAGCGGAGAGAGTCGACCAGCGGCTCGACCCCGTGCGCCCCCAGGGGGTCTCCCTATGGGAGCACGCCGGACGGGTGGTGGCCATGTCGGCCCACTCAGCGCCTGTGGCGAACTCTGTGAGGATCGGTCCGGTGTACACGCCACCCGAATTCAGAGGACGCGGCTATGGCACTGCACTGGTGGCGACGCAGAGCAAGCGATTCCTCGACGAGGGGCGGGATCGCTGCCTCCTGTATACGGATCTGGCAAACCCGACCTCCAATGCGATCTACCGGAGGATCGGCTATCGACAGGTTGCAGAGTCGGCGGTGTACCGCTTTGAAGCGGCGGCAGCAAGTGATGAAGAGCATTAGATCAACGGCCACCGTTAACCGGTGGCCGTTGACGAGAGCGGCCGGCCTGATGGGCCGACTGCGACAACTCAGATGATCAAACCGGCCATGGGAATCGCCACCATCGATGCGAACACGATGGCTAGTCGAGTCATCGTCGGCTGAATCGCTGCTCTGACTGCCGTGGCGCCCAGAGTCAGGCCGAGCAACACGAGGACCCAGATCCAGCGGGTTCCGAAAGTGGCCAGCAAAACGACGAGCGTTGCCGTTATCAGGCCACCGACTGCGATCAGCCCGCGGAGTGCTTTCCCGACCGGGTGGCTGACCCAGTCCTCTCTGAACACGGTGCTGGTATTCATAACAACTGAAGTTATCGACGTGTCCGCGGCCAGGCTTGAGGGATGAAGAGGCGGGCCGATCACCCAAGGACTGCCAAATCGGGCTGGTCAAGTACGGAGCCAGATTCCCACGGATGTTGGCTGCATCGTCCTGGTGACAACTTCTAACAGCCCGGAAGCGATTACTTCCATCTGCACTTCGTCTCTGAGGCTTTCCCCAAAGCTGTCAACTACGTTTTGTGCGTCGTATCGGGATCTGTAGAACCGTCGATCAACCCGTGCGAGGATCCTGTTTCGCAAGGGATTGAACAACCCGATGATGGCAAGGGTTGACCCGGCGACGAAGAAAGGTGGAACTTCCCCACCAACGAGACTCGTGGGAAGCCAAATCGCTCCCAAGACGTAGACAAGAGCCAGAGGGATCAACACAAGGGTGTAACCGACGGTCCGCGAGATGATCCGGTCGATCTCATAGAGACCGTACCTGATGATCGCCAGTGCCATCGCGATCGGGACCGTCGCAAAGATCACCGAGTCGATAACGGCGTCCCACCCCGATACTGCGCCACGGTCGGTCTGAATGAGGATTATCGAGACCCAGACCAGAATGAGCAGCCCGGAATAGGCGAGCCATTTCATCTGGACCTTTTCGACTCCTTTCGAGCTACGAAAACGAACGATCACCCCAATGACCGCGACCAACATCACCATCCCTTCGGCGACGAAGAACCCGAGGGCAAGGGCGTCCCCGAGACCAGCAAGAGAGTCACTCCATGGGACCGGATGTACGGCATTTGAACGATCTCCTCCCCACCCTCCATTCGTCAGAGGAGCAAGAAGGCTCAGGGTGACTGTCGTCCACAAAAGGAAGCGTGCTGGGCGCCAGACCGGGGAGGGAAAGGCGCCATTTGGAAAGAGCACCAAGGCGGCGGCCAGAAGCGGGACCCAGACCGTCCCGGCGGCGTTGGATAGGGCCTCTATTACCCCGGCAAGTGCGAGGTTCCCGCGGTCCGCTGCGGCAAGCGCAACCGGAAACAACAGCCAGGCGGAGGCGAAGCCAACCCCTCCCGCCAGGAGGAGTCGTCCGACTGTGTCCTTCGGTCGATTGGCCAGAATCAGACAGCCCGTGAACAAAAGGGTCCCCTGAAGTATGAGCCATGAGACGTCTGCAGGAGCTACCGCATAACCGCCCGGCCCCATCACCACCACGATGGCAAGTGCAGACGAAAGCACCCAACCAGGCATGACTAGCCATATGAGTTGGTTCCTGACAGTGGTTGTCATCGCGTGGCCATCACCCGCGAGAGTAGAGGCGGACGAGTTACGAGATCGTTACGGCTACCACCTGGTTAGCAGCCACACCTCTGGCTCCCATGACCCGGGCTCCACCTCTGCGAATAACTTGACCGCTTCGGTCAACGAGGACTCGGCATCACTTACTCGCCCACTCCGATGATGTAGGTCGGCAAGGTGGTTGTAGAGGGCTGCCTGACGGTGCCGGTCGCCGATGGTGCTTGCGATCGTCAAGGCTTCTTGAACGCAGGACATTGCCATATCGTCATTCGCCGTTTGTGCGTACGAGTAGCCGAGGGCGTTGAGGGCGGCCATTCGCGACACCGGATCATTACCGGCAAGTTCGAGCGCCTCCTCGAGGGCCTTGCGAGACTCGGCCCGATGCGAGCTCACGGTGCCGAGGATGGCCAGCGCCCGCGATCTGGTGGCCTCGTCGCCCTTCTCGGCAGCGACCACCGCACGGTCGGCTTTTTCACGGGCGGCCTTCCGGTCCCCGCTGCGAAGGAGTGCCAGAGCCCAGTCGCAGTAGAGAGCGGTTGGATTGGGGTGCCCCATCTCGGCGATCTCAAATTGGCTCAACGCTGAGTCGAGACGTCCCAATCGGCGGTTCGCTTCACCAATCATGTGCTCGGCGGCAGCTCGGTCGGCTCCACTGCCGTGGGCCGCCGCCTTCTCGAATTCGGCGTGAGCTTCGTTGAAACGTCCGAGGAAGAGAAGGGCCTCTCCAATCGCCTGGTGGAGATGGGAGACATCGGAGTGCCCGAGGGCAAGCGCCGCTCGATATGAGGCAACGGCTTCGGCCGCGGCAAACACGCGGCGGGAGAGATCACCCGCCTTCACATACCAGTCCGCGGCCTCGGAATCCTGGCCCCCATCTCGAAGGTGCTGTGCGACGGCGGTGGCCAGCCCTGCGTCGGTCATCGCGCGAGGTCGATTCTGAAGGGCAATGGCAGCGCGACGGTGGAGGAGACGTCGTCGAACGAAGTTGGCTGCCTCATAGACCAGCGTCTCGAGGCTATCGATGGCGAACTCCAGCCCACCGTCGACCGTCTCATTGAGGATCCGCCTAGCGACGAGGGTCTCTACGGAGTCAACCACCTCCTCTTCGTTGCGCCCGCTCACCTCGCGCAGCAGGTCGAAATCGCAGGTGCCATTGAGCACCGCCGCCGCAGTGAGGATCTGATGGGTGAGATCGTTGAGATCGACCAGTCGAACCTCCATGAAGCGTCTGACGCTCGGCGTCACGGTCACGGTGGACTCGGCTTCCAAGGCTTCCGCGACCAGGGCGGGGATGCCACCGGTCCGATGGATGAGGGTCTCGGCATCGTGGGTTCTGCCTGAAATCTGAGCACTCGTGATTGGCTCGAGGACCATCGCGAGGTGATCAGGTGCGGGCGTTGCTTCGATGAGACTTCGGAGCGTCCGATCCTCATCCGGTCGATGGGTTATCACAAGAAGCGTCTCAACGGTGCTGATTCGATGCGCCAGGAAGGTGAGGAAGGCAAGCGAGGTGTGATCCGCCCACTGTGCGTCATCCACGATGATCACCGGTGAGATGGAGGTCAGGATCTTGAACAGGGCGTCGTAGAGACGCACCTCACCAAAAGCGTCGTCTCGAGCCTGGAGTCTCGGATTGGCAAGCTCCGGGTAGACGGCGCCTGCCTCGCTGAGCGCCCAATCCGGAACCCCGGCCTTGGCGGCTGCCCAATCGTCCGAAGTGACCAGCGAGGCGAGCAGTTGGGCAACCACTCCGTGAGGGAGCTGGCTTTCGGCTCGGTAACCCCTTGCCGAGACAATGGGGACAGCGAGCTTTGCGGCCTCGGTCTTCAGCTCCTCGGTGAGTCGGGTCTTTCCCAGCCACGCCTCCCCCACGATCCGGATGACCCGACCGCGTAGGCCAGCCCCCAATGCCTCGAAAAGGGTTTCTAGCTCGGCTTGTCGGTCGATCAGGCCCAGGGGGAGTGCCGGCTTTTCGGCTGGTCTGGCCAAAACTCGCCTGCGCAGGCCTGGTGATGGTGGAAGGTCGTTATCGAGAATGGCCTCATACAGTTCGGTCGTCTCCTCGAGGGGATCGACACCCAATTCCTCGTCAAGGGTTGCCACGCATTGCCGGTATGCCGCGGTCGCACCCGCCCCATCGCCGGACCAGGCATACAGCAGCATGAGCTGGCGATATGCCGGCTCACGCAGGGGGTCAAGCTCCAGCCATGAGGTGACAGCCTCGATCGCTGACCGAAAGTCCCCATCCGCGGCATACGCTGCCGCCAGCCTCTCATAGGCCCGCCCAACCTCGAGTCGTAAACCTTCGGCGGTGGTCCGGGTCCAGTCGTCGAACTCAGGGGAGTCACGGAGGGAGAAACCCGCCATGAAGTCGCCGCGGTAGGCGTCGACGGCTCCTTTGAGGTGAGGAATGCATTCGTGGCACACATCCGCCTCTCCGTGATCGTGACGCCGGGTTTCACTTATCGCGTCTCGAAACACCGCCAGATCCGTTCGCACGTGTTTGGTGAGACGAATTTGCTCTCGGTCTGTCTCGACGGAATCGCTGCCCATTGCCGTGCGTAAAGCCGACAGGGTTCGACGCAAAGTTGCCCTGGCTTGGGAGTCGGCGGACTCCGGCCAGAGGAGCGCCGCGAGCGTGTCCCGCCGCGCGGGCCCCTCAACGGCCAAATAGGCCAGCAATGCGCTGGCCTTTCGGGTGTCGGCAGCAACCGGGCGGCCTTCATGTTCGAAGCGTGGTGTCCCCAGGATGCATATGTCGAGCACGAGGCGGGACGTTAGGCGTTGCAAACCGTTACGACAACACTTTGTGTGAAAGGTTCGGAACGCTCTCGTCAGACGGCGCTGAAAAAGAGAGAGTCAGTGGCAGCTCGTAACGGTTACGGAACGGTGGTCTGCAACCATGAGAGTAATGCGCAGATCAATAGGTGTTTTGGCTTGGGCCCTGGCCGCAGCCGTTTTTGCAATCTCGGTGTACGACGTAACCACAGGGCTCGACACAGGCGGAACGGTCATAGCCACTGCGGGCGATATGCTGTGGGCGCTACTGCCGGCGGTGTTCGCGTTCTCGTCTGCTCTGATCGTTGCCAGGAATAGCTCCAACGTGATTGGCTGGTTGCTCATGATCCCCGCCGTGGCAGGGGCGCTTTCAGTTCCCCTCGCGCATCAGATCGGCGCTATCGAGCGGGCCCCCGGGTCGGTGAGCCCCTTGCTGTTCGTCGGCTTGTTCCTGGACAACTACGGCTGGCTGCTCCTGGTGTTCCCGGTGTTTCACCTGCTACTCGTCTTCCCCACAGGGAGACTTCTCTCCCGACGCTGGCGTTGGGTTGTCGGACTGGAGCTGGCGATGGCCGGTTTCTTCGCCATATTGATGATCCTCGTCAACCCAATCGGCCCCTTCGACGAGCGATGGCAGGTCACTAATCCAATCGGGTTAGTGCCATTGTCGTTCCTCAATGGCCCCTTCCTGGCCTTCTGGCTGGCGGGGTTGGTCGTGGTCACCGGGGCCGGGGTCGGCTGCATAATGCTTCGATACCGGCGTTCCGACGATGTGGAACGCCATCAGATGAAATGGCTGTTCTTTGCCGTGGCGGTGTTCGGAGTGATTTACGTCTATGGCGTACTGAACACCGACTTCACCGAGTCGGGCCTCGAAGACGCGTTGTTAGCCCTGGGCTTCTTGGGGATCCCTGTCAGCATCACCGTCGGCGTTCTGAAGTACCGCCTGTTTGAGATTGATCGGATCATTTCTCGGACGGTGGGGTATGTGGTGGTGGTGGGGTTGTTGGCTGTGGTGTATGCGGTGGTGGCGGTGTGGTTGCCGTCACGTTTGACGGGTGATTCTCCGGTGTTTGTGGCGGGGGCCACTTTGGCGGTGGCGGCGATGTTCAATCCTTTGCGTCGTCGGGTGTTGCGTTGGGTTGATCGTCGTTTCTACCGGTCCCGGTATGACGCGGAGCGGGTGGTGGAGGAGTTTTCGGGTCGGTTGCGTCGTCAGACGGATCTCGACCGGTTGACCGACGATTGGCTGGGTGTGGTCACCGAGACCATGCAACCGTCGGCGATCGGAGTCTGGATTCGAGAATGAGACCCGGAGGTTTGCGCCGGATCGGGGGAACGGTTGGAACCTTTGTTGTGGCCCTGGGGATGGCATCGCTCCCTCTCAGCGGCACAGAGATAGACGGTTTCGAATTCATCATTGTCGCCCTCGGTGGCCTCTCTTTTGGAATAACGGGCGCCGTCATCTTGGCCCGGAGCAAGAACGTGTCGCTCGGGTGGCTCTTTGCAGCCGAGGCTGGTGCCTCGGGTTTGGGGCTTCTCGCCCGCTCTACTGGCGGCGAGTTCGCAGACGGTCTGGCCAGCGCTGCCGATTGGCTGGCAATCACCGCCGCCCTGGCCATCTTGGTCGGCTTCCCCGCTGGCCTCTCTCCGGGGTGGCGGCGACGGCTGGTGGCGGGTTTGTTTTGGTTCATGGCGGCTGATGCGTCGGTTGGCTCAATGATGGCCGTCGCAGTTTCAGAGGATTTCGGATTTCTCCTGTTTGTTCCTGTGTATTTCTTGGCTCTAGTGATGGGGCTGGCGGGAATCGCTCGATTGGGCCTTCTCTATCGACGCGGAGGGAGCCAGGTGCGCCAGCAGTTGAAGTTTCTGATTTTCGTGATCGTTGGTGGAGGGGCCATGCTGGCCCTGTCGCTGTTGCCGGGGTTCAGTTCGCTGAATAATCCAGCGGGGATAGTCCTTGTCGTCGGCTCTCCGGTGGCGATCGGACTGGCGATTCTCAAGTACCGCCTGTTCGAGATCGATCGGATCATTTCGCGGACGGTGGGGTATGTGCTGGTGGTGGGTTTGCTTGGTGTGGTGTATGCGGTGGGCGCAGTGTGGCTGCCATCCCGG
>JBFHXF010000066.1:0-11017 GCA_041599115.1 Acidimicrobiia bacterium
AGACCAGAACACGGGCTTCCCATCGATGAAGTCGAGCGGCTGCATGCGATGGGGATGACTGCCGAAGATGATGTCCGCACCCGCGGCGATCATCAACTTGGCACGCTCCACATCGTCGGCACGGGGTGTCGTGTCCAACTCGATCCCCCAATGGATGGCGACCACGACGATGTCGGCGACCTCCTTCGCTGCCTTGACAGCCTCCACGATCTGGTCGTTGTGATCGCCGCTTCTCATGCCAGGACGATTCTCGGTGGCATACCAGGAATCATTTGGAGCCACGCCGCCGAAGCCGAGGACGGCGATCTTCCAACCACTTATCTCATAGAGGGCAGGCGCACCGGCCTCGGCCAGGTCCTTGCCGGCGCCGACAGCACCGAGCCCGGCGGCGATGAGGTTGGCTCGTCCGTCGACCAGCGCCTCCTTGCCAAAATCGCCCGAGTGGTTGTTTCCCATGTTGGCGACATCGACACCGTTGGCCTTCAGGGACGGCAATGCCTCGGTGGGACAGCGGAATGTGAACGCCTTGTCCAGGGAGGATCCCATATCCGATGGAACGCACTCGAGATTGATCACGGTCAGGTCATCGGCGAGAAACAGGCCGTTGAGTCCGGACCACGCATAGTCCCAGCCATTGGCAGCCAGCGCCGGGATATAGATCGGATCGACAGCTACATCACCGGTTCCCTGGATGACGAGGGCACCTCTGGCAGCGAGAGTGGTGGTTGTGGCCACCGGAAGCGAAATGGTTGTGGTCGGGTATGTGACGGCTGTGGTGCTCGTCGATGTTGTCTCGCTGGTCGCCACGGGAATCGAAGATTGCGGGGGCCGATCAGCGGCATCGGCGGCCCACACGGTGAAGGAGACGGCCCCGAGAACGATGCCGCCGGCAAAGACAGTGAGGAATCGGGCCGAATTGGTCACGGAGAGGACAGGCTAGAAGCCGCCGGCGTCTACATCAGGGTTCGGAGTCGACCCCGACAGGCGCCGCCCGGACCCTTCGGCACACTTCCATCGGCCGGTGGTTCGATGGACCGGGTTGAACTCGTCGATCAAAGAATCTGGCTGAGGAACAACTTGGTGCGATCCTCCCGTGGACTCGTGAAGAAGTGTTCCGGCGTTCCCACCTCGACAATCTGACCGTCGGCCATGAAAACCACCCGGTCGGCCACCTCCCGGGCAAAACCCATCTCGTGGGTCACCACGATCATGGTCATACCGCCACGAGCAAGATCTTTCATGGTGTCCAGTACCTCGCCGATCATCTCGGGATCGAGTGCCGATGTCGGCTCATCGAAAAGCATCACTTTGGGTTTCATGGCGAGTGATCGTGCGATGGCCACCCGCTGCTGCTGCCCACCGGAGAGCTGACCGGGGTATTTCTTCGCCTGCTCGGGGATCCTCACCTGCTCGAGAAGCTGCATCCCCAAAGCCTCGGCTTCGCTCTTCGGCATTCGCCGTACCTGTCGCGGCGCAAGGGTGACGTTGTCCAGCACCGTCAGATGGGGGAACAGATTGAACTGCTGGAAGACCATTCCCGTCTCCCTGCGAACCTCCTGGATGTTCTTCACGTCTTCGGAGAGCTCGATCCCGTCCACGATGATCCGGCCGCCGTCGTGTTCCTCGAGACGGTTGATGCATCTGATCATCGTCGACTTGCCCGACCCCGAGGGCCCAATCACGACGACGACCTCCTGACGGCCAACGTTGAGGTTGATATCTCGCAATGCCTGAAAAGTCCCGAAGAATTTGTCAACGTGCTGGAGCTCCAGGATGGCCTCTCCGACCGCTTTCGTGGCATCGGCGTATACGGACTGGTTTGTGTCGCTCATCGTGTTCCAACCCCCAGCCTACGTTCCAGTCGCTGACTTTCCCTTGACATCGTGAATGAGCCCACCCAGAACAAGAATCCCACAAACACGAGTGCCTCGATTATCAGCCCCTGGCCCCGGAAATCGTCCTGCTGGGTGATGACACCTGCCCCGGCGAGAAGGTCGAAGATGCCCAGAGCCAGCCCCGCCAGAGTGGTGTCCTTGAAGAGGGAGATGAACTGTCCGATCTGAGCCGGGATGACATTGCGAAGTGCCTGGGGCAAAACGATCAATCTCATCTGCTTGGCGGGAGTAAGACCGAGCGCCTTGGCCGCCTCTTCCTGACCCCTCGGCACCGATTGCAATCCACCCCGAACGATTTCAGCGAGGTAGGCGGCGGTGAAGATGGTGAAGGTGACCATGGCTCGAATCACCTTGGATGGGGCTATCGACGCCGGTACGAAGAACTCCAACGAGACGTTGGCCAACAACAACAGCACGTAGAGGGGGGATCCTCTGACAAACTCGATGTAGACCACCGAGACCATCTTCAGCAACTTCAGCTTCGACCTCCTGCCCAGGGCGAGGACCACTCCCAAGGGGAAGGACAGGATTATCCCTGCCGCGGCAGCGCTCAGGTTGAAGATGAAACCCTCCCACTGCGCCAGGGGGACGGCGGAGACCATGTAGGCGTACGTGGCGATCGGCACGGCGGCCATGATCAGGATTCCGGCACGTGCCACGATCGGCGAGAGGAAACGGACTCCGATCCTTCGGCCCGACCACGTTCCGGCAACGCCGCCGACGAGCATCAATCCGGCCATCAGCCAGGGGCCGGAGCTGTTGGTGAGCAGGAGGAGCAGCAGGCTGGTGCCCAGGACCAATCCAAACCTGCGACCAAGATCGGAGAGTCTTTGTGTCGGCGTCATCCCAGCGATCACAGAGGTTCCCTTTCGGATCTGGCGACCCGCAACGATCCCGGCAATCACTCCGCCCCACAGGCTCAGGACGACAACCGAGGTGACCAGAACATCCAGCTGGTCGGCAGGCCAACGACCCACGAGAAGCAGCTTGAGATTTCGCTCGATGATCTCCCAGCGTGCGTTCACGAAAACGAAAAGGGCGAGTCGCGCCAACACGTAGAGGGACAGGGATCCGAAAACAACCGTCAACACTGCGTCCAGTGGCGTTCGGAAGAGGTTCTTCCTCACCCACAAACGGGCCGGACGCCCGGTCAAAGCGGCGTTCGTCATCGCTCTACCAGCTTGAACCGTCTGTTGGCGACATTGACAAAGGCCGAGGTGATCAATGAAAGCACCACATAGAAGGTGAGCGCCAGGGTGAAGGCGGGGACAGCAGGAGACCCATTACCGACGGTGACCTGGGTGACCTGGGTCAGTTCGAAGTAGGCAAATCCTGCTCCGAGCGACGAGTTCTTTATCAGATTGAGGTACTGGTTGCCCAAAGGCGGGATTGCGATCCTCATCGCCTGAGGGAGCACGACGTTCCACATGCGCTGAAAGCCACTGAGTGCCAGGGCACTTGCTGCCTCGCCCTGACCGACCGGAACGGCCTGGATCGAACCCCGAACTATCTCGGCGATGTGACTCGCCGTGTATATGACCAGCGCGATCAGGACCGCGAAATAGGACGGATCCACCCGGATCCCCCCTGCAATCCGTTTGCCGTCGACCATGGGAAGAATGATCCGGCCACCGAGCACGATCCAACCAACCACCAGAGCCGCGAGAAAGAAGACCCCGCCAAACCAGAAAGCTCGAGCGGGTTGACCTGTTCGATCGGCGACCAAATGACGCCACCGCGCCAACAACCACCAACCAATGACCCCGACAAAGAAGACGACAATCAATGAGAGACCGGAGGTGCCGGAATACCAGGGGACGCCGATGCCCCGGTTCGAGACGACCATGATTCCCAGCGGCGTCCAGGAATCCTCTATCCGGGGAAGCACTTGAAGTACCACGCCGAGAAACGTGAACGTAATGATGACGAGCAGTGGAAGGTTTCTCAGCACCTCGACATAGATCGTTGAGAGTTTGCGGACGAGCCAGTTCTTCGACAGCCGACCGATTCCGATCAGGATCCCAAGGATCGTGGCCAGGATGATGCCAACAATTGACACGCGGAGGGTGTTGAGGACCCCGATGACGTAGGCGTTGCGAACTGACTCGGTGGGCTCGAAGTCGGCCCCCGGGATGTCGAAGCTGGCCGGACTGCCGAGAAAGGTGAAATTGGTGGGTATGCCGCTGGAGGCGGTATTCCTCTGATAGTTCCCGAACAGCCAATAGACGAAGGCGGCAACCACCGCAAAGACCACAAGTTGAAAGGACCACGATATGAACCGGACGTTCCGATAGAAGGGAGTCCGCGATTTTGGGATTGGTGGCGTCATTGCCGGGTGTCGGCGGGCGGCCTTCGCCGCCCGCCGATCTCACATGCGTTTAGCGATAAGGCGGTGCGTACATGAGCCCACCGTCGTTCCAGAGGGCGTTGACTCCTCTTTCCAGTCCTAGTGGTGCCAGATTGCGCTCAAAGATCTCGCCATAGTTACCCACTTGCTTGATCACCTGATAGGCGAAGTCGGTGGGTAGGCCAAGTCCGGGATCCAGGGTCGTTTCGTTTCCATCGGAATCCGTGAAGGTCCCCCCGAGGAACTTGCGGATGTTGGAGTCGTCAGAACTGAGGAACGAGTCGACATTTGCCGACGTGATTCCCCACTCTTCGGCCTGAATGGTCGCCAGGATTGCCCAGTTGACGGCCTGCGCCCAGGCAGAGTCGCCGTCCAGTACCGCAGGTGCCAGCGGCTCCTTGGAGAAGACCTCCGGCAGAATGACCAGCGACTCCGGACCATCGGGATACACGGAGCGCAACCCGGTCAGCTGGCTGGAGTCCGAGCTCCAACCGTCGCACGAGCCGGCCAGGAAAGCCTGCTGGATCAGGTCGGTGTCGTCGAAGGGACGGACCTCCCAGTCCAGTCCAAGACGTGCTGCCTCGGCGGCGGCGTTGCCTTCGGTGGTGGTCCCCTTGGCGACGCATATGATGACACCATCCATGTCGTTGATGCTGGTGTAACCGCTGTCTGCAGCGACCATCATTCCCTGACCGTCGTAGTAATTGACCGTCAGGAATGTGGCTCCTTCGTTCCCGTCCCGGCCTGCCGTCCAGGTGGTATTGCGCACGAGAACGTCGATTTGACCCGACTGCAGAGCAGTGAAGCGGTCGGCGGTTTCAAGGTCGACATGTTTCACCTTCGTCGCGTCGCCCAGAACCGCTGCTGCGATTGCGCGGCAGAAATCCGAGTCGAAGCCGACGTGCTCACCGGTGTCGGTCAGAAGAGCGAAGCCGGGGAAAGCGTCGCGTGTGCCGCAATTGAGCGTTCCTCGCGCCTTGACGGTATCCAGTAGCGAGCCTTGTTCACCGCCTCCCGCGGCGGTCGTGGTAGTTTCGCTGGCCGACGTACATGCAGCCAGCACCAGCATCAGGGCGGCAAAGACCGCCAAGAGCTTTATCGATTTCATCTCTCCTCCAAGTGTCGTCGGGATACGTGAAGCTAGTCCACGAACCTTCTCGCGATTCACCCTAATCGTGGAGTGGCCCTGTTGTCCGGGCCGGATCAGCCCGGTGGACTGTCAATGAGCCAGGATCTGTGACAGGAAGAGCTTGGTTCTCTCGTGCTGTGGGTGGCTGAAGAGCTGGTCCGGTGGAGCAATCTCGACGACCTGGCCCTCATCCATGAAGACGACGCGATTGGCAGCAGCCCGGGCAAAACCCATCTCATGGGTCACAACCACCATGGTCATTCCCTCACGAGCCAGCTGCAGCATCACGTCGAGGACTTCCTTGATCATCTCAGGATCGAGAGCACTGGTCGGCTCGTCGAAAAGCATGATCTTCGGGTTCATGGCCAGCGACCGGGCAATGGCCACTCTCTGTTGCTGCCCACCCGAGAGTTGATGGGGATAGGAATCCGCCTTTTCCGGGATCCCAACCCGACGCAACTGGGTCATGGCGATCTCTATGGATTCCCGTTTTTCCCTTTTTCGTACCAGCTTCTGGGCGATGGTCACGTTCTCCAATACAGTCAGGTGTGGAAAGAGATTGAACTGCTGGAAAACCATCCCCACTTCGGCCCGGACCTCGTTGATGTCCACGTCGTCATCGCCCAGCATCTCGCCTTCTATCTCGACGACACCGGCTGTGGGCTCCTCGAGATGATTGATGCAACGGAGCACCGTGCTCTTGCCAGAACCTGACGGGCCCACGATCACCACGACCTCACCCCTGCGGACCTCGAGATTCACGTTCTTGACCGCCTGAATCTCACCGAAATACTTATGGAGTCCCCGAATTGAGATCAACGCCGCGCTTCTGGAATGCGCCCGACCAGTCATGTCGGTTCGGCCCCGCCAGTCGCCGCGGCGACCGTCTTCGCGCTCCCTGCCACCGTCCCGATCCGGCGGCCATACCACTGAACGAGAAGGCTGAGGATGAGGGTGCCGGTGAGATAGAAGAACACGAGTACGAGGTATGTCTCGGTGAACCGGAAGGATCTCCCCGTATAAAGCTTGGCCATCTGGGTCATCTCGCGTATCGCGAGAATCGAGAGGAGGGCCGAGTCCTTCAACAACGCGATGAAATCGTTTCCCAGCGCGGGGAGGATGTTGCGAATCGCCTGGGGAAGGACGATATGGCGGAGAGTGTGCCGTTGGGTCATCCCCAGTGAACGGGCGGCCTCGGTCTGACCCAGTGGGATGGATTCGATGCCCGCCCGGAACACCTCGGCGAGAAAGGCCCCGTACACCGCCGCCAGGGCGATGATCCCGCGGTGAGTGATGTCAAAGAAGCGCTTGTCGACTCCCACGAATGCCAAGGCATCGGGAACAAGCACCAGGGCAAAGGTGATCAGGAGGACGATCATGGGGACGCCCCGGATGAACTCGATGTAGAAAGTGGCGATATTGCGCGCCACCACGCTGCGACTCATCCGGGCTAAGGCGGCGAACAACCCCACAATGACCGAAATCACAAACGCCAAAGCCGTGGTGTAGAGAGTGAAGCCGATGCCGAGTTTGACGAAGTCGAAGGACTTCCGATATTCGGGGCCGACCGCTATCAGGACCATCATTCCGACGATGAACAGGACGATCGCAGCCAGCCAGTAGGGGAAGTCGCGAACTGTGAACCGTTTCGGGATCTCGACGTGGATGGGTTCCAGTGTTTCTGGCGCGACTGTCATCTCTGACTCCTTCTGACTGCCGCCGCGATGTTCGCACGAGAAAGCGCCGGGGTAAACCCGGCGCTTTCTCAGGTTCCTATGTCAGTGAGCGTCAGCAGGCATCCCCGGCTTCCTTGTAGGCGCCGGCGCATATGTCGTCGTAGGTCACGGCGAACTTGGCGCTGAAGAACTTGTCGGAGAGCCCGGCGAGGAATCCGCTCGCCTTCATCTCCGCCAAGGCCGCATTCACAGGTGCCACCAGGTCGCTCCCCTTCGGGAAGATGAATCCCAATTGGTCGCTGGAAAGTGATTTGCCCACAACCTTGAGCTTGTCCGAATTGACACCGACATAGCCCTGCCCTGCCGTTTCGTCCATCAGCACCGCATCGACTTCACCGCTGATGAGGGCCTGGACTGCCGCGCCGAAGGTTTCAAAGGAGAGGAGTCGAGGCGTGTTGGCGTCACCGCCGAAGATCTTGTCGACCGCCGTCTGGTAGTTGGTGGTCGCCACCTGAGTCCCCATCAGAAGGCTGTCATCGGCGGCTAGCTCCTCAGGCTCACTGAAACGACTCTCGTCGATGCGGACCAGCATGCGCTGCTCGATCGAGATATAGCCGTCGGAGAAGTCCACAACCTGGGCTCGCTCGTCGTTGATGGTGATCCCGTCGGCGGCAGCGTCGTAAAGACCCTCGGAAACTGCCGTGATCATCCCGTCCCATGCCGCCTCGGTGTAGACCGGTTTGCAGTTGAGCAGACGGCAGATCTCATCCCACGCCTCGTAGTCCCAACCCCCGGCTTGCTTGGTGTCCAGGTTGATGTAGTTGAAAGGCAAATAGGCGTTCTCTATGGCCACGGTCACTTCTCTGCCTGCGAGGTCGGGCAACCCGCTTCCCGCAACGGTGGTCTCACCGGCGCCGGCCGTGGTCCCCGTTGTTGCCGCGGGGCTGCACGCCGCCAAAATCAGAGCCAAGACGGCGAGAAAGGCCGCCAACCGAATCAGTTTTCTCACTGGTACCTCCACTTGATCTTCTCCAGGCCGGCAGGCCGGAGCTAACCAGCGTAGACCCACGGCCTCTCGCCAGGAAAACGTGCCGAAGGGAGGTCGTTCAGGGCCGGTCGTTTGCGGTGAGAATCCGACGGACAATCGACCCTTCGTCGAGACCCTCGGCCTCCATTACGTCACCCGGAGATCCATACGGAAGGAACCGATCGGAGACTCCAAGGCAGGTGACCTTCTTGGCGACACCTGCCGATGCGAACATCTCCATTACCGCCGAACCGAATCCGCCGGCGACGACATTGTCCTCCAAGGTCACAACATGAGCCACGGGGGCGGCCCACTCCAGAATCGTGGGATCGAGAGGTTTCGCCCAGCGGGCGTTGACTACCCCAACATCCACGCCTCGAGACCTCAAGTCTCCAGCCGCCTTCTCTGCCATCTCCACCATGCGACCGAGCCCTACCAGCAAAACGTCCGCACCCGTAGAGACAAGATCGGCCTTGCCGATGGGTAAAGCCGGAACGGGGAGGGTTGGGACGGAGGCTGCCGCCCCTTTCGGATAGCGGATGGCGAACGGGCCGGCGTATTCGGCCGCCGTCTGGATCATCCCGCAAAGCTCGGTGGCGTCGGCGGGGGCGCCGATGACCATATTCGGGATCATGCGTAGGTATGAGAGGTCGAAGACGCCGTGGTGGGAGGGACCATCGGGCCCGGTGATCCCAGCCCTGTCTATCAGAAACGTGACCGGCAGATTGTGCAGGGCAACGTCTTCGACAATCTGATCGAAGGCTCGCTGCAGGAAGGCCGAATAGATCGAGACGAACGGTTTTTTCCCGGCCATCGCCATACCGGCAGCCAGAGTGACAGCGTGTTGCTCGGCGATTCCGGTGTCGAACACCCTGTCCGGGAACCGCTCGGACATCTGCCGCAGACCCGCAGAAGAAACCATTGCTGCGGAAATGCCCACAATCTCGGGTCTTGCGGCGGCCAACTCCGCCAATGCTATGCCGGCCACCTCTGTCAGCTTGAGCTCGTTCTTCAGCGCCTTGCCGGTTGCCACATCAAAAGAGCCGACCCCATGGAGTTTCTCCAGTTCATCTTCGAGAGCTGGCTGGTATCCGTTGCCCTTCTCGGTGATGACATGGATGACCACAGGCTGGTCGTAGGTCTTGGCCGTCTTGAAGGTCTCCTCGAGAAGGCGGATGTCATGACCGTCGATCCGACCGGTGTATTTCAGATCGAGTGCATCAAAGACGGTCGATGGTTCGAGGACCTGCTTGATCGCGTCCTTGAGACGGCCTGCCAGTTCGTCGGCGGTCTCTCCCACCAACGGTATCCCGCGCAGCATGCGGCCGAGTGTCTTCTTGGCTTTCTCATAACGCGGATCGATTCGATAGTGGGCCAGGCTGGCCAACGCAGCCAAACCGCCCACCGTCGGCGCATAAGAGCGCCCATTGTCATTGACCACCACGATCAGACGTTCCGGCCTGGTAACTGCGATGTGGTTCAGTGCCTCGTAGGCCATACCCCCGGTGAGGGCACCGTCGCCGATGACGGCGATGGTGAATCCCGGGTACCCGGCGAGGGCATGGCCCGCGGCGTAAGAAAGAGAGGTCGATGCGTGGCTGTTCTCCACGAAATCATGGGAGGACTCTTCCCGGCTGGGGTACCCCGACAGCCCGCCAGTGTGTCTCAGCTCGTCGAAGCGGCCCCGTCGACCGGTGATGAGCTTGTGCACGTAGGTCTGGTGCCCGACGTCCCAGATGATCCGGTCGTTTGGAGAGTCAAAAACCCGGTGGAGGGCGAGGGTCAGCTCGACTACCCCCAGATTGGGGGACAGGTGGCCGCCCGTCCTGGACACCTTGTCGAGAATGAAGGCCCTGATCTCCTCGCTGAGTAAATGGAGTTCGTCGTATGACAGCCCACGGACATCAGAGGGATCATTGATGGTTTCGAGAATTGCCATGAAAAAAGACCATGATCAGATTAGTTCGAAGCCGAATCTGAGTTATCCGGCGGCAGCGGAAGCCGAATATGGAAGGTCGAGCCCACGCCCAGCTCGGTGTCGACCTCAACCCGTCCCCCGTGACTCTCCACAGCATGCTTGACGATCGACAACCCCAGTCCGGTCCCACCAGAGGATCTTGACCGGGCGGCATCCACCCGATAGAAACGCTCGAATATCCGGTCGACGTCTCGGGCCGGGATTCCCTCACCGGTGTCCGAGACCGAAATCACGGCATACTCCCCCTCGGTCTTCAGGCCGACGGAAATCACATCCCCTTCCCGGCAGTGACGGAGCGCGTTGTCGAGGACATTCCGGAGGGCCACGGCCAAGTCGCGCTCGCTGCCCAGTATCTCGACGGGCCGGATGGACGTCTCGACGGTGACACCGCTGTCCCTGGCACGGTCGACCAGTTGCTCCAGCGCCCTCGACAGAACCGCGTCCAACGACAGACGGGTCGTCTCGAGCTGTTCGCGGTCGAGACGGGAAAGATCGAGAAGGTCGTTGACCAGATGATTCAATTGATTGGCCGAGGCTTCGACCTGGTCCGCGAACCGGCCCGCCGTGCCGGGTTCCCGTTCGATCGCGATCCGAAGTGCCTCTGTAGAGGCAAGGATGGCGGCGAGCGGTGTCTTCAGCTCATGGGAGGCATTGGCCGCGAAATCCCGTCGCACCCTGGACGTCAACTCGATTTCTGTCACGTCGGTCACGATCAACAGGACCGCGCCCTCTCCGGCCAGAGGCGCCGCCTCGATTCGCAATCGGCGAGGAGGTTGCCCGAAATCGAGCTCACGGAGCACCGAGGCCCCGCTAGCCCTGCTTTCACCTGCCACGGCCTGTAGGGCGAAAGGCGTCAGCCGGCGCAGATCCTCCGGGATGGGTCCGATGAGGAGCTCCGCAGCGGGATTGGCATAGCCAATGACGTTGTCAGAAGACACGAGAATGGTTCCTTGAGGCAAGGCACC